>NZ_JBDZDI010000003.1:0-344184 GCF_040044975.1 Gordonia oleivorans
TGCTCAACGCGTTCGCCTCGACCTGGGACGACGGGATCTACCTGGGGTCGTTGCGTCAGTGGTACCGGGTCGCCAACACCATTGATCAAGACCAACGCCCGCGCAGTCCGCTGCGCCGTCACCGCCCGAAACGGGCCGCGCCGGTGGTGGTTGCTGATGGTCCCGGGCAGGTCTGGATGTGGGATATCACTGACCTCAAAGCCACCTACATGGGGCAGGCATTCAAGGCATACGTGATTCAGGATCTGTACTCCCGCAACATTATTGGCCACTGCGTGGCACTAAATGAGAATGACGACATCGCTGCGGCGATGTTCGCCGAAGCAATCGACCGTCATGGCGCCCCCAGAGTCATCCATTCCGACAACGGGGCACCGATGCGATCAACGGCACTCGCCGAACTCTGCGAGGAGATGGACATCGAGCTGTCGTTCAACCGTCCCCGCACCTCCAACGACAACCCCTTCAAGGAGTCCGAGTTCAGGACCATGAAATACCGGCCTGGCTACCCCGGAGTCTTCGACACCCTCGAGGCCGCGCGCGACTGGATCGACTACTACGTCGTCTGGTTCAACACCCGCCACCACCACTCCGGAATCGCCCTGCACACACCGCAATCGGTGTACAACGGCACCTGGACCCAAGCCCACGACCGCCGTGTCGGGGCCATCAACACCTACCACCGAGACCACCCCGAACGTTTCCACCAACCACCCACAGTCAAACGACCGCAGCAACGCGTCGCCATCAACCTGCACCACCAACCCACCGCATAACACAACAAAATCGGGAACTGACTCACCACAGCTTGACACTCACCGCTCGGCGGGCAGCAGCGATGCGATGTCGGCTTGCTTCGCGACGTCGACGGTGATGGGTTGGATTGCGGTGGTACCGCCGCTCCCCTCGGTCGACTCGTCGTTCGAGCAACCCGCCACCACCAGCGCGATCACCGCCAGCAACAACGTGAGAATCCCCGGCAGCCGCATCGCTGCTGATCGGATTGAACGCTCGCGCATCACACATCCCCTTCACGCCCCGACATCGGAGCAGGTTTGAACCAATCGAAACTGCCGTGTCCGGCGTCTGAACTTACTGCCTGAACGGCCACTTCACCGGTTGGTTACGAAAGATTAACCGGCTGAGCCGATCTGACCGTCCAGGTGAGCGATCACCCGCTCGCCCACCTGCACCGTCGTCGCCGAACCACCCAGATCGGGAGTGAGCGCACCGTCGGCAAGTGCCGCTGTGACCGCCGCATCGATCGCGTCGGCGGCGCGTGTCAATCTCTCGTCGGTGGTGCGCCTGCCGTACCACCGCAACGCCTTCGAGGTGGACGAGATGATCGCGATCGGGTTGGCGACGCCGCGCCCTGCGATGTCGGGCGCCGCGCCGTGCGATGCCTGCGCCATAACGACGGTGTCCGAGCAGTTGATCGAGCCGGCCATGCCGAGCGACCCGGCGAGTTCACCGGCGAGGTCGGACAGGATGTCGCCGAAGAGGTTCTCGGTGACGATCACGTCGAAGTCGCCGGGCCGGCGCACCAGCAGGGCGGCCATGGCGTCGACGTGCGCGTCGGTCACCGTCAGGTCGGGGTATCCGGCGGCGACCTCCCGGCACACGTCGCGGAACAGTCCGGTGGTCATCGTCAGCACGTTGGCCTTGTGCACGATCGTCAACCGGCCCGATCTCTCCGTGGCCAACTCACACGCCTGCCGTGCGATGCGTTCGGTTGCGGCCCGTGTGATCACCCCGACCGCCAACGCGATGTCCGGGGTCGGCATGAATTCCCCCGACCCGACCGCCATGTTGCGGTCGGCGTAGAGCCCTTCGGAGTTCTCCCGGGCGATGACGACGTCGATCTCGGGTGCGAGCGCGCCCACGCCCGGAAGGCCGCGGCACGGGCGCAGGTTGGCGTAGAGGCCGTAGCGTTTCCGGATCACCGCGCCGGGTGTCAGATCGCCGGCGAAGCGTTCGGGGTAGCCCGCCGAATCGTGTGGGCCGAGTACCCAGATGTCGAGCGCATCGAGCGCCTCCAGGGTCTGTTGGGGTATCGGCGTGCCGTGGGACTCGATCGCCCCTCGCCCCAAAGGCAAGGACAGCCAATCGAATTCGAATCCCTCATGCGCCGCCGCGGCATCGGCGACGGCCACCGCGACCGGCACGATCTCCGGGCCGATGCCGTCGCCGTTGAGGACTCCGATACGTACCGTCACGTCGTGTCAGCTCCTGTGTTTGACGATGCACGCACCGTCGGAGAACTGCGCGCACACGTCCTCCGCGTCACCGCGCGACCGGGTCGGCCGGGCCACCACGTAACGGCTTGACGAGCCCACCATCTCACCCGGCAGGATCAGCGAACCGTAGTGTTCGTCGCGTACGGCCTCCGCGCCGCCGTAGTCATCGAACGCGCCGAACTGTGCGTACCACTCGGTGTCGGCAATCGGCGGCACGGGCAGGTCGGGGGTGCCTGTGTCATCGCCGTCCGGACCACCGGAATCGGCCCCACCACCGGAATCGTCCAAGTCCTCAGTCGACGAGGGTCGGCTGGTCTCGGCGGTGGTCGGCGTGGTCGCGGGGGCGGTCTCGGTGATCACGACGGTGCTCGTGGTCGATCCCGAATCGGACTCGGCTTCCACCGAGTTCCATTGTCCCCGTGATAATTTCACGCCGACAATGACCGCGCCGACGACGATCACCCCGACCACCACTCCCACGATGACGGGGATCACCCAGGGTGATCGTTGCCGCGGCGGTTCGTCGTAGCCGTCCATTCTCAAGAATCAGCCCTCAGTGCGCGGCATCGTCCCAGGACCGGCCGTACCCGACGGACACCTCCAGTGGCACCGACAGGGTGATCGCCGACCCCATCTCCTCGCGGACCGCCGCCTCGACCTGCTCACGTTCGGCGTCGACGACCTCGACGACGAGTTCGTCGTGCACCTGCAGCAGCATGCGCGACCGCAGCCCTTCGGCCGCAAGCCGCTTGTGCACGTTGATCATGGCCACCTTGATGATGTCGGCGGCGGTGCCCTGGATGGGCGCGTTGAGGGCCATCCGTTCGGCCGATTGGCGGCGCTGCCAATTGTCGCTGTTGAGGTCGGGCAGGTAGCGGCGACGCCCGAACAGCGTTGCGGTGTACTCGTTGCGACGTGCCTCGGAGACGACGTCGCGGAGGTAGTCACGCACTCCGCCGAACCGGGCGAAGTAGGCCTCCATCTGTTCCTTGGCCTCGTCACGACTGATCCGTAGTTGGGCGGCGAGCCCAAAGGCGCTGAGCCCGTAGGCAAGTCCGTACGACATCGCTTTGACACGATGCCGCATCTCGGTGGTCACCTCGTCGATGGGCACCCCGAACGCACGGGACCCGACGAAGTTGTGCAGATCCTCACCGGTGTTGAACGCCTCGATCAGACCGGCGTCCTCCGACAGATGCGCCATGATGCGCATCTCGATCTGGCTGTAGTCGGCCGTCATCAGATCGTCGAAACCCTCACCGCTTCCACCCGGCCCGCTCGCTCCGCTCCCGGCACCGACCACAAAACCGCGCCGGATCTGGCGCCCGGCATCGGTGCGAACGGGGATGTTCTGCAGATTCGGTTCGGTCGACGAGAGCCGCCCGGTCGCGGCCACCGTCTGATTGAAGGTGGTGTGAATGCGACCGTCGTCGGCCACCGACTTCAGCAGCCCGTCGACGGTCACCTTGAGCCGGGTCGCATCACGGTGTTCGAGCAGATGCGCCAGGAACGGATGCTCGGTCTTCTCGTACAGGGTCTGCAGGGCGTCGGCATCGGTGGTGTAGCCGGTCTTGGTCTTCTTGGTCTTCGGCATGTCGAGCTTGTCGAACAGCACCGTCTGCAGTTGCTTGGGTGAGCCGAGATTGATCTGCTCCCCGATCACCTCGTAGGCGGCCTCGGCGGCGGTGCGGATCCGCTCGGCGAACTCTTCCTCGAGGTCACCGAAATGCTCGACGTCGACGGCGATCCCGGCGGCCTCGAGATCGGCGAGGACGAACAACAGCGGCAGTTCCATCTCGGTGAGCAGTGCGCGAGAGTCGATGCGGTCGAGTTCGGTGTCGAGGACGTCGGCGAGTTCGGCGACCGCTCGTGCCTCGAGCATGTGATGTTCGGCCTGCTCGCCCAGCCCGCCGTCGTCATCGAGCAGCGACAGTTGCGCATCCCCGGAACCGTCGTCGGCACGCAATTCGCGCCGCAGGTACCGCAGTGCGAGGTCGTCGAGGTTGAAGGTGCGCTGTCCGGGACGGACGAGATAGGCCGCGAGCGCGGTGTCGCTGGTGACCCCACGCAGCACCCACCCCCGGGATCGCAATGCGTGGATGGCCCATTTGGTCTCGTGGAGAGCCTTGGCGATGCCGGTGTCACCGAGCCACTCACCGAGGGCCTTCTCGTCGGCCGGGTCGAGCTGGGTGATGTCCACATATGCCGAGACACCGTCGGCCGCGGCGATCGCGATGCCGTTGACGTCGGTACCGACGACGGTGTGCGGGGCGGTGATGGTCAGTCCGGCCCGCCCGGTGCGGGCATGCTCGCTCAGCCATCCACCGACCTCACCGGCGCCGAGGACCGAACCGTCGAGATCGAACCCGGACTCGGCCTCGGGCACCACCGAGCTCAGGGTCGAGAACAGCCGATCGCGCAGGACGCGGAATTCCAGATCGTCGAAGAGCTGGTGGATGCGATCGCGGTCCCAGCCGACCCGGGCCAGATCCTGCGGCCCGGCCGGCAGCTGCATGTCACGAATCAGTTCGGTGAGCTGTCGATTGGTCTGCACCGATGCCAGGTTGGCCCGCAGCGCGTCTCCGACCTTGCCCTTCACCTCGTCGACGTGATCGACGAGGGAGGCCAGCGAACCATACTGGCGAATCCACTTGGAGGCGGTCTTCTCCCCCACGCCGGGAATACCCGGCAGGTTGTCACTGGGGTCACCGCGCAGCGCCGCATAGTCGGGGTATTGCGCAGGCGTCAGACCGTACTTCTTCTCCACCTCTTCGGGAGTGAAGCGGGTCAGCTCGGACACACCCTTCTTGGGGTAGAGCACGGTGACCGAGTCGTCGACGAGTTGCAGCGAGTCACGGTCACCGGTGACGACGAGAACCTTGAAACCCTGCGCCTCGGCCTCGGTGGCCAGGGTGGCGATGATGTCGTCGGCCTCGTAGCCCTCGATGGCCATGACCTGGATACCCAGCGCGTCGAGGACCTCCTTGGTCACGTCGACCTGACCGTTGAACTCGTCCGGCGACTTCGACCGCTGCGCCTTGTACTCGGGGTACATGTCGGAGCGGAAGGTCTTGCGGGACACATCGAACGCGGCCGCGATGTGCGTCGGTTCCTCGTCGCGCAGCAGGTTGATCAACATCGAGGTGAAGCCGTACACCGCGTTGGTGTGCTGGCCGGTCTCGGTCCGGAAGTTCTCCGCGGGCAGCGCGAAGAAGGCACGGTAGGCCAACGAATGCCCGTCGAGCAACATCAACACCGGTTGTGTGTCGGCCTTGGCGCGCGTCTTCGTCTGGGGGGCGGTCTTTTCCGAGGCGGACTTGTCCGGAATGCGGGAAACGTTGGTCGCGGGACTCACCCCTGCGAGTCTAGTGATGGGCTCGGACACCAACCTGTGCGGTCGCACGCAACGTCCTGAACTCGCGGTATGCAGATGTTACATCTGGGAAACCTCGATGTCGTCATCTCGCGAAGGCGGTGAGGCTACTCTCCGGCAGGTGCGCGTGCGGTCGGCCTACGCGCCGGCACCATCCGATCCACCTGGGAGGTAAACCAGTCGATGTCCGAGCCCGATCGGCAGATGTCTTTTGAGGGTGGTGGGCCGGGTGGGATTCTTGTCGGCGCCAGACCCGAAAGGCACGCGGCGTCCACACCGCCCCGCATCCGCAGAGTCACGATCATCCTCTTCCTCGCGCTCGCGGCGTCGCTGCTGGGCGGAGTGATCGGTGCCAGCACCGCCACAGCCGCACCCAACGACGTCCAGGTGTTCGGTACGTTGCGCAACGGTTCGGAGAAGATCGCCGGCGTGAAGGTCACGGCGACCGACTCCGGCGGCAAGGTCGTGGCCACCGCCACCTCGTCGGCGACCGGAACGTGGCAACTCATGGTGCCACCCGGTAACTACACGATCGCAATCGAGAAGAGCAGCCTGCCGGAAGGAATCGAGGTGCAGAAGGAGGAGCTGCCCGTCGACGTCAGCTCCGGCACCGCTCGCCCGGTGATCTTCTCCTTCGGCGCCAAACGATCGAGTGCCGAGGTATCGCCGCTGGCCAAGTTCACCCGTCTGACCATCGACGGCCTGCGTTTCGGTCTCATCATCGCCATCAGCGGGGTCGGCCTGAGTCTCATCTTCGGCACCACGGGACTGACGAACTTCGCCCACGGTGAGCTGGTCACTCTCGGAGCGGTGATCGCGTGGGTGCTCAACGTCAAGTTCGGGATTCAGCTGATCGCCGCGACCGTCATCGCGGTCGTCATCGGGATCGGTGTCGGCGTCGTCAACGAGCTGGGGATCTGGCGTCCGCTGCGAAGGCGGCGAACTGGCCTCGTGGCAATGCTCGTCGTCTCGATCGGGCTCGCATTGGTGATGCGCTATCTGATCCTGATCTTCTTCTCCGACCGCTCCGAGGCATTCGTCGACTATCAGGTCCAGACGCAGATCGGTTCTGGGGCCTTCGCCATCACCCCGATCAACCTGGCATGCATCATCATCAGTCTGGTCACCTTGTTGGCGGTGGCGCTGATGCTGCAGAAAACACGGATCGGCAAGGCGATGCGGGCAGTCGCCGACAACCGCGATCTCGCCGCATCGTCGGGAATCAACGTCGACCGGGTGATCCTGTTCGTCTGGGCGCTTGCGGGGGGGTTGGCCACCCTGGGTGGCGTCCTACTCGGGCTCTCCGAACTCGGCGGACGAGTGCAATGGGAGATGGGTTTCAAACTCCTGCTGCTGATGTTCGCAGGCATCACGTTGGGCGGTCTGGGAACCGCCTATGGCGCACTTCTCGGTTGCGTGATCGTCGGCCTCGTCGTGCAATTGTCGACGTACTGGCTCAGCCCCGACCTGAAGTACGTCGGTGGCCTGCTCATCCTGATCATCATTTTGACCATCAGGCCTCAGGGCATTCTCGGATCGCGAGCGAGGATCGGCTGACATGGACATCATCTCCGCATTTCAGATTTCCTTCGCGCAGCTCATCGGGCCGTCGGCGATCTTCTACGCACTCCTGGCGATCGGGTTGAACCTGCACTTCGGGTACGCAGGCCTGCTCAACTTCGGTCAGATCGGGTTCGCGCTTCTCGGCGGCTACGGCGTCGGGATCATGGCGGTCAACTACGACCAGCCCTTGTGGCTCGGTGCGATCGTCGGCATCGCCGCTGCCGCACTGTTGGCCGTGCTACTCGGGTTCCCGACACTGCGACTGCGCGCCGACTACCTCGCCATCGTCACCATCGCGGCCTCGGAGATCCTCCGGCTGATCTTTCGATCGACCTCTACCGACGACTTCACGCATTCGACCAACGGGATCTACGGGTATGGCGGCCCCTTCTTTGCCGCCAGCCCGTTCGACAACGGCAAGCAGTATTCGTTCCTCGGTGTGAAGTTCATCGGCGGCGATCTGTGGGCCATGGTGATCGGGTGGACCGTCGTCGCCCTACTCTGCCTCGTTGTCTACCTGCTGGCCCACAGCCCCTGGGGCAGGGTCCTCAAGGCGGTACGCGAGGACGAAGACGCCGCACGCGCATTGGGGAAGAACGCGTATTTCTTCAAGATGCAGGCACTGATTCTCGGTGGTTGTATCGGCGCACTTGCCGGTGTCTTCAACTCGCTGGCCACGCAGTCGATCAACCCTGATTTCTACTCGACGGCACAGACGTTCTTCGCCTACGGCGCGCTGATCCTCGGCGGTGCCGCGACAGTGTTCGGCCCGGTGCTGGGCGCCATGCTGTTCTGGTTCCTGCTCGCCGTCCCCGACGTTCTCCTCCGGCAGGCCACCGCGGGTGATCACCCGCTGTTGTCGATGTCGGAACAACAGGTGGGCGCCGTACGCTACGTCATCCTCGGCCTCGCCATCATGCTGATGATGGTCTTCCGACCACAGGGCATTCTCGGAAACAAGCGGGAGGTGCAACTCGATGCCTGACACCCACGACCGCACCGCGGCTGCACGCAGCAACCTCAAGTCCCTCTCGGCCGACCAACGCGCGCACATCTTCGGCAGCGTCGACCCGGCTCCGGGTTGCGCCAAGCCCGACCCGATCATCGTCGTCGACCACATCACGCGGACCTTCGGCGGGCTGAAGGCCGTGCAGGTCGATCACCTTGAGATCCAACGCGGAGCCATCACTGGTCTGATCGGCCCCAACGGCGCCGGCAAGACCACGTTCTTCAATCTCATCACCGGTTTCGACAAACCCGATACCGGAACGTGGTCGCTGGACGGTGAATCGCTTGGTCGGATGGTGCCGCATCAGGTCGCACGACGCGGCATGGTCCGCACCTTCCAGCTCACCAAGGCGTTGTCGAAGCTCAGCGTCCTCGACAACGTGAAACTCGGGGCCGGCGGCCAACGCGGAGAGCACTTCCTGGCCGCGCTGGCGCCGTGGACGTGGCGCGCCCAGGAACGCGAGATCACCGAACGCGCCCACGAGGTCCTGGCCCGGTTCAAGCTCGACGCCAAGGCCGACGATCTGGCTGGCTCCCTGTCCGGCGGACAGCGAAAGCTCCTGGAGATGGCGCGGGCTTTGATGACCGACCCGAAGATCGTCATGCTCGACGAGCCGATGGCAGGGGTGAACCCGGCGCTCACACAAAGCCTGCTGGGCCACATCAAGTCGTTGCGCGACGACGGTGTGACCGTGGTCTTCGTCGAGCACGACATGGACGTCATCCGCGACATCAGCGACTGGGTGGTCGTGATGGCGCAAGGCGAGATCATCGCCGAATCCCTTCCCGACCAGCTCGGGGCCAACGAGGCGGTCGTCGACGCATATCTCGGTGGCCACCACGATCAACCGCTGGAGTTCGACGATCGGGGCCGACCGATCGGCGCAACCGCGGTGATCGCCGAACAGGTCGAGGCCGCGATCGAAACCACCTTGGAGGAGGGCGGGGATCTGTCCGAGCCGGGCCCCGTGACCGACACACCGGCCACCGACACGAAGGGCAACTCGTGAGCACTGACCCCGGTCCCGCGCCGGACACCGGATCGTTGACGCCGGCCCAACTCGCGGCGACACCCGAGGAACACAGGCGGCTCGCGGTCAACGCGCTGCTGCGCGCCGACGACATCACCGCCGGATACCTGCCGGGAATCAACATTCTCGAGGGCTGCAATTTCTATCTCGACGACGGTGAGATCGTCGGCATCATCGGCCCCAACGGCGCCGGTAAGTCGACCTTGCTGAAGACCCTGTTCGGGTTGATCCCCGTCCGTCGAGGTTCGGTCACACTGCGTGGCGAGGACATCACCTCGGCGAAGGCACACATCCTGGTCAACAAAGGCGTGGGCTACGTTCCGCAAACCCAGAACGTCTTCTCGGCATTGACCATCGAAGAGAACCTCGAAATGGGTGTGTACCTGCGGCCCAAGACATTTCGTAAGCGGTTCGACGTCGTCTCCGAACTGTTCCCGCTGCTGTCGGAGCGTCGGAAGGTCAAGGCGGGCGCCCTCTCCGGCGGTGAACGACAGATGGTCGCCATGGGACGCGCACTGATGATGGAACCGTCGGTGCTGCTCCTCGACGAGCCGTCCGCCGGATTGTCACCGATGTTCCAGGACGAGGTCTTCATCCGATGCAAGGCGATCAATGCCACCGGGGTGTCGATCATCATGGTCGAACAGAACGCGCGTAGGTGTCTGCAGATCTGCGACCGGGGCTATGTCCTTGATCAAGGCCGCAACGCATACACCGACACCGGAAAGAACCTGGCGTCCGATCCGAAGGTCATCGAACTCTACTTGGGAACGCTGGCGGGCAGTTCCGAGACGTCGGCGGACGCTGCGCCAACGATGAAACAGCAAGGGCGACACGCGGCGCAGGACACGTAGACGCACCGCGAACGTCCGAGGGGCCGGAAGCGCTGAACGCACTTCCGGCCCTCGGCTTTGATCACATCAGTTCGCGGACACCGTGATGTATTTGCCGACCGGTTCGACCAGCTTGTTCTGGGCGTTGAACTCCAGAATGCCGTACGACCCGTTGGTCGGCTCACCCGACGCACTGAACGCGAGGTTGCCCGTCGGACCCTCGTAGCGAATGTCCTTGCCCTGCCCCAACATATCGAGGCACTGCTGGTATGTGGTGCACTTGTCGGTACCGTTGGAGATCGAGTTGATGTTCGCCGCGATCGCCTTGCCGTCGGTCGACTTCGCCTTGGCTGCCGCCAAGGCCGACATGATGACCGCGTCGTAGCTTTCACCCGCGTAGTTGAAATCGATCAACGAAGGATCGACAACCTTCAATTCCGCCTGGAACTCGTTGGAGGTCTTGGTCAGCGGGGTCGTACCCTTCATGCCGGCGAGCAGGCCCGTACCGACGGCCTCGCCGAGCGCGTTGCCCATGTTTCCGTCGACGCCGTAGACCTTCTTGCCGTCCGTCGGCCCGATGCCCACCTCGTGCATACGGGTGAGGATCTTCGACGACTCGTCGAAACCGATCACCGCGATGCCGTCCGGATCGAAGTTCTTGACCTGGTCGACCTCGGCGTTGAACGACTGGGCGTTGGGATCGTAGATGATCTTCTGAATCTGATCGGACGGAATGCCCGCGGCCTCGAGGTCCTTCACGGTGTTATCGGCCAGACCGGTTCCGTACGGATCGTTGAGGGCCAGAATCGACACGCGCTGCACACCGTCGCCTGCCATCGTCTGCGAGAGCGCCTGCGCCTGAAGGACGTCCGGCGGTGCGGTGCGGAAGTACATGCCCTTGTCCGCGTAGCAGGTGAACTGATCGGAGGTGTTGGCCGGAGAGAACATCACCACACCGGCGTTGGCGATCTTGTCGATGACCTTCAACGACACCGAGGATGATGCCGCACCAACGATGACCTGCGTTCCGGCTGCCAACTCGCGGTCGACGGTCGCGTTGGCGGTGTCTGTGGTGGTGTCACCCGAGTCGCCGGTCACCAGCTGTACCGGTTTGTCCAGGACACCGCCCGCGGCATTGACGTCCTTGACGGCGAGTTTGGTGCCGGCGATCATGGGTGGCCCGAGGAAGGCGAGGCTGCCGGTCTCGGGCAGAAGCGTGCCGATCTTGAGCGCGCTCGTACTCACCGGACCGGGTGTGGCCTGCGGCGGGTTGTCGCACTGGGCCGTGGTGCTCGAGGACGTGGCACCCTCCGATGAATCCGAGCTGGAGCTACTACAGCCGGCCACCGCAAGTGCCGCAGCCGCGGTGAACACCACCGCACCGCTTCTCACAAAGCGAAAAGACATCAATGCTCTCCTTGTGATTCTGTTGTCTGCGATGCAGTGCGTCGCAACGACGCAGGAACCGCGAATCGCTGAGGTCAAGCTAACGCGATCGTATTGCCACGACGTAAAGATCGTGAAACTCGTGTGATCGCAACCCGATTCATCAACCGGTCTGGCTCACTCCTGCGGACCCAACGTCTCCACCACGACCTGCGCGACAGCCTTCATCGTGGTACGACGATCCATCGCAGCCCGCTGAATCCACTTGAATGCCTCGGGTTCCGAGAGAGACTGCTTCTCCATCAGGAGGCCCTTGGCCCGTTCGACGAGTTTGCGGGTCTCCAGTCGGTCGGCCATCGACGCGACTTCCTTCTCCAGCTCCCGCAGTTCCTGGTAGCGACTGACCGCCACCTCGATCGCCGGGACCAGATCGGCCTTCGTGAAGGGCTTGACCAGATAGGCCATCGCCCCGGCCTCTCGGGCCTTCTCGATGAAGTCACGCTGACTGAACGCGGTCAGCATCACCACCGGTGCCAGACGTTTGCTCGCGATCTCGGCGGCCGCGTCGATCCCGTCGCGGACCGGCATCTTGATGTCCATGATCACCAGATCCGGGGACAGCTTCTCGGTGAGGTCGACCGCGGTCTGACCGTTCGGCGCCTCGCCGACGACCTCGTATCCCTCCTCGCGCAACATCTCGATGAGGTCCATCCGGATGAGAGAGTCATCCTCCGCGACAAGCACCTTATGTGTTGTCTGCTGTTCGGCCGGCGTCACCGACGCACTGTCAACCACCGTCACCATCCCCTCCTCCGCATTGAGTTCAACACCCGAAAACACCAGGTCGCACCCCCCGCACTCGGCGGGTGATGCACCGAAGCGTACCGGCTGTCACCGTCTCCGGCTGATCATCTAGACTTGTCTGCTGCAGCCCCCGCACGGCAGCATGCCCTCGTAGCCCAATTGGCAGAGGCAACGGATTCAAAACCCGTCCAGTGTGAGTTCGAGTCTCACCGAGGGCACCATGGAACCCCTGTTCAGCAGGGGTTTTGTTGTTTCTGGACTTGCTACACGGCCCGTGTTGTGTAGCAGACCGTCAACAGTTGGGTGTCCTCACCGGGGCTTTTGTGACCTCTTCGGCAATCGGTCAAGCCGGAAGGAACAAGCCTCATGTCCAGCCCATCAAAGGTGCCAAATCGCACCCACCTCAGCCGTCGCGCGCTAGCCGGCGGTGCCCTGACCGTCCTCACGGTCATCAGCTTCTACGCCCTGCCGATCCTGGCGTGGACCGTGTGCATCCACTTCGGCCTCTACGCCGGGGTGCCCCATGAACGACGCCATCACCGCCACCCAACAACGGCTGGACGCAACCGCAGACCGGGCATGGCAGCGCATGCAGGACACCCGAGGAACCGCCCTGTTCGACATGTGCCGTGACCTTGCCTATGCGGCTAAGGATCGCGCTGACTCTTACGCCCGTGAGCACGCCGAGATAGCACCCGTCCCCACTGAGAGCCGAACAGGACGGTTCCGCACGGGCTACCAGTCAGCTGTGCAAGCTCTCGACAGCGTGCCCGGTCCCCTCATCGCCTGGTTCCTGCCGATCCTGGCCAGCATGCAACCCGAACCCGACGATGACCCGATAAGCTAAGCCGTGCTCTTGGCCTCGATCCACCGATTTGTGTGGAAGCGGGCGGTGCGGGAGAGACGAAATGCCCTGTCTGAGTGAGAGGATGGGACTTGTCTAGGGTTCCATGCACGCGCTCAGAAGGGCATCTCGTAGATGCGATTGTCTCACAGTCATCCGGTCAGGTCTGCAGCATGTGATGACCCGAATCTCCTCGCAGCGGCAGGGTTGGTTCCGGTGATGTCGCTGGCCGAACGCGCGGGCCTGTCAGGGTTGGCCCGCGAGCATCTGACGGTGCCGACCGACAAAGGCGCCAACCCTGATCGGAAGGTGTTCTCGCTGGTCGCGGGGATGGTCGCCGGTGCTGACAGCATCGATGACATGACCATGTTGCGGCACGGGGCGATGGGCCGGGTGTTCGATCACCCGTATGCCCCGTCGACGTTGGGGTCGTTTCTGCGCGAGTTCTCCTTCGGGCATGTCCGCCAGCTCGATGCGATCGCCGCTCGCCTGTTGTCCGGGTTGCATGCCCGGACACCGGTGCTGGCCGGGATCGACGGGCCGGTGATGGTCGACATCGACGACTCGATCATCGAAGTGCATGGCCCGGCCAAACAGGGCGCCGGGTTCGGCTACACCCGCGTGCGCGGGTTGAACTCGGCGATCACCACCCTCACCACCGCGCAGGGTGCACCGGTGATCGCCGCGCAGCGTCTGCGCAAAGGGGCGTGCAACTCCGCACGCGGCGCACATCGATTGATCGCCGACACGCTGGCGACGCTCAAACGTCTGCGCTCGAAACAGGCTGCCGGCCAGGTGCTGCTGCGCGCGGACTCGGCGTTCTACGGTCACCGTGCCATCTTCCACCGCGATCCGTGCCGGCGCCAGGTGTCGGTCACCGTCCGTCAGGACTCGCACGTGCGGGCGGCGATCAGCGAGATCGCCGACGATGCCTGGACGGCGATCGAGTACACCGATGCCGTCTTCGACGAGGACACCGGCACGTGGGTGTCGCGCGCCGAGGTCGCCGAGATCGAGTTCACCGCGTTCACCTCCAAAGCCAAGCGCCTGCAGATTCCCGGGCGGCTGGTGGTGCGCCGCATTCCCGACTTCCAGCCCGACGGGGACGGGTTGTTCGAGGTGTGGCGGTTCCATGCGTTCTTCACCACCAGCACTCTCGACACCGTCACCGCCGACAAGACGCATCGCGGTCACGCGATCATCGAGCAGGTCCACGCCGACCTCAAGGCGTCCGCGTTGGCGCATCTGCCGTCGGGGAAGTTCTGCGCGAACGCCGCCTGGCTGGTGTGCGCGGTCATCGCATTCAACCTCACCCGAGCCGCCGCCAGTCTCGGCGGGAAACGCCTGGTCAAAGCCACCACCCCCACGATCCGCCGCACCCTGATCTGCATACCGGCCCGTATCGCGTCCTCAGCCCGACGCATCACCATGCACCTACCCGCTCGCTGGCCATGGGAACACGAGTGGAACCTGCTGTTCAGCAACACGATCGGACCACAACACCCAGCCTGACCCCTAACCAGCGGCCAGACAGCGGCCCCGACACGAAACCCAGTGAAACACGCCGACATCAGAGATCGGCGACTCTCACACGCCCACTGCCGGGCCGAACGCGCTCAACACCTTTCACGGCACGCCAGAAAGCTGATCGGTGGATCGAGGCTTAGGGAGCCGAAGTTGAGCACCGGACCGACCGTGATCTGCTTGGCGGGCACCGTGTACTGATTGGTTCCGGGTATCCCGCCGACGCGTAGACCCTCGCGCACACACCATCCGGTGATCGGGGGTCGACGCCGGGCTCGACCTCATGGGCACCGAGGGGGCCGCGCGGTCACGATGCGCGGTCACCCGCAACGCCGGATTGAGCCCCCGCTACTTCCACGAGAGCTTCGCCGACCGCACCGAACTGCTGATGGCGATCTTCGATCGGGCACTCGGCGGTACGCGAGTCCGTCATCAGCGCACTCACCGGCGCACTGTCGACACTGTTCGTCGACTGGAGCGACGGGCGGCTCGAGGACGTCACCCATCAACAACTGGTCGACTACGTGACGGCGCTCGTCCACGACATGGTGACCCGGCGACATGGTGACCCGGCGACATGGTGACCCGGCAAGTCGCGGCCCCTCCGTCGGCGACTCCGCAGCGACACCAGGAAGATCCCGACTGAGATCCGCCACGAGTGCGCTCTGCACATTCTGTGTGAGCGGACCTGCCACCGGGCTCAGCTCATGCCCCACCCCACGCGCCGAGGAAGTGGACCATAGATCACACCGAGATCTACTAGATCAATCTCTCTATTAGAGTGATAATTCAAATATGAGAGTTCGTCGGACACCACAACGGGTGGCAGCGCGTCGTGAGCAGATACTGGACACCGCACGACGGTTGTTCGACGCCGATGGCACCGCAGCGGTCAGCACCGCACGGATTGCCCGGGAGGCGGGCATCAGCCCAGGCAACCTCTACTACTGGTTCCCCGACAAGGCAGACATCGTCCGGGCACTCTACGAGCAGTGGAGCGTGCGATCCGAGCCTCCCATCGATCAGAACCGCACGGCGGACGAGATCCTGCAGACCCTCTGGTGGGCCGGGCGACGGCAGGCCACGGTCACCACCGAATTCGTCTTCTTCTCGCGCGAACTGTTCACGCTGCTCCACGCCGACCCCACGTTGCGGTCCATGTACCGCGCGAACTTCGAGCGACGACTGGCCCTGTTCGAAGCGATCGGGGAATCGGTGATCGGCGACGGGCTGATACGTCGGCCCGATCCACCATCCTCTGTTCGCGACGTCATCACACAGTTGTGGCTCGTCGCGGAGACTGCAGTTCCCTTCGCCGACGCCGTCGGCCGAGATCTCTTCGATCCGCACCGCGCGCACACTGCCATCATCGAACCCCTACTCACCGAGCGCGGTCGTCTCGCACTCGGACTGCCACCTCAAGGAGAATGGACATGAGCGACAACGAATCACACGCAGACGACACCGAATCGGTCGGTGCTGAATCTACCCCCGAGGATCCCCCGGATTCGCGTTCCGGCGAAGATGGCGAAGATGGCGAACCAGAGGCGTCAACACCGCCCACAACGCACCTGAACCGTCGATCAGTGCTGAAAGGCGTCGGGCTGGGGGCACTTGCCCTCGTCGTGGTGGGCAGCGGGGCGGTGGGTATCCGCGCGGCGACCAACGGTGTCTTCGACTCCGGCGAGGGCACACCGTATGACCTGTGGACGCAGTGGCAATCCGAGCGAGGGGTCGGCGGAATCGTCGCCGCCGGAGTCCTCGCCGCCAATCCCCACAACATCCAGCCGTGGACGTTTGTCGTCGGCACCGACAGCATCGACCTGTACGCCGATCCCACTCGCGCGATGCCGATCATGGATTCCGACGGCCGCGAACGTATGGTCGGATTCGGTTGCGCGATCGAGAACATGGCAATCGCGGCACGTGCCCGCGGACTCGTCGCCGAGGTCACCCCACTCCCCGACGCCAACGCCGGCCACATCGCCCATCTCGCACTGCAGCCGGGGGTCGTGCCCAGCACGCAGGACAGGGCGCTTGCCGAAGCAATCGGTCTGCGCCATTCGAATCGCGGCCCGTACGCCTCCCGATCGGTGTCGGAGACCGCGCTGTCCACACTGACCTCGGACTCCCCGGGACTCGGTGAACCGACGCCCGATGTCGTATGGATCACCGACACCGACCGCAGACGTGCCCTCGGCGAAATGTATGTCCGCGCGACGCAGTCGATCATCGACGACACTCCGATGTCCGAAGAGTCGTTCGCGTGGTTTCGCAACGACCGCAGCGACATCGACCGCCACCGTGACGGACTGACTCTTGACGGCCAGGGGATGGCTCCCGCCATGCTGGCTGCGGCCAAGGTCCTTCCCGCACAATCACGGAGCAGCGGGGATGCGTTCTGGCTCAAGAGCACTCGCGACGTACACACCGCCACCGCCACCGCTTACGGCATCCTTCGCGTTCCCGACGTTGCCAACCCACAATCACGCCTGGCCGGCGGCCGATTGATCCAACACATCCATCTCGCCGCGACCGCACAGGGAATCGCGATGCAGCACATGAACCAGATCACCGAACGCATCGCCCGTGACGCGGCCTTGCGACAGCCGGACGAATACGGCCCGCAATGGAGCCACGTGATCGGCATTCCCCAGGACGAAGGTCTGGTGTCGCTCCGGATCGGATACCCGGAGCGCGCGGCCGAGCCATCCCCGCGCCGCGCGCTCTCGGACGTGACACGCACAGCGTGACAGTGCAGATCGACGACGCCGAGCTCGACGGCGCGTGACAGTGCCTGCTCGGTGAACATCGTGCTGATGTCCACTCCGGTTCCACCCCACCCTGGCAACCTCACCCCGGCATCGGTCGCCACGTCAGCGTCGCCCTCAGCAACCCACCCGAACAATGAGACAAAACCGACTTGCTACGCTCTGTCAGCGAGAACGGTTCGCATCCCGAGAGCTGGATGCCAGGGAACCCGGTGCGACTCCGGGACTGGCGCGCAACGGTGTGGGTTTCACCTCACGGCATCACACGAGTGACCGCGAGGGTGTTCCCGAGTCCGATACCTGCCGTTCCACCGATGAGTCCATCGCGTACCTCGCGCACAGGTACCCCGACACACCGAGGTAGACGTGTACCTTCCCGGCATCTCACACCATCGCTGCCGGAACGATTTTCACTCGTGACGGCGCCGAGGATCAGGACCCGCTTCACCGCCCGCACTCCGGTTGGCCCAGCCGCCCGGCGCCTACCGCCGCTCGCGCTCACCGGAGTCCTCGCAGCACTGACCTGCCTCAGCCTCGTGACGTCGGTGGCATTCGGGGCCGAACACATCCCGATCTCCGAGGTGTGGCAGACCGTCATCGGCAGGTTCACCGGCAACGAGGTCGACGCCGCCTACTCGGTGATCGTGTGGGATCTGCGTCTGCCCCGCTCGATCCTGGCCGCGATCGTCGGGGCCGGACTCGCCCTGGCCGGCGCCGTGATGCAGGTGCTGGTGCGCAATCCGCTCGCGGAGCCGTACCTGCTGGGTGTCTCCGCCGGAGCCGCCGTCGGCGCAACCGCGGTACTGACGATGGGAGCCCTTGCCGGACTGGGGATCTGGGCGCTGACCGGCGGCGCACTCATCGGAGCGCTGGTCGCCACCGTGACCGTGTACTCCGTTGCGTTGGCCCAGGGCGGGCTGACTCCGATCCGGCTGATCCTGTCCGGAGTCGTGTTGTCGTCGGCGTTCATGTCGTTGTCGTCGCTGATGGTCTTCTCCGCCGGCGACCCGCAGGCCGCAGAGGGGGTGATGTTCTGGATGCTGGGCAGTGTCGCCGGGGCGACCTGGGCAAAGGTCCCGCTGGCCGGAGTGGTCGTGCTGACCACATTGCTCGGCATGCTCCTGATCCATTCCTGGCTTGATGCCTACGCGACGGGCAATGACACCGCTTCCTCTCTGGGCGTACCCGTCGCCGCGCTGCGCACCGGCTTGTTCGTGGTCCAGGGCGTGCTGGTCGGCGTACTCGTGGCCGTGTCGGGTGGAATCGGGTTCGTGGGCCTGATCATTCCCCACGCGGCCCGCATGCTGGTGGGGGCCACGCATCGCGCGATGCTGCCGGTCGCCGTGTGCGGCGGAGCGCTGTTCCTGGTGTGGGTGGACGTCATCTCCCGGGTGGCGGCCGCACCGCGGGAGATGCCGTTGGGCATCGTCACCGGACTCATCGGTGCCCCGGTATTCCTCTACCTCATGGGTCGTCGTCGGTACTCCTTCGGTAGTGGCGGATGAGCGTCCCGGCGGCCATCGCAGCCCCTGAGGTGTCGCTGACCGCGTGCGGTGTCGAATGCCGACGCGGCGGCCGAGTCATCGTCTCTGGCGTCCATGTGTCGGTTCCGGCGGCGACGCGCCTGGCCCTCATCGGTCCGAACGGCGCCGGCAAGACCACCCTGCTGCGGGTACTCGCCGGACTCGAGGCACCGGCGGCCGGGACCGTCCGTCTCGGTGCCGACGACCTGCACGCGATGCGTCCACGGCAGCGAGCGCGGATGGTCGCCGTCGTCGGCCAGGAGGAGCAGCCCTCGGCCGAACTCACACTGACCGAAGCCGTGGGACTGGGACGGACGCCGCACCGCAGCCCGTGGGCCCCCGCCGGAGACGCCGAGCGTGAGATCATCACTCGCGCACTGCAAACGGTTGGGCTCGCAGGCGCTGAACAACGATCGTGCACACAGCTATCCGGCGGTGAACGCCATCGTGTGGTGCTCGCACGCGCGCTCGCGCAGGACACACCGATTCTTGTCCTCGATGAGCCGACCAATCACCTCGACGCCGCGTGGCGACTTCGTCTGATGCGGATTCTCGACGAACTCGACGCCACCATCGTCGCCGCGATGCATGACCTCGACCTGGTGCTGCGGCATTTCGATCAGGTCGCGGTCATCGCCGACGGCGGCATCGTCGCCGCCGGTACGCCGATCGAGGTCCTCGACTCCGAACTCCTGCGCACCGTGTTCTCGGTACGCGGCGACGTTGTGCACCACCCCCGAACCGGACAACCTCACCTGCTGCTCACCGATGCAGTAACCGCCGACGACACCGATCAAGGATGACAACTCAGATGATCACCACCCACCGCCGTGTTCCCGCAGTAGGACTCGCCGTCACCGCACTGATATTGGGGCTCACCGCGTGTGGCTCCGACAACGAGACCAGCGCATCTGCCGACACGGTCACCGTCACCAACTGCGGTGAGGATGTCACCTACGACCAGCCGCTCGATCGTCTCTTCGTCAATGACGGTGGCATGATCGCCATCTCCCTGGCCGCGGGCGCTGCGGACCAGATCGTGGCAGTGAGTTCGATGGCACGCGACGCCGACGTGCTGCGACTCGAGTACGGCGCTCAGGTCGACGAACTCAAGCAGGTGGCGCCCGAGCAACCGACATTGGAGAACATCGTCGGAGCGAGGCCGCAGGTGCTCTACGCCGGATACAACTACGGCATGAGTGAATCCCGTGGCATCACGCCCGAGATCCTCGCCCAGCACGGCATCGATGTCTATCAACTGTCCGAGGCATGCCGTCAGGTCAACGGCGAGAGTGCACGCGGCACAATGGATCCCTGGGTCGCACTCGATACCGACCTCCGCAACATCGGGACCATCACCGCCAACGCCGATGTCGGCGCACAGGCTGCCGACGATGTCCAGACCCGCCTTCAGGCGCTTCGCGCGGCCCCGCAGCCCACTGACAAGCCCACCGTCTTCCTGTTCGACAGCGGCACCGACACGGTCTTCTCGTCCGGGTCCTTCGGTGGCCCTCAGGGAATCATCGACGCCGCCGGTGCGCGCAACGCCACCGAGGATGTGCAGGACACCTGGACCACCGTCAGCTGGGAGCGTGTGGCGACCGCCGACCCCGATGTGATCGCGTTCGTCGATTATCCCGGACAGTCCGTCGAGGAGAAGATCGCGGCGCTGCGCAGCAACCCGGCAAGCCGAAACCTCCGCGCCGTCAAGGAAAACCGCTTCATCAATCTCCCCTACGCCATGTGGGTGTCGAGTCCCCTGAACATCGATTCCGCGGAAATCCTGCGTAAGGTCTTCGAGGCCCACGACCTCGCTCCGCAGTCCCGGATCACGCCGACACTGGACGTCAGGCGACTCGGACTCGGCGGCAACGACTGGCTGACCTACTGAGTCATTCGTTCTCCGACTACGTCGCCACCGGGACCTTTCGGTACGCGGGCTTCGGCAACCGAATCCGATGTGATCGTTGCCGGCTCGGCCTACCGATCACTCGGGGCCACCTCGGCGAATACCCCTGCGGGTGGTGTTGGGGCACCGGGTGTCGTAACGGGATCGCCAAGCCGAGAGGACGCCATCATGACCACCACCGACCCCGACGCCCCCGGTACCGTCACCCGCCCTCCCATCCAGCCGGCTTCACTCCGGTCTGTACCTCGGAGTTCGTCACCTTCGCCGCGATGTGAGGACGAATTCCGTTCCTACAAATCCAGCGTGCGCCCTGGCGATCGTGAATCACCCGCCGGACCATCGATCACCCAGTGCGGCAACAGTTCAGTCGAGGACGCGGTCGTCTTGAAGGAACTCCACGAGTATCCCGTCTGGGTCGGTGATGAAGAAGTACCGCACGCCGGTGCGCCCCTCGGTGATGGTGGTCGAGGCCGGACACAGACCGCGCTCGGTGAAGTCGCGTAGGCATTCGTCGACGGAATCCACTTGCAGACCAAAGTGCTTCACTCCGATCTCGGGGAGATCGGTGATCAGTTCGCGGGCCGCTTGCGGCAGCGGTTGCGATGCGGCGAAGGTGAACAACTCGAGAATCACCCCGTCGAGGCGCAGGTGGGAGACCGACATGGATGCGTCGGGAGCGTCGTACCGCAGCACCTCCCGGAAGCCGAACTGTGCGTAGAACCGAGTCGACCTCTCGATCGACGCCACACTGATCGCCACATGGTGGACGGAGAATCGCATTCGACAACTATCCCGGCCGACACCGCCGGCGCACAAACCCCCTCCCGAGCCGGCTAAGGCGATCTGTCAGCTCGCTCACCGTCACCGTCGGCCCGGGCTGCTCTTTGTCATGCTGTCGATCCAGCTGGGGTGCCGGCTTCGCGATGGTGCGCCGGATCTTTCGCGAGAAGACACGCCGTCTCGGAGCCGTTGCTGAATGTCAGTGATGACCGGTTCGGGGCAGAGCCCAACCGCAAGTCACCTGGGCGGGCCGGACATTCGACGCCGACCCGGGTCGATCACGCCGCGTCGCAGAAGCGCAGTCGCACCGCCCCGGGGCGCCTCGTCACCTCTCGTCGTCCGGGACCCCGGCTGACGCCACTCACGGTGCACTACATACCCGCGGCGCCGTCGAGGGCGACCTCGGTCGCAGGCCCGTGCGCTTCTCCGATCGGCCACCGCACGTTGATGAGCACACCCGCGACCACCGCGACGGAGGCCAGGATCGCCGCGGCCACGTAGAAGCCCGTACTCTGCCCGTGGACCATTGCCTGTGCTTGCACGGTCGCCATGTCTGCGGGACCGTGAATCGACGACAGGTGGCCGGTCACGTACGAGGCGGCGGCGGTGGCGGCGATGGTGTTCAACAGTGCGGTACCGATGGCACCGCCGACCTGCTGCGAGGTGTTGACCATCGCCGAAGCCACGCCCGCGTCACGCGGTTCGACGCCGTAGGTGGCGAGGTTGATCGACGTCATGAAGACCGTGCCCATCCCCATGCCGAGGACCAACAACGCCGGGAACACCACGGTCCAGTAGCGCGTCGACTCGGCCGAGATCTGACTGAGCAGCAGCATGCCGCAGGAGGCGAGGAGTGCACCGGGGACGATGAGGAATCGCGGGGGTACCCGGGTGATCAGCCGGGCCGCGATCTGGGTGGAGCCCAGCAGCATCCCGAATACCATCGGGAGGAAGGCCACGCCCGCGCTCAGTGGTGAATAGTGGTGCACCACTTGCATATAGAGCGTGAGAAACAGGAATGAGCCGAACATCGCGATCGTCGCCAGTCCAACGCTGAGGTAGGCGCCACCGCGGGCGCGGTCGGCGACAACCCGCAACGGCAGGAGCGGATGCGGACTGCGTGCCTGCCAGGCCACAAAGGCCACCAGCAGGACGACGGCCGCGACCAGGCAGATGATCGTGCCGGTGTCGCCCCAGCCCTCTTCGGCGGCTCGGCTGAATCCGTACACCACCAGTGCGAGACCGGTTCCGCCGAGAATCACACCGAGAATGTCGAGTCCCGGGGCGTGGTCGTGGGCACGGGCCGGTTCCTTGATTTCCACGATGGCACCGAACAGCGCGATCGCGGCGAACACCACGTTGATGTACATGGTCCAGCGCCAATCGAAGACCTGGGTCAGCAGCCCACCAAGCAACAGCCCGATGGCGGCGCCGCCGCCGGCGATGGCGCCGAAAATGCCGAACGCTCGCGCCCGCTCCTTCGGCGACGTGAACATCACCGTCAGCAACGACAGTGCAGCGGGGGCCAGCAGCGCGCCGAACGCGCCCTGCAACGCCCGCGCACCGAACAGCATGGCCTCGTTCACCGCGGCCCCTCCGAGTGCGGAGGCGGCGGCGAATCCGACCAGGCCGACCATCAGCGCCCGGCGGCGCCCCCACAGATCGGCGATGCGACCACCGAAGAGCAACAAACCTCCGAATGCCAGGGCGTAGGCGGTGATCACCCACTGTTGATTGGCCGTGCTGATACCGAGATCGACCTTGGCATCGGGCAACGCGATCTGGACGACGGTGCCGTCGAGCACGACCATCAACTGCGCGATGCAGATGAAGACCAACGCTTTCCAGCGCCGGGGGTCGGGTTCGGCCGGGGGCACGGAGTTCTGGTATGGCGAGTTCTCAGGTGCTGGGTTCTGCGGCGATGTGGGAGAGGACATTCACGACTCGCTTGCGTCGAGGTGGCTCGGTGCCACGTCGGATTCCGTCGATTGCGGCCATCCGCCGCGGCTACCGGAGGTGTGGACTCCACTTAGCCTACCCGGCCACGCCCGTCTGCCACAGTGCCCCGGAGATCCGCGGTTCTCTCACTCCTCGTCGAGCCATCGGCGCCGTTCCTTCTTGTTCGCAAAAGCGACTCTCTACCTTCATTTTTTACGATTCGATGACCATTCCCGACAATCGTCGATTGTGGCCGTCTGCGCACGTACGGTAGCCCCGTCACATCCGACCGATACCCGCGCGAAGACGAGGACAACCGTCATGTCCGAATCTGATCTGATCACTTTCGACACGAGCCGCGCGCGGTCGTCACCGGGATCCTCGGGCGGTCGCTCAGGCCTGCGCGGCCTGAGCCAAGGACGTCCGCACCTGTTGGTCGGAGAGCTGCTCGAAATGATCGTAGGCACCCCCGACGCCGTGGAAGTCCCGCGGCAGCAGCGGGCAGATGACCTCGGCCACCTCGGTGAGGCGGGCCACCGCGTCGGGCGGGGCCACGGGCACTGCGATCACCACATCCGCTGCGCCGGATCTTCGGAGCGCACCGACGGCCGCCCGCGCCGTCGCTCCGGTGGCGATGCCGTCGTCGACCACCACCACGGTCCTCCCGCGGACGTCGACGGCGGGTCGGCTGCCGCGGTAGGCGGTGGCACGCCGTTGCAGTTCGGCGCGTTCGGTATCGATGACGCGCTGCAGATCCTCCGACGACGTGCCGGTGGCCCGGATGATGTCGTCGTTGGTGACCACCACCCCATCACTGCTGATCGCACCCGCGGCCAGTTCCGGCTGACCGGGCACCCCGAGCTTCCGCACGATGTACACATCCAGCGGAGCATGAAGATACTTCGCCACCGGCACGGCCACCGGAACCCCGCCGCGCGGTAGCGCCAGGACCACGACCGATCGATCACGAAGTGAGCCACAGTGATCGGCGAGCGCACGCCCGGCCTGCTCCCGATCCCGATATCGCCGTCGGGTCATCATCGACCTCCTCAGGTGCGTGACGCCCCACGTACCACCGTTGCGCGAACCAAGGCCGCCACGACGATTATCCACCCGGCGGGTGCAGATCCGTGCCGTGTCACACGATGTCGGTGGGGTGCGTCGGTTCGTCGCCGCCCAGAGCGCCGCGCCCCAGTCCGAGTTCGTGCTCCATGGCACGACGAACCAGCCTGCCCCGGTCGGGTGCACCGGCGTAGTGCACGAGGGCGTGCGCATTGACGCCGTCGATCATTCCCAGGAACTGCCAGGCGACATCGCCGGGTTCGTCGGTGGTGAATTCACCGGCGGCGGTTCCTTCCTCAATGATGCCCACCACCAGCGCCTGCCAGGAGTCCATCACCGCACGCACCGCCGCCGCCAAAGCCTCGTTGATCCGCCCGAGACTGAAGGCGTCGGCCCAGACCGCGGTGACCTCGTCGCGCGAGGGTTCCAGCAACGTTGCGATGAGCAGCCGCAGTTTCTCGGTGGCGGTCGCGCCCTCCCCGATGATCTCCACGATCTCGCCGACCTCGGCGGTGGTGATCGCCGTGAAGGTGGACGCCACGAGTTCGTCCATGTTCGGCTCGTAATGCGCGACCAGAGCCGGTGCAACACCGACGCGCGCGGCAACCGAACGCAACGTCAGCGCGGACAGGCCCGATGTCCGGGCCAGATCTCCTGCGGAAGAACGTATCTCGGCCGCTCGCTCGGCCGGCGACTTGCGCGCGGCCCGGGGACGCACACCACGTGATACCTGAACCATGCAGCGATCATCGACGCTGTTGGTCGCCGAGTCAACAGCTATTGACCTCCTGGCCAATAATTTCGTCGGACCCCTTGACGCCCACCTCCCGGCGACCTACCCTCGTAGTTATTGACCACTCGATCAATACTGAGAGGCTTCACCGATGTCGTGGACCATGCCCGCCGAGACTGCTCGGCACGAGCGCGTGTGGATGGCGTTCCCGAGAACCAACACCACCCTGACCGAGAGCGCATCAGAGGCCGAGACCGCCTATGCGGCTTGGAGTCTCGTTGCCAACACCGTTGCCGATTTCGAGCCGGTGAGCATGGTCGTCGACCCGACCGAGATGACCCGCGCCCGCGCGATGCTCAGCAACACCGTCGAGATCATCGAAGCACCTCTCGACGATGCCTGGATGCGCGACATCGGCCCGACGTTCGTCACCGACGACGTCACCGGCCGGCTCGCCGCCGTGGACTGGACCTTCAACGGCTGGGGCGCGCAGGACTGGGCCCAGTGGGACAACGATCGTCGGATCGGTCGGCTCGTCGCCGCGGCGGCAGACGTACCGGTGATCAGCTCGATGCTCGTCCAGGAGGGCGGCGCCATTCACGTCGACGGTGAGGGCACCGTACTCGTCACCGAGACCGTCCAGCTCGATCCGCACCGAAACCCTTATGCCACAAAAGAAACGATCGAGGCCGAACTCGAGCGCACCATCGGGGCGCGAAAGGTCATCTGGCTGCCGCGGGGACTGACTCGCGACTACGAGCGGTTCGGTACCCGCGGACACATCGACATGGTCGCCACCATCGCCTCCCCCGGCACGCTGCTCCTGCACCAGCAGAACAACCCCGAGCACCCCGACCATCAGGTGATGCTCGATCTGCGTGAGTTCCTGGCGGGCACGACCGACGCCGCCGGACGCCCGTGGACCATCGTCGATCTGCCCGCACCGGAGGTCATTCGGGACGCGGACGGCTTCGTCGACTACAGCTACATCAACCACCTCGTGGTCAACGACGGCGTGATCGCATGCGGCTACGGCGAACCGGCGGCCGACGCGCATGCCGTCGAGATCCTCGCCTCGGCGTATCCCGGTCGCCGCGTCGTCACCATCGACGCCCGCGAGATCCTCGCCAGGGGCGGTGGCATCCACTGCATCACCCAGCAGCAACCGGCCGTCGGGACCACCCGATGAGCACGGCCATCCCGACCGCCGGCGACATCTCGACACCACCGCTGGTCGAGGCGACGGTCGCCGAACTGGGCGCGGCCCTGGCCGACGGTACCGTGACCAGCGTCGAACTCGTCGCCGGATACCTCAATCGAATCGCACGGTATGACCGGCACGGACCGACCCTGAACGCCGTACCCGTCCTCAACCCCGAGATGTTCGCCGAGGCACGCGCGAGCGATGAGCGCCGGGCGCGCGGCGAGTCCCGCGGCCCCCTCGACGGGATTCCCTACACCGCCAAGGACAGCTACCGGGTGACCGGGCTACCCGTCGCGTCCGGCTCACCCGCATTCGAGCATCTTCTCGCCGGATCGGATGCCTTTGCCGTCGAACAGCTCCGCCGTGCCGGCGCGATCTGTATGGGGTTGACCAACATGCCCCCGATGGCCAATGGCGGCATGCAGCGGGGGGTCTACGGTCGTGCCGAAAGCCCTTACAACCCAGGCTTTCTCGCGGCCGCGTATCTGTCCGGTTCGTCCAACGGGTCCGGGGTGTCGACGGCGGCGAGCATGGCGGCATTCGGGTTGGGTGAGGAAACCTGGTCGAGTGGGCGCTCACCGGCGTCGAACAATGCGCTCGTCGCCTATACCCCGTCACGTGGCGTGATCTCGGTGCGCGGCAACTGGCCACTGACACCCACCATGGACGTCGTGGTCCCCCAGACCCGCACCATGGACGACCTTCTGGCGCTCCTCGATGTCCTGGTGGTCGACGATCCGCAGACCCGCGGCGACTTCTGGCGCACCCAACCATGGGTGACGTTGCCGGCCGCATCCGAGGTGCGGCCACCCTCCTATCTCGACCTCCGCGATCCAGAGTCCCTGCGGGGCAGGCAGTTCGGTGTTCCACGCATCCTGCTGGGCGATGACGATGAGGCCGGTTGGCCGATCACGCCGCGGCCATCGGTCATCGCGCTATGGGAGCGGGCGCGGGCCGATCTGGAGGCGGCCGGCGCAACGGTGATCGAGGTCGACTTCCCGGCTCTGACCAACTACGAACTCGACCGGCCGAGTGCCCGCGACGGATACGCCCGCGGCATTCTGCCGGACGGTTTCTTCGACGCGGAGATGTGGGATCTGACCACCTGGTCGTGGAACGACTTTCTGCAGGCCACCGGCGACGACTCCCTCGATCGGCTGGCCGAGGTGGACGGGGACCTGATCTTCCCTCTCCCCGACGGCGCCATCCCCGACGAACTCGGCGGCTATTACGCCCGCTACAACCTGGACATCGGCGAGTACCCGGCCCGCGCGGCCCGTGGCATCACCCCACTCGAGGAGATCCCCGGCCTCGCCGACGGCGTGCGCGGTCTCGAGGAGTTGCGCCGCATCGACCTCGAGGAGTGGCTCGATGACCTCGGTCTCGACGCGCTGGTGTTTCCGTCGGCGCTCGATGTGGGCGCGGCCGACGCGGACACCAACCCGGACTCGCACGCGCGGGCGATGGCCAACGGTGTGTGGGTGTCCACCGGCAACACCATGATTCGGCACTACGGCATCCCGACGGTGAACGTCACGATGGGGACGATGGCCGACATCGGCATGCCGGTCAACCTGACCTTCGCGGGTCGGGCCTACAGCGACAACACCCTGCTGGCGTACGGCTGGGCCTATGAACAGGTGTCGCGCCGACGCGTAGCACCGTCGTCGACGCCGGAACTGCCGGGACTTCGTCGGCCCGCCCCTTCCACCGGCGGCCCGACGCCGACCCTGTCGGTGCACGCGGACGCACGTATCGCGGGCGACGTCACCACGATCGAGGTGTCCGGGACCACCGACGCCGCATTGCTCCAGGTATTCGTCGACGGTGAGGCCGTGTCACCGTACCGCGGCGGGCGCGACTTCACGGCGACCGCCGAGATACCGACAACCGAACTCGAACGTCGCCACTCCCAGTGGCGCGACCCCTACGGAGCCATCGTGATGGCGGTCGCGACCACTGCCGGCGGCACCGCCACCGCCGAGTATCTCGTCGTCGGCGGTATCGCCTGAGCGCTGCCAACGTAATTCCGGGCGCTGTCAACGACATTGAGGGCGCTGTCAACCCGATCGGAGTTGACAGCGCCCTCGGCTACGTTGACAGCGCCCTCGCTTGCGTTCACAGCGCCCTCGCTTGCGTTGACAGCGCTTTAGTACACCGGCGGTTCTCCCTCGGCGGCCGGGCCTTTCTCAATCGGCGTGTGCTCGATCATCGACTTGTAGGCGTGGTTCTCGTGCCGGATCATCTTGACGAAGAAGGCGACGAACAGCACCACCGCGAGGATGAACACCACCCAGACGCCCACCGAGTTGCCACCGAAGGTGTACACCACATCGGCGTCGTCGTAGGAATCAATCGGATTGAACATGTCAGTTCGCCTCCTCGATCACCAGTACCGTTGTCTCCGTGCGCATCGCGGTCACCGGTATGCCTTCCGGATAGGGCGTTGCCGGGACCTCTGCCAAGTCCAGTCCGTGCTCCTCGACCTCCGGCGGGATGCGCAGCAGACCGACCTTCTTGAGTCCGAGAGACACCAGATATGCCGGAATGAATCCCATCGCCACGAACACGAGACCGCCGACCAGCTGCCCCCACAGCGAAATACTCGGATTCCCATCCGTGTTCGGGTAGCCGGCCAGGAAGACGCCGGCCATGACCACCGAGTAGAGACCGATACCACCGTGCACGGCGACAGCACCGACGACGTCGTCGATCTTGAAGCGCTCCAGCAACTTTCCGATGTAGGGCACCAGCGCTCCGGCAGCGAGCGCGAGGATGAAGGCCAGTGCCGGGTGATAGAGGTCCATTCCCGAGGCCACTCCGATCACGCCGGCCAGTCCACCGGAGATGGTCCAGAACGGTTCACCGCGGGAGGCGATATAGGCGCCGATGATTCCGCCCGCCAATCCCATCAGCGTGTTGAAAGCGAAGGCGGACAACGTGGTCGGGCTGCCGTAGATCGTCGCGTAGCCACCGGGACCGTAGATCACGCAGCCCATCAGGAAGCCGAAGAAGCCGGCGAAGATCAGCATCAACCCGACCATGGTGAGCGGTAGGTTGTGGGGCCGGATGGTGACGGCGGTGCCGTCCTCCCGGAAACGGCCCACGCGTGGCCCGAGGTTGATGAGGATACCCAGCGCGGCGAAACCGGCGATGGTGTGCACGCATCCCGCGGCACCCACGTCGTGGAAACCCATCTTGGTGAGCATCCATCCCGCACCGTGCCAACCCCAGGCAGCACCGATGATCCACACGACCGAACCGACCATGACGGTCAGGATCAGGAAACCGCTGGTGCGGATGCGTTCGAGGACGGCACCGGACATGATCGATCCGGTGGTGGCGGCGAACAGTGCGAACGCTCCCCAGAAGATGCCGCTCGACGAGTCCTGCACGTTGGGGCCCATGTTGTCGCTCCACGGCAACGCGGCCTTGGCGGCATCGTTGAACTCGATGAAGCCGCTGGGCATGGCGTTGTAGAGGAACCAACCGACGAAGAAGAACGATGCGACGATCGTCGCGAAGGCCAGCAGGTTCTTCATGGCGGTGGCCAGTACGTTCTTCGAGCGCGACGCGCCGACCTCATAGGCGAGAAATCCTGCGTGGATGAACATCATCAACGCGATCGAGACCCAGTAGAAAAATTCATTGTTGACCGACGTCATCGTCGTCAAAGCATCATCGACTTCCGGTGGCAAGGCAGACCTCCGCTGAACGATAAGGTTTCACATCAGTGTTCAAGGCGTACCGACGGTGTACGCAGATCTGACCTTAGGGCAGTGTTCGTCTCGCGATGATTCCCGAACAGTAAAAACGACGTAAACCGGACGAACCTCTGATCCGACGAGTCGCCCAGGGAGTTCGGGTCACCGCCGAGTCGGCGACACCGGATGTGCCGCGATCGTGGCGGCCCACTTCTCGACGTCATCCCAGTCGCGGTGATCCCCCGGACGAGCACCCATGGCCCACATCACCATTCGGAACCGACGTTCGGGTGGGCGGCCGAAACTTCCCGCGAACGGGTGGTACTCGACCGCGTCGATCCGGTCCCGCAGAGCTGCGATCGCCGGTGGCACCTTGGTACGGAAGATCGCGCCGATCGGTCCGCGCAACGTCGGTCCCATCCCCAGCGAGAAGAGCCACACCGGTCGTTGACGCAGGTCCTGCTCGTTCTCATCGACGAAGGCGGCGAACTCCGGTAAGAAGTCACCATTGTGAATGGCGCTACCCGCGACCACGACATCGAACGACGACGTGTCGGGGCGATCGGCGACCGATGCGACGCTCACCGACATGGCCGACTCGCTCAGGTGCTCACCGAGACGTTCGGCCACTTCGGCGGTCGACCCGTCCGCGCTGGCGTACGCGACGAGTACCGATGACGTCATCACCCTATGATCGCGCACGACGTCCCGACGGAGAAGAGGCCAACGTCCCCGGCTCTCCGTGGATCGTGCTCACCCGGACGTCATACGACGGTAACGATGCACAAAACGGCGCAGGATCATCGCCGGATGCCGGGCATCATGCTCACGCGCCGAGGCCTTCAAGGACTCGGCCGACTCCGGATCGAAGTACCCGAAGTCGCGGTAGACGTCGATGCGGGTCGCCAGGCTGTCCGCGTCGAGCTCCGGATGAAACTGTGTGGCATACACATTCGCGCCCACCCGGAATGCCTGCACCGGGCAGGCCGGTGACGTGGCGAGGTGGACGGCGAACTCGGGCAATGCCGAGGCCGCCTCCTTGTGTCCGCCGTAGGCGTCGAAAGTGTCGGGCAGCCCGGCGAACAGCGGATCATCGTGGCCGGCCGCGGTCAGGCTCACCGTTGTCGCCCCCACCGGTTCACCGTGGCTGCGATCGATCGTCGCGCCGATCACCGAACCCAAGGCGCCCACGCCGTAACAACAACCGAGAAAGGGGAAGTCGGAGTCGACGATGCGCCCGAGAAGGTCGACGAGTTCACTCTCGACGCGTCGTTGGGTGGTGGTCTTGTCCCCCACCGTATCGCTGACGTTGTATGGGCCGCCGCCCAGGATGATCCCCGACCATTCGTCGAGATCGATTGTCCCCAAAGGGCGTTGTGTCAGATTGATTCCGTGTAACTCGGACGGGGCGAGTTCGCCGAGCCGGAGCACCGAACTGTACTCGTCGGCCGCCGCGTCGGGTTCCGCGCGGATGGACAGAAGAAGGTACGGCGCGGTCGTGGACATGGCTCTCGCTGCCGGAGCTCCGATGACCTCGTCCGACGCGCTCCGATCAACGCGGACCTTCCCACTCTACCTGTGCGGCCGCGCATCCCGCCCGTGCGGACCGTCTGCGGATCGGCCGTGGCGGTGCGTGGGTTGCAGCGTCATCTCACCGGGTCTCGACACCTCCTCAGCTTCGCTTCGTCGGGCTCGACCAACGGGAGCAGGCGCGCGTTCCGACCAGCGGGTGGTAGCGCGTTCCGACCTGCGGGCGGTGGATCGCCGCGACGAGGTGGGTGGGTTGCAGCGTCACCGCACCGGGTCTCGACACCTCCTCAGCTTCGCTTCGTCGGGCTCGACCAACGGGTGGAGGCGCGTTCCGACCTGCGGGTGGTAGCGCGTTCCGACCTGCGGGCGGTGGATCGCCGCGACGAGGTGGGTGGGTTGTAGCGTCACCGCACCGGGTCTCGACACCTCCTCAGCTTCGCTTCGTCGGGCTCGACCAGCGGCGGGAGGTGACCCGGCCCAACCGGCTGAATCCCGCTACCGGACGACGAGTCCCCGTGCGGCGAACTGGCCCTGCACCCGGGCGATGAGATCGGCATCCGGGACGGGTGTGTCGGCCAGCAGGTAGGGCTCACCGGTCGCGGCCCACTTCTCGCGGCCCAGCTGATGAAACGGCAGCACCTCGACGCGCTCCACACCATCGAGACCGGCGACGATGTCGGCGACGGCCTCGACGTTCTCGACGGCATCGGTCAGTCCGGGTACCAGGACGAAGCGGATCCACATGCGCTTTCCTCGGTCGGAGAGCCGTCGGGCGAACGTCAGTGTGGGGGCCAGTTCCCGACCGGTGACGCGCCGATACGTGTCCGGGAGACCGGATTTGATGTCAAGCAGGTACAGGTCGACGGTGTCGAGGTCGTCGTCGCCCAGGCGCGACCCGAGCATGCCGTTGGTGTCGAGGGCGGTGTGGATTCCGGCCTCGTGGCAGCGGGAGAAGATGTTCACCACGAATCGGGCCTGGAGCAGCGGTTCACCGCCGGAGATCGTCAGGCCGCCGCCGGTCACGTCCATGACGGTGCGATAGCGCATCACCCGCTCCATCACCTCGTCGACGGTGTGGCGAACGCCGTCCCTCATCCGCCAGGTGTCGGGGTTCTGGCAGTACTGGCACCGCATCCCACACCCCGACAGGAACAGCGTCATACGGGTACCCGGGCCGTCCGCGGCGGTCACCAGGTCCCACGAGTGCACGGCTCCGGACCCATGATCGACGAGACGTTCGCTGGCCGCCACCTCCAGATCGGCGATCTCCATCGGCGGTACGGTCGGCATGCCGACGCCACCGAATCTCTCGGACACCGTCACAGACCTGCGTGGAAGGTCCGCGACAGCACGTCGAGTTGCTGTTCCCGGCTCAATCGCACGAAGTTGACCGCATATCCGGATACGCGGATCGTCAACTGCGGGTAGCGCTCCGGGTGTTCCATCGCGTCCTCGAGGGTTTCGCGGTTCAGCACGTTGATGTTGACGTGGAATCCGTGGGACACGTTGTAGGCGTCGAGGATGCCGACGAGATTGTGCACCTGCTCGTCGCGGGTACGCCCCAGCCCCGACGGGACGACCGATGTGGTGAGCGAGATACCGTCCTGCGCATCGGCATACGGAATCTTGGCGACCGACAACGCCGACGCCATCACCCCGTGCACATCCCGTCCGTTCATCGGGTTGGCCCCGGGAGCGAATGGTTCGCCGAGCCGTCGTCCGTCGGGGGTGTTGCCGGTGTGCTTGCCGTACACCACATTCGAGGTGATCGTCAGCACCGACTGGGTGTGCCGGGCATGCCGATAGGTCTGCTGGGCGCGGATCTTGGTCATGAACCGGTGCACCAGGTCGACCGCGATGTCATCGACGCGGTCGTCGTCGTTGCCGAAGCAGGGGAACTCGCCACTGACGCGATAGTCGACGACGAGGCCGGTCTCGTCACGGACCGGACGGACCGTCGCATACTTGATCGCCGACAACGAGTCCGCCGCCACCGACAGGCCGGCGATCCCACATGCCATGGTGCGCAGCACAACCCGATCATGCAGGGCCATCTCGATGCGCTCGTAGGCGTACTTGTCATGCATGTAGTGAATGCAGTTGAGCGCATCGACGTAAGTCTCGGCAAGCCAGTCCAGCAAGCGGTCGTACGCGGCGAGCACCGCGTCGAATTCCAGGACGTCACCGGCCGCCGGGGAACTCGCCGGCGCGATCTGAGCGCCGGAGATCTCGTCGCGACCGCCATTGATCGCATACAACAGCGCCTTGGCGAGGTTGACGCGGGCACCGAAGAACTGCATCTGCTTACCGACCGCCATCGCCGACACGCAACACGCGATCGCGGTGTCGTCACCCCACGATTCGCGGAGGAGTTCGTCGGACTCATATTGGATGGCGGAGGTGTCGATGGATACCTCGGCGCAGAAGTCCTTGAATCCCTGAGGAAGTCGCGGAGACCACAGCACGGTGAGATTCGGTTCGGGCGCGGGTCCGAGGTTGTAGAGGGTCTGCAGGTAACGGAACGAGGTCCGGGTGACCAATGGGCGACCGTCCTCACCGATACCGCCGATGCTCTCGGTGACCCAGGTCGGATCGCCGGAGAACAACGCGTCGTAGTCCGGCGTCCGGAGGAACCGGACGATCCGCAGCTTGATCACGAAGTCGTCGATGATCTCCTGCGCCGACTCCTCGGTCAGGATGCCATCGGCGATGTCACGTTCGAGGTAGATGTCGACGAACGTCGACGTGCGGCCCAGCGACATCGCGGCGCCGTTCTGCTCCTTCACCGCCGCGAGGTAGCCAAAATACAGCCACTGCACGGCCTCTCGGGCCGTGGTCGCCGGACCGGAGATGTCGTACCCGTAGGACGCCGCCATCTCCTTGAGCTCACCGAGCGCCCTGATCTGCTCGGCGTTCTCCTCACGGTCGCGGATCACGTCCTCGGTCGAGGGCTCCATGTCGAGGTCGATGCGGTCGACCTTCTTGGCGTCGATCAGCGCGTCCACCCCGTACAGCGCCACCCGTCGATAGTCGCCGATGATCCGGCCGCGGCCGTAGGCGTCGGGTAGGCCGGTCACGATGTGGGAGCTGCGTGCCGCCCGCACATTGGGGGGATAGACGTCGAAGACGGCCTCGTTGTGGGTCTTTCGGTACTTCGTGAAGATCTCGGCGAGCTCCGGTGGGACCGGGTATCCGTAGGTGTCGAGTTCCTTGACGACCATCCGCCAGCCACCGAACGGCATGATCGCCCGTTTCAGTGGTGCGTCGGTCTGCAATCCGACGATGATCTCGTTGGGTTCGTCGATGTATCCCGGTCCGTGCGCGGTGATCGCCGCGGGTGTCTCGAAGTCGACGTCGTAGACGCCCTTGCGGCGTTCCTCGGGGAACATCTGCGACAGCCGCGACCAGATCGCGGTGGTGCGGTCCGTGGGCCCGCTCAGGAATGCGGAGTCGCCGTCGTACGGTGTGTAGTTGTCCTGGATGAAGCCGCGGACGTCGATGCGGTCGCACCAATCCCCCAGCCGGAATCCATGCCATGCACTCAGGCGGGGATCGGTGTGACCGTCGCGGATTGTCGGATCGGTGACTCGCTCAGTGCTCATGATCTCGCCCTCTCGACCGGGGTCATCCGTCCGCAGGGATCACCCGCGGGGCGAACTCGGCGCTGGTTTCGCTTACGTCAACGGTACGACCGTGAGCGCATAACTGCACGTCAGAAGGGTACAAGGTCCTATGTGTCGTCCACGGAATCCACGTCGCGACAGCCGGGAACCCCGAGCCTGACTCGCTCATCGATGTCCGAATCCCCAAGTGCCCACGACTCTTATGCCGCTTCTACGCCACGGCGAGCGGCCACCCCGGTCAGAGTTCGGTGGTGATCGGCGCGGGCGTGGCGGCCAACTCGTCGAGCACCGCGATGTTGTGTGCGACGTCGCGGCTTTCCCGCTCGGCGATCTGCGTGACGGCGATGTCGAGGACACCCACCAGCCCGGGAGGGTCGAAGACCAGCCCGCATTCTCCCGACACCTGGAAATCTCGTGCAAGGATGACCGGAGCGCGGGCGAATCCCGGGGTGAACGCGAGAACATGCGCGAATCGCCATGCGCTGTCCCGAAGTTCCCTGATCGCAGCGTTGATCGCGAAGATCTGGTTCTGCTGCAGGACCGCGTAGATCTCGGCCAGTGCCGGCGAGAGCTCGTTGATGTCGGTCACGATGCTGCTCACCTGGCCGGCGAGGACCGCGTTGATCGTCGTGAAGTCGTGGTCGAGATCGGTCAGGCCACCACGACCGGCGACCTCCACCGACGCGATCCCCAGGTCCAGCACGATGTGGGCGGCGATACCGGACAGCATGTGCTGCACGATGATCGGCTCGGGATCGGTGGCGTGCGCGAAGGTGGTGCGCCACGACCGGCTCGGTTTGGGGAACAGGTGCGGGTGAAAATGCCCGTTGAGGGCGTCGAGGTAGCGGGACGCGAACGCGGCGTCGAGGCGGTCCATCCGCGGACCGTCGTCGAACATTCCGTTCTCGACCGCGACGCCGACGGCGAGGGTGATGCGCTTGTACAGCGCCGCGAAGTAGCCGAGCCGACTCGCGGCCGGACCGGCCCAGGCGATGATGCCGTCGAGGGCCACCACCACCTCGTCGATGGTGGTGACGGCCGGGATCGGGTCCGGCGGCGCGACAACTGCGGGACGGGCGGGCATGGGCACGATTATCCGCTGCGGACGCCCGGATGCCCATCCTCCGAATGGCAGATCCAGTGCCCGCCCGGGGCGAGCGATGTCGGGCGGGTCCGCCTGCCTGCTGCACCGACAGTCGGCACCTCCGTACGCTGATCACATGAACGCACGGTCCGCACCGCGCACTCCCGGCACAGTGGATGTCGATAGTGCAGAGGCACAAGATATTTCGCATCGGGATTGGCCGCTGCCCGCAGCGTCGCCGACGGCGGGTTGACCACGTGGACCGGCGCCGCCTGACGGTCAACTGCTCCATCCTGTTCACCGCGGCATCACTGCTGCACCGGCCACGGCACGCCCGCGACGCCGGCTTCGACGCCGTCGAATTCTGGTGGCCGTTCGACGTCGCGGTGCCCGCCGATCGCGACGTCGAGGCGTTCGTGACAGCCGTCGAGGATGCCGGCGTCCGGCTGACCCATCTGAACCTCGCCGCCGGCGATCTCGCCGCCGGTGAACGAGGCCTACTGTCCTCCCCCACGCGCTCCGGTGAGTTCCGCGACAGCGTCGACGTGGCCATGGAGATCGGGAAACGGCTGGGCACAGTCGGTTTCAACGCCCTGTACGGCAATCGCATCGACGGCCTCGAGGCGGCCACGCAGAATGAGCTCGCGACGGAGAACCTCGCGATCGCCGCACGCGCCGCGGCCGCGATCGGTGCGACGATCCTCGTCGAACCCCTCAGCGCCATACCGGCCTATCCCCTGCTGCACGCCGTCGACGCGCTCGCCGTCTGCCATCGGGTTCGCCGGGAGCACGGCGTCGACAACGTGATGCTGCTCGCCGACCTCTATCACCTCGCGGTCAACGGTGACGACCTCGACGAGGTGCTCTCGGTCCATTCCGATCACGTCGGCCACGTCCAACTCGCCGATGCACCCGGACGCGGCGAACCGGGCACCGGAAACCTCGATCTGGCACGGTATGTGCGCATCCTCGACACGCAGTCCTATCGGGGGTGGATCAGCCTGGAGTACCGGGCCACCCGCGCCGATCGGTTCGACTGGCTATCGGACTTCCCGGCATGACCACCGACACCAGGGAGGAATCACCCATGGCGACAATCACATTCATCGGCCTGGGCATCATGGGCAGCCCGATGGCGATCAACATGGTCCGCGCCGGGCACACCGTGACCGGCTACAACCGCACACCCTCGCGCGCCCGGGCGCTCACCGATGCCGGCGGAGCGACGGCCGCCTCGATCGCCGAGGCCGTGTCCGGCGCCGACATCGTCGCGCTCATGGTGTCCGATGCCGCCGACGTCGAGCAGGTGCTCACCGCCGACGACGGGGTGCTCGCGCACGCCGCACCGGACACCGTCATCATCGACTTCTCCAGCATCGCTCCGGACGCCGCCATCCGGATGGCCGAGCGGGCCGCGTCAGTCGGTCACGCCTTCCTCGACGCTCCGGTATCCGGCGGTGAGGAGGGCGCCATCGCGGGCACGCTGTCGATCATGGTCGGCGGTGCCGAGGACGCATTCGACCGGGCGGCGCCGGTGTTCGAGGCGGTCGGCGCGACGATCGCCCATGTCGGACCGAGTGGCAGCGGGCAGATGGTGAAGGCCGCCAACCAGCTCATCGTGGCCGCCAACATCGAAGCCCTCGCCGAGGCACTGGTCTTGCTCGAAGCGCAGGACGTCGACACCGCGGCCGCCGTTCGGGTGCTGGGCGGAGGGCTGGCCGGGTCGGCGGTGCTCGACACCAAGGCACGGCGCATGCTCGACCGCGACTTCACACCGGGCGGTCGAATCGATCTGCACCACAAGGACCTCGGCAACATGGCCGCGGCGGCACGCGATGCCGGTGTGGTGCTTCCCGTCGGTTCGTTGGTGGCTTCGCTGATGGCGTCGGCGCGCGCCAACGGCGACGGCGGGCTCGACCATTCGGCGCTGTTCCGCGGTGTCGAGCGACTCTCCGGGCGTCTACCGGATCCCTCCGCCTGACCGATCGGCCACCATCGGCGGCAAATCGTGCAACACTCGTTGCCAGAATTGTCGTCTCACGAGGAGCCCCGGCATGCGGACGGACCAGCCCACCTACTGCCGAATCTGCGAACCGTTGTGCGGCATGATCGCCACCGTCGAGGACGGTCGGCTGATCGCGCTGCGCCCGGACAAGGAGCATCCGCTCTCGCGCGGCTTCGCCTGTCCCAAGGGCATCGCCTTCACCGAGATCGTCAATGATCCCGACCGGGTGCTTCATCCGCTGCGGCGAACCCCCGACGGCGACTTTGAGCAGGTGTCGTGGGACAGCGCGCTCGCCGACATCGGTGCCCGTCTCGGCGCGGTGCAGCGTGCGCACGGCAACTCGTCGATCGGGTGGTACTTCGGCAATCCGGCGACCTTCTCCACCGGACACACCCTGTGGACGGCGGCGCTGATGAGTCTGCTCGGCTCGCCGCACGTGTACTCGGCGGGCTCGCAGGACGTGAACAATCGTTTTGTGGCGAGTCACTTCCTCTACGGAAACCCGGTCGCCGCACCGATTCCCGACATCAATCGCACCGACTTCCTGATCATCATCGGCGCCAACCCGATCGTGTCGCACGGCAGCGTGATGAGTTCACCTCGCATCCGCGACGGGTTGCACGCCATCGTGAAACGCGGCGGGGATGTGCTCGTGATCGATCCGCGACGCACCGAGACCGCGCGCGAGTTCGACTGGTTGCCGATCACCCCGGACACCGACGCCCTGTTCCTGCTGTCACTGCTGAACGTGATGTTCACCGAGGGACTCGTCGACGTGGACGAACTGCGCACACGTGCCCGTGGTGTCGACGCCCTCACGCGCACCGCAGCGGGCTTCGCGCCCGAGGACACCGCCGCACGCACCGACATCGATGCCGAAACCGTGCGCGAGATCGCCCGGCGACTCGTGCGCACCGAACGCGCCGCGGTCTACGGACGCATCGGGACCTCGCTGGGCCGGACCGGAACACTGACGACCGCGCTGCTGGACATGGTGAACCTGGTCGCGGGCAATCTGGATGTGGTCGGCGGAAGTATGTTCGGCGACTTGGGGATTCCCGGGCAGCGACTGGCGATCGGCGCCTTGGCGCACGTCCCGGGTTTCACCTGGGCAGGTCGACGCAGCCGGATCGGCAACCTACCCCAGGTCCTCGGTACCGCCCCGGCGTCGGTGATGGCCAAGGAGATCACGACGCCGGGGCGCGGCCAGCTGCGTGCGCTGTTCGTGTCGGCGGGCAATCCCGTGTTGTCGGTCCCCAACGGGGACGAATTGCGCAGCGCGCTCGGCGAACTCGATCTGATGGTGTCCCTCGACATCTACCGCAACGAGACGAATGCGCACGCCGACTACATCCTTCCGGCGACCACCATGTACGAGCGCGCCGACTTCCTGCTCCCCTTTCAGGCGTTGTTCACCACCCCGTTCAAACAGGCCACCGAGGCGGTCATCGCACCGATGGGCGAGGCACGGGAGGAATGGACGGTGATCAACGACCTGGTCGCGGCGTTGGCCCGGCGCAGTCCCCTCCTCGCACTGATGCACCTGGGTAACACGGTGTCTCGAGCGGTCGGTGGCCTGCTCACCCCACGTCACGTCTCGGATCTGGTGATTCGCCTCGGCCTGGGTGGTGACCGTTTCGGCCTGCGACGCGGCGGTCTGACCTACCGCAGGCTCATCGACGACTTCCCGCACGGCACCGTGGTCGCCGACGGCCTCAGCCCCGGCCGGCTCCGCACGACCGTCACCCACCGCGACCGCAAGGTGCGCCTCGACGCCCCGGAGATCCTCGCCGAACTCGATCGCCTCGACGACGTCGGAGACGAACGATTCCCGTTGCGTCTCATCGGAATGCGTGAGATCCGCTCGGAGAACAGTTGGCAGCACAATGCTCCCCTGCTGCTTCGGGGTGGGCGGACACACTCCGCGCGGATGCACACCCGGGATGCGTTGGACCGTGGTATCGGTGACGGTGAGCTGGTGACCGTGACGTCGCGGCACGGTAGTATCTCGCTGCCGGTGACCCTGACCGACCAGATCAAACGCGGCGTGGTGGCCATCCCGCACGGTTGGGGCCACAACGGTTCCGGCGGGTGGCGCAAGGCCAATGCGGCGGCCGAGACCGATCTCGGGTCCGGTGGCGTCAACGTCAATGCCCTGATCTCCTCGGACCCGGTGGACCTCGAACGGCTTGCCGGGATGGCCAACATGACCGGGGTGCCGATTCAGGTCCTCCCGGTGGACCGCACCTCACGATCACCCGCGGCGAGTTCGGCGCCGGCCGCGAGGTGATGTGCATCGAACTCCCGCGTCGATCGTGCCGACAGTACGGTAGGGAGCAGAGGTCGATCACCTGTCGACCATCCCCAGCGCACGCAAGGGCGACATGACATTCGACGGATTCCCCGAGGCCGCACTCGATTTCTACGACGACCTCGAGATCGACAACACCAAGGCCTTCTGGGAGTCGCACAAGGAGGTGTACCGGACCGCGGTGGCGCAACCGATGACAGCGCTCACCGATGCGCTCGCCGCCGAGTTCGGTCAGGCCAAGATGTTTCGGCCGTACCGCGATGTCCGATTCTCAAAGGACAAGTCGCCGTACAAGACTCATCAGGGCGCCTACGTGCCGGTCGCGCCGGCCACCGGGTACTACGTCCAGATCGGCGCGCCCGGTGTGCGGGTGGGCGGTGGCGTCTACGACCTCGGGTCCGAACGATTGTCGGCGCTGAGATCCGCGATCGACAACGAGCGGTCGGGGCGGGAACTGGAGCGGATGCTGACGGCGCTGGCCGAGGCCGGCTGGGAGGTGGGTGGCGACCGGCTCAAGACCGCGCCCCGCGGCTATCCCAAGGACCATCCCCGCATCGAACTCCTCCGTCACAAGACCCTCACCGTGACGCGCGATCACGGATTCGAACCGGTCATCCACACGTCCGCACTCGTCGACGTGGTCCGTGCCGACTGGCGCGAGACGACGCCGCTCATCGACTGGATTCTGCGACACGCCAACGCCTGATTGGGTCGGGTGGCCGCGACAAGAGACGCGGCGCCCACTCGATGCGATACGGCGCCCACTCGATGCGATACGGCGCACACTCGACGCGCTCAGAGTTGCCGCCCGATTCCCCGCGCCGCCACCGACAGTGCGGCCAGGAGGCGTTGCCGATCGCGTTTCAGGGTGGGGACCACCACGCCGATCGCGGCGACGACGGAATCGGGGTCACTCGACGGCATCACCGGGACCGCCAGCGAGCACGCCCCGGGCGACATCTCCTCGCTGGTGGTCGCGTATCCGTCCCGCCGGATCGTCTCGAGTTGACGCCGCAACACATCGGCGGAGGTGATGGTGTGCGGGGTGATGCGGATCAGGTCGCCCATCGCGGTGTCGATGACATCGGCCGGGGCATGGGCCAGCAGCACCTTGCCGACTCCGGTGCAGTGCAACGGCAATCGGCTGCCCACCGTGCTGACGATGGGCACCGATGCCCGTCCCGCCATGCGCTCGACGTAGAGGACCTTGGCCTCGTCGCGCACGGCCAGATGCACCGTGGCCAGGGTCGCGGCGTACACATCGTGCAGGAACGGTTCCGCTGCCTGCTTGAGTCGCCCCTCGATCGGCGCCCGCAATCCCGCCTCCCACAACAGTCGTCCCACCACGAAACGTCCGTCGGGGCGTCGGGCCAGGGCCTGCCCCGCCACCAACTCGGCGGTCAGACGATGAACGGTGGCCACCGGCAGGTCGGCGCGGCGTGCGAGTTCGGAGAGCGTCAGCACCCGATGTCGCTCATCGAAGGCGCCGATGATCGCGAGCACCCGCGAGGTCACGGTCGCCCCCGCTGTCGAGGTGTTACCCGCCATTCGCCCATCCTTTCCGCTGAGTGGAAGACTACCCTTTCCTGGGTCACATCGGCGCACCTACTGTGAGCTCCATGACAGCCATCAACACCAATCCCGACAGCGCGTCGGCGAGCCAGCGGGAGATCAGTGGCGAGATCGCTGCGATCGAGACCGCTTATCAGCACGCCGGGGTGGAAGAGACCCAGCCACGCCTGGACTACCCGCCCTACCGCAGCAGCCTGCTGCGTCACCCCACCAAGGACCCGCATCACGCCGACCCGGAGACCCTCGAACTCTGGTCACCCGTTTTCGGTGAGCGTGACGTCCACAAGCTCGAATCGGATCTGACGATCCAGCATCGCGGGGAGCCGATCGGTGAGCGGATCGTGGTCACCGGGCGTGTCGTCGACGGGCAGGGTCGGCCGGTGCGTCGCCAGTTGGTGGAGATCTGGCAGGCGAACTCCGCCGGGCGTTACATCCACAAGCGGGATCAGCACCATGCACCGATCGACCCGAACTTCACCGGCGTCGGACGATGCCTGACCGACGACGAGGGCAACTATTCGTTCACCACGATCAAGCCCGGGCCGTACCCGTGGAAGAACCACCACAATGCCTGGCGCCCCGCGCACATCCACTTCTCGTTGTTCGGAACGGATTTCACCCAGCGGATGATCACCCAGATGTACTTCCCGGGCGATCCGCTGTTCCCGTTCGACCCGATCTATCAGTCGATCGTCGACGCCAAGGCGCGCGAACGGCTCGTCGCCACCTATGACCACGATGTGACCAGCCACGAGTGGTCCACCGGATACCGTTGGGACATCGTGCTCACCGGCAGCAACCGCACCCCACTCGACGACGATGAGGACAACTGATGACCACCCTGCTGCCACCCACCCCGGCCCAGACCATCGGACCGTTCTACGGCTACGCGTTGCCCTTCGGCGGCGACAACGAACTCGTCCCGCCGCGCAGCCCCGACGCCGTCCGCTTCCACGGGCAGGTCGTCGACGGCGACGGACAACCCGTTCCCGATGTCCTGCTCGAGATCTGGCAGGCCAACGCCGACGGCACCATCCCCCGGACCGCGGGCTCGCTCAAACGGGACGGGTGGACGTTCAGCGGTTGGGGACGGTGCGCCACCGACGATGCCGGCGATTATTCGTTCAGCACCGTGCCACCCGGCCCGATCGGCGGTGCGGCGCCGTACTTTCTGTTGACCGTGTTCGGCCGGGGGCTGCTGCATCGCTTGTTCACCCGGGCATATCTGCCGGGGCCGCTCACCGACGAGGACACGTTCCTCGCCGGTGTCCCCGCCGAGCGCCGCCACACCCTGATCGCCGAACGCGATCGGGATGGCTACCGATTCGACATCCACCTGCAGGGCGAGGACGAGACCGTGTTCCTGCACTACCCGGGGCAGTAGGCATTGGGCGACCTGTTCTGGCCGGGTGATCATCGCGCCGGCACCGTGATGACCGACCAGGCGTTCTTCCATGCTCTCGTCGACGTCGAGAATGCCTGGCTGGCAGCACTTGTGGGGACCGGCGTCGCACCCGCCACGGCGGCGGCGGATCTGCATGATCTCGTCGGCACCGACGACCTCGACGCCATCGCGGTCGGCGCCGAGGGTGACGGCAATCCGGTCAGCGGACTGGTGTCGGTGTTGCGCTCACGCGCCGGTGCCGACACCGCACGGTGGCTGCACCGCGGCCTCACCAGTCAGGACACCCTCGACACCGCGCTGATGCTGTGCCTGCGCGAGGCAGTCGAGACGCTCGGCGAGCACCTCGCCGCGCAGATCCGGGCGCTCGTCGCGCTGATCGAGGCGTATCGCGACGCTCCCCTGCTCACCCGGACACTGACCCAGCCGGCGTTGCCGGGCACCGCGGGACGGCGGATCGCGTTGTGGCTCAACGCGATTCTCGACGCCGCCGACGTGGTTGCCGCGCTCCCCGGTCCGGTTGTCCAGATCGGCGGTGCGGCCGGCACGCTCGCCGCTCCGGTGGAGTTGTCCGGCTCGACGCGGGGCGCCGAGAATCTGATCTCGACGACGGCCGTGTCGTTGGGATTGGCGATCGCTCCGCCGTGGCACACGACCCGGAGCCGCGTGACCCGCATCGGTGACGCCCTGGTGACATGCTGCGACGCCTGGGGTCATGTGGCCGGTGACCTGTCTGTCGCCGGTCGACCCGAGATCGGGGAATTCTCCGAAGGATCCGGCGGCGGCTCGTCGACGATGCCGCACAAGAACAATCCGGTGCTCACCATCTTGCTGCGCCGTGTCGCCGTCGTCGCTCCCGGGTTGGGGGCGACGCTGCACACCGCGTCCGCGGCGAGTCTCGACGAGCGTTCCGACGGAGGCTGGCACGCCGAGTGGGCCACCCTGCGTACGCTGACGCGCCACACGGTGACCGCCGCCTCCCAGGCCGCCGACCTGTTCTCCGGCCTGCGCTTTGATCCCGACAGGGCGGCCGCCAATCTTGCTGCCGCCCACGGCATTCTCGCCGAGCAGCAGACGATGTCCGGCCTCACCGGCCGGCCGGCGTCGGCCGAGTATCTCGGGGCCACCGACGCCCTGGTCGATCAGACCCTGGACCGAGCCCGCAACCACCTCCGAGGAGTGACATCGTGACCGACGCCGAGGCGTACACCGACCCCTACGAGTCCGGAATGACCGTGCGCCGTCAGGTTCTCGGCGACGCCCATGTGGATCGCGCGAGTGCCGGGATCACCGACCTCACACGCGAGTTCCAGGAGTTCATCACCCGCTACGCCTGGGGCACCATCTGGACCCGGCCCGGACTCGATCGCCGGAGTCGGTCGATGATCACGCTGACCGCCCTCATCGCGCGCGGCCACCATGAGGAACTCGCCATGCACATCCGAGCCGCCCGGCGCAACGGGCTGTCGGTCGATGAGATCAAGGAAGTGATCCTGCAGAGCGCCATCTATTGCGGCGTACCGGATGCCAATACCGCATTCCGGATCGCGGGTCAGGTTCTCGCCGAAGAACTGTGAACACACCACGCCCCGTGTGGACAACCTCACCTGTGAGATGGCCGACGGCGACGCAGACGGGATCGTCGGCCTAACGTGGGTCATGCCCAGCACCCGGTCGTACTCCCAGTTCCTCGCCTGCCCGCCCGACGACGTCTGGTCGGCCTTGTCCGACCCGACGCGACTTCCGGAATGGCACAGCGGATATCGCACGATCACCCTTGACGGACCGGTCGCGGTCGGCACCACCGGAGACTTCACCTCCACGCGTCCGATCGTGGCGGCGGCCCATCGGCGACTCGCACCGCCGTTCACGATCACCGCGGTCGAACCGGCCCGACATCTGCAACTCACTCAGCCCGAACCGGTCGGGACTGCGGTCATCGACTTTCTCCTGGAGCCCGCCGACGGCGGGTGTGTGCTTTCCGAAACCATCTCCACCACAGCGTCTTTCGGACCCATTGCGCGGACCGAGCTGTCCGGCCAACCGCAACTGACCGATCGTGCCGACCTCGCCCGGCTCGCACAGCTGGCGGGTGTTGCGCCCGGCGCGGACTCTCTCACCGTGGTGCTGGCCGGAGGAAGCGGAGCGCTCGGCCGCCATCTCGCCGCCGATCTCGTCTGCCGTGGACACCGCCCCGTGGTGCTGACCCGCACCATCGACGACACGTCCCCGTTCCGGCAGGAACGGTGGGATGCACGCACACTGGGTGCGTGGGCGTCGCAGGTGAGCGCACCGGATCGGGTGGCCGTGGTGAACCTGGCGGGCAAACTCGTCGACTGTCGTCCGACCGAACGAAATGTGGCGGCGCTGCGTGACTCTCGCGTCGACGCCACCCGGGTGCTGGTCGAGGCCGCCAAGCAGCGGAGCACGCCGGTGCAGCGGTGGCTGCAGGCGAGTACCACGGCCATCTGGAGCGATATGGGCGAGACCTGGTGCACCGAGACCACTCCGGTGCCCGCCGGACTCCCGCAGATGACCGGTGTCGCGCAGCCGTGGGAGGACGCCGTGGCCGGCGCCAACACCGACCACCTGGTGATCCTGCGGACCTCCATCGTCCTCGACGGCCAAGCCCCGGCCATGAAGCGGCTGACCGATCTGGCCAGGCTCGGTCTCGGCGGTCGGGTCGGTTCCGGCCGGCAGTGGTTCAGCTGGATTCACGTCGACGACTGGCTCGCCGTGGCGCGGGCCGCACTCGGACTCGACCCACACCTCACGATTCCCGACGGCATCGTGATCGGTGCGAGTCCCCACCCGGTCCGCAACTCCGATCTGATGGCATCCCTGCGCCGCGCCGTTCACCGTCCGCCGTCACCGCCGACCCCGGCGGCCGTACTCAAGATCGGCGCCATCGCGCTGCGCACCGATCCCGCACTCGGACTGACCGGGCGCCGCGCCCGGTCACAGGTCCTCGACGACGCCGGTTTCCGGTTCACCCATCCGACGCTCGACGACGCACTTGCCGACCTGTTGCCGAGCTGACCGCAAGTGATCCGCGGCTACAGCTGGTCTCCGTCGAGGTAGAACCACGAGCCGTCCACCCGCTCGAATCGGCTGTGCTCGGTCATGCTCGCCCGTCCGCCCGGGCCCCGGTAGAACGCGGTGAATCGGACCTGCCCGGTCGTGTCGAACGGTCCGCCACCGACGGTGTCGAGGACATCAAGGCGGTACCAGTCGATGGTGTCGTCGAGGTCGAGGTCGGCGGGACGGGTGGACCGATGCCAGCTTGCCAGCAGGTGTTCGGCATCGCCCACCGCGAACGCGGTGAATCGGGAACGCATCAGCGCCTCGGCGGTCGGAGCCCGACGCCGCCCGGCGAGGACCGGACCGCAGCACTCCTCGAAGGTGAGCCCAGATGTGCACGGACACCTGGCATCTCGATCGACGGTTCGCACCCCGACAGCCTACGTGCCGACTCGGCGCAGGTGGGCGGCACCGGACGTCACGTCCTTGACATCGTCGCCGTCGCCGGGAAGATTTCTCGTCATCGAGAATCATCGAAATGAAGGGCTGTCATGCAACGAGATGTCGTCGTCATTGTCGGAACCGGCGGGATGGGCATGGCGATCGCCCGACGACAGGGTGGCGGCCGACGCGTGCTGCTCTCGGACTTCAACGAGACCGCCCTCGACGCGCACGTGGCGACGCTGAAAGCGGAGGGATTCGACGTCAGCGGCCATCCGGTCGACGTGTCGTCGACCGATTCGGTGTCGGCCCTGGTCGAGCAGGCGACCGGACTCGGTCCGGTCACACAGGTGGTGCACACCGCGGGTCTCTCGCCGGTGCAGGCCTCCGCGGAGGCGATTCTGCATGTCGACCTGCTCGGTGTCGCGGTGTCACTCGAGGCATTCGGACGGGTGATCGCGCCCGGCGGTACCGGCGTGGTGATCGCGAGCATGGCCGGGCACATGTTCCCGCCGCTCCCCGCGGATCAGGTCACTGCACTGGCGACCACCGCCGTCGCCGACCTGCTGGAGCTGCCCGCCCTCGGCGGTGAGGTGCGCACCAACCCTGCCCTGGCCTACGGGATTGCCAAGCAGGCCAATCATATTCGAGTGCGCGCGGCCGCCCGGACCTGGGGTGCGCGCGGCGCCCGAATCAACAGCATCTCCCCCGGCGTGATCGCCACCGCCATGGGTCAGGAAGAACTCGCCGGCCCCAGCGGCGAAGCGATGCGCGCGATGATCGCCTCATCAGGGACCGGGCGTGTCGGCACCGCCGACGACATCGCCGCCGCGGCGGCGTTTCTGCTCGGCCCGGACTCGTCGTTCGTCACCGGGACCGACCTGCTGGTCGATGGCGGCGTCGTCGCCACGATCGGAACCCAGGGCTGAACCGTGCCCACCCCGACACCGCCCACCGACACAGCGCCCACCGACGTACCGTTCGCCGAGCAGCACTACGGCACCGTCACGGTTCTCACCGCGGCCAACGGTGGCGTGGTGCCGTACGGCAACAGCGTCGTCGTCCGCGGGTCGGAGGGCACCCTCGTCATCGACCCGTCGCTGGCGCTCGATCGCGATCCGGTCGGCGCGGACGCCGTCTTGATCAGTCACGCCCACGAGGACCACATCGCGGGGTTGCGTCACTTCGACGCGGACACCTACGCCCACGATCTCGACGCGCCCGCCGTCGGGTCGCTGGAGGTGCTCATCGCCGGCTACGGGCTCGAACCCGACGAACTCGACGCCATGTCGGATGCGCTGGTCACCGATTATGGTCTGCCCGCCGAGCGTCCCGGGGTGATCGGCATCGATGCCGGTCACACCTTCGACCTCGGCGATCACATCGCGACCGTCATCCACCTTCCCGGCCACACCGCCGGGCACTGCGGGGTGCTCATCGAACCCGACGGGTTTCTCTACCTCGCCGACATCGATCTCACGTCGTTCGGTCCCATGTACGGCGACGTGGGGTCGAGCGTCGACGATTTCCTGACCTCGATCGACCGCGTCGGCGAGATCGATGCCCGCTGGTACGGGACGTTTCACCACAAGGGCGTGGTCACCGGTCGCGCGGAGTTCGCCACCCGGCTGGCCGCGTACCGCTCCCGCATCCTCGAACGTGAGGCGCGACTCGTGGAGTTCCTCGCCGAACCCCGCACCTTCGACGAGATCGTCGCCCACCGACTCGTGTATCGCCCCCACGTCGACGCACCATGGGTCAACGCCGTCGAACGCCGCACGGCCACACTGCATCTGGAGCGGCTCATCGGAGTCGGCGCGGTCGACGAGGCCGAACCCGGCCGATACCGCCGGATGTAGGGTCACCGGCTAGGCCGGTTGCTCCTGGGGAGCGGTGTCGACCATGTCGTGGGTCATCCCGTAGGCCGCACGCATACGCGACATCTCGACATCGCGCTCGGCGTAGGCCTGCGCGGTGAAGGCCTCGAGGCCGCCGGCCCGGCGGACCTGCGCGCGCCCGACCAATCGGAGCAGTGGCGAGAGCCGGGGCAGGAGGTGTTTGACCCGGCGGTCGGCGATCTGGAGGGCGTCGGCGTCGTGATCGCCGAGGAATACCCGCTCATATCCTTCGATGAGAGCGGTGGCGACCGGAAGACGAAGGCGTTCAGGGAGCTTCAACGTGTTCGCGAACTCCGGGACCAGGTAGTCGGCGTTGAGGGCGGCGACGAACTCGCGGTCGTACTCGTCGGGGCCCGGCGAGGTCAGTCGGTACAGCTCCTCGATGCGGCGATGATCGGCCGCGCACGTCGGATTCAGATCGTCGTCCATGCCGATCACGTGACCGACGTAGCGCCAGAGGTGATAGATGTCGTTGAGTTCGGTGTCGGTGAACCGCACGCCGAGCGATTCCATCGCCTCGATCGCGATGTGGCCGAACTCGGCGAGGGTGAAGGCCATATACGGCTGCGGGATCGGCACACCCCACGCGTCGTGATCCCACCCCCCGGTGCGCAGCAGGTGTTTGCGGACGTGCGCGTGAATCATCCGCACGCGCACCGTGTAGGCGAATCCCTCACCGTCACGGCGCATTCCACCGGGGGTGAGTACACGTCGGAGCCACTCACCCACCTCCACCGACCGCACACCGGGCATCGTGCCGTATCGCCCGGTGAGCGCCAACGGTTTTCCGGCGATGCCGTTGCCCGCCCCGCGCAGCAGAGATGCGGCCGCGAGCACGATGGCCATCGCAGGGAAGTGCCGGACCAGACTGTCGGCGGCCCGGTCGCACCGGTCGTGCTCGAGCCAGTCCGGTTCGGTGTCGAGCGAGGTGAACAGGTCGATGAGTTCGGTGGGCGGTTCGGTGACCGCGTCGATGCCGTCGGCAAGCGCGGTCGCCAGCAGCGCGAAACCTGACCGGCCGGCCGGATCCTGCATGCCGGCCACCGCATCGGCGCGGTCATCGGCACGCCACATGGCGTCGATCCAGGTGTCGCCCGCGACGCCGTACTGCAGACGCGCGCGGGAGGCGTTCACCAGGTCGGTGGGTGGCACAGATGTCATGCCATCATCCAAACACGAGGATTCCTCACTTACTATTCATGTTATGACCGTCGCAGGCACCGGCAATCGACGTCCGGAACGCAAGCGCATCGCCCCGCGTCAGCAGCGAGCGGTGCAGATGCGCCGACGACTCCTCGACGCCACCACCGCACTGCTGCGCGATCGTCCCGAGGGATTGCCATCGACGCAGGACATCGCCGATCGATGCGACGTCAGCATCGGCACGGTGTACCGGTATTTCGCCGATTTCAACGACATCCTCTTCGACCTCCGACACGAGGCGATCCAACAGATCGGAACCGACCTCGCAACCGCGATCGCGGTCGCGATGAACGAGGAACCCCGGGCGGCGATCACCGCCGTGGTGAAAAGCCTCACTTCTTCGTTCGAGCGTCACGCACCGGTAGTGCGCGCCTCGGTGACCGGCGACGACTCCGAGTTTGGGTCGGCCTGGTCGGAGATCGAGGCACCGCTGATACCACTGGCACGCATCCTGCCGATGCGCCTGCGCCCCGACCTGTCCACCGAGGAGATCGACGAGTTGGTGTTCATCACGATGGGCGCAACGGCAAGTCTGTGCTTGCGTGTCGCGCTGCTGCGCCCACCCACCGCGGACCGGGACCGACTGATCGCCACAACGTCACGAATGTTGTTGGCCGCGTTCGACGTCTGAGTACCAGTCCCCCGCCACACCGGGCCACACGGGAGCGCGGACAACCTGCAGCCAACTGCCAGGGTCGTCACGGCCACGGCCCAGCACCACGCCGTGAACTGAGAGACATGCACAGCACACGCCACCACACCGACACCGTCCTCGTCGTCACCGACGGCTCCCTCCGTGCGAACACGATCATCGATCAGGTCCTGCGATCACACCGCAACCTGGTCGTCACCGGCCGCAACGCGCACGACCTCGTCCCCTACATCGACGCCGGCGTCCACGATCGGGTCTGGACGGTCGTCTGCGATCCGTCGGATCCCACCCAGATCGACTCGCTCATCGAACGCGCCACCGACCGGATGGGGCCGGTCATCATGGTCGTCGACCCCGCGGGCCAACTCCGCGACGTCGAGGCCGCCGATCGCCGGGTGGCCTGAGGTGCGCTGACCGCGCGGAACCCCGCCGTGGCCACCCGATCGGCGCGATCGCCTAATCTGGCCGAATGCCGATCTCTCGGGTGCCTTCCACGATGCGACTGGTCATTGCGGGAGTCCTCATCGCCGCGGCGGGCATCTGCTACTCGTCGTGGGTTCTGGAGTTCTTCTGGGCCTCACCGCTGGATCCGCTGCGCAGCTTCCTCAGCGAACTCGACGCCGCCCATCGACCGCACCGGAACGTCTACATCGCCGGCGACATCACCACCAGTTGCTGTGCGCTGCTCGCCGCGGGTTTGCTGTGGATACCGCGTCCGGCGGTCACCGGACGCTACGGACGCGGCGCGGTGGCCGCCCTCGCCGTCTTCGGTGTCGCGACCATCACCGACGCGCTCTCACCGATCGAGTGCATCCCGAATGTCGACCCCAACTGCCCGTCCGAGCCCAGTGGTCTGCTCCCGCAGCTTCACCACGTCCACGCCTTGACCAGCACCGTGGCGGTGTTCGCGATCTTCGCCGCGATGATCCTGGCGGTGGTCTCGGCGTGGCGCGAGGGCCACTGGCCGGTGCTGCGCGTGTGGGGACTCGCGGTGCTGGTGACGATTTCCGTCGCGACGGTGTGGATGCTCGCCGCCGACGACGCCCACGGGGATTTTCGGCTCGGCCTGGCACAGCGCATCCAGGTCGGTGGGATGTCACTGTTCCTGGTGCTGTGGGGTGTCGCCGTGGCTGGTCAGCGCCGCTGGTCTCGGGACAGCGGTCACCGTAGGTCGATGACGCTCGGATCGGAGTCGGTGGCGTAGAGCAACTCGATGTGCTCGGCGTACTTGTCGGCGATCGGCTTGCGTCGCAGCTTCATCGTCGGGGTCAGTTCGGCGCCACCCGGCTCCCACGCGGCCGGGACGATGGTGAGTCGCTTCACCTGCTCGACGCGGGACAGTTTTCCGTTCCCGGTCCGGACGGCGGTCACCACCTCCTCGACCACCCTCGGGTGCGACGACAACGCGGCGATGTCGGCGTCGGGCATGTTCAGCGCCTTCGCACGGGCCGCGGCGGCGTCGGGATCGAGAACGACGAGCGCGGAGACGAACGGTTTGGCGTCGCCGATGGCGACCACCTGACCGATCAGTGACGACGCCGCCTTCATCGCATTCTCGATGTTGGTCGGCGACATGTTCTTTCCGGCCTCGTTGATGATCAGTTCCTTCTTGCGGTCGACGATCCTGACGTGGCCGGCGCCGTCGATCTCGGCGATGTCGCCGGTGGCGAGCCAACCGTCGGCGTCGATGCTCTCGGCGGTCTTGTCGGGCTGTTTACGATAGCCCCGCATCACCACGGGACCGCGGATGAGCAGTTCCCCGTCGTCGGCGAGTTTCACCTCGACACCCGACACCGGCTTGCCGACGGTACCGATCGCCATGTCGTCGGGGGTGGTCATCGTGGAGACACCGGTGGTCTCCGACATGCCCCACACCTCGAGCACCGGGATACCCAGCCCCAGGAAGAACTGCAACACCTCGGCCGGGATGGCCGCCGCACCCGACCCGGCGAAGGTGATCTGATCCATGCCGATGCCGCGCGGACCTTCTGAAGCACCAGTTTGTCGGCGAGCCCGTGTTGCAGTCCGGCGACGACCCCCTGGGAGGTGCCGTCCAGTTGTGCCTGGGCCGCGGCCGCTCCCCGCGCGACCGCCCAGGCGCCGAGGTTCTTCTTGATCGGGCTCGTCTCCTCGGCCAGCTTGGCCTCGATCCCGGCGCGGATCTTCTGCCAGACGCGCGGGACACCGAAGAAGAAGGTCGGACGCACCTCGGGTAGCGCCGCGGCGATCTCGCGGGGATCTGCGACGGTGGTCACCTGGATTCCGCGGGCCATGTTGGCCGCGTGCGAGGACACCCTGTCGGCGATGTGTGCTGCCGGCAGATACGAGATCACCCGATCGTCGAATCCGACGTCGACAACCTCTGCGAGAGAAGCGAGTTCGGCGATGATGTTGCGATGGGTGATCTCCACGCCCTTGGGCGGACCGGTTGTTCCCGAGGTGTAGATGAGTGTCGCGAGGTCCTCGGGTTGTACCGCCTGCCACGCCGCGGTGAAATCGAAGTCCGCCGAACCCGACCCCTCCAGGTCGTCGAGGGTGATCGCACCGCCGGCCGGACCGTCGACCACGACGATGGTGTCCACGGAGGTGCTGGCCGCCTTGATCGCCGGCAGGAACACCTGCTCGGTGATGACGATGCGGTTCTCGGCGTTGCCGAAGAGGTACTCGATCTGGTCGGGCGAACTCGTGTTGTAGATCGAGAACGGGATGGCCCCCAGGTGCAGGGCCGCGGTGTCGACGAGGTGGAACTCGGGCCGGTTGGTGAGCATGATGCCGACGGTGTCGCCGCGGGCCACACCCACGGCGGCGAGACCGCGTGCGATGGCCTCGACCCGTCGTCCGTATTCGGCCCAGCTGATCTCGGTGATCCCGCCGACCGTGCGCAGTGCAACCTTGGTGGGGTGCAGCGCGATCGAGGCCTGGAACGCCGCGGGCAGGGTCGCCACGTCGGTGCCGCTCTCGTGCGGAAAGGTGATCGTTTCGTACTCGGACATGGTGTTCCCCCAGAAGGCAGGCCGGCAGTGTTGCCCATCACACTAACCAGCCGCGCGCGGTTTCTGGAGGCTTCGGCCGATCTGGTAATGCAAAGGTAAAAACCGCAGGTGGAACTGTGCCACCTGGCGGGTTCCGCTGGTGGGGTGCTTACTTCTTGGGCGGGAAGTACTTGATCAGGGCCTCCTGCACGACCGACGTGGCCAGGGTGCCGTCGCGCATCCAGAACCGTCCGGAACCCATGCCACGGGATCCTGTGGCCACCGGTGAGCGAGTGGCGTAGAGCATCCATTCGTCGAAGCGGAAGTCGCGGTGGAACCACATCGAATGGTTGACGGTCGCCGCGAACAGGCGGTCGATGCCCCAGGACAGTCCGTGGGTGGTGATAATGGAGTCGAGCACGGTGGTGTCGGAGGCGTAGCACATCGCGGCGACGTGCATGATCGGGTCGTCGGGCATCACGCCGTCGGTCTTCATCCAGACGCGGTTGTCGCGCAGGGTCTCCCCGGCTTCGCGCATCTTCCAGGACGGGTCGTTGGCGAAGCGGATGTCGATGGGGTGCAGAGCGTCGACGAAGGTCGCGATTCGATCCTCGAAACCCTTGAAATGCTCACCGAGAGTGGGCAATTCCTCCGGGTAGGGCACCTGCGGGATCTCCACGGCGTGTTCGAGTCCGGCAGTGTTGTCCTGGAAGGCCACCAGCATCGTGAAGATCTCTTCGTCGTTCTGCTTTGCGGTCACCTGCCGGTTGGCGAAGGACTTGCCGTCGCGGAAACGGTCGACGTGATACTCCATCGGCTGGTTGACGTCACCACCGCGGATGAAGTGCGCGTGCAGGGCGTGCACGGGCGGGTTGCCGCGGGTGAGGGTGCGCGCCGACGCGACCACGCCTTGCCCGAGCATCTGCCCACCGAAGGTACGCGCGGTCTTCTGTTCCGGGTGCTGGCCGATGAAGAGGTTCTCGTCGCGTTGCTCGACATCGAGCAGTTGGAGCAGCTTGCCGAGGTCACCGGCCACTTCCGCAGTCATGACCTCAAGCCTAGGACGTGAAGACGGGGCCACCGACCCCAGGCCGCCCCGACCTTGCCCATTTCTGGCACCTAGAACGCCGATCCGTCGGGAAAACCGCAGGTCACGCGAAGTGGATACTTCGGAAATGGCCAGAAATGGGCACCGCACCCACCACACTCACCGGGCGCGCCCTGCCTGCACGACGAAGAGCGAGGAGCGCTACTCGCCCACCGCTGAACCACCACGCTCACCGGGCGCGCCCTGCCTGCACGACGAAGAGCGAGGAGCGAAGCGACAATGCGATGAGGAGGAAGGCAGGGTGCTTTGGCCCGGTGAGCACGCGACGGCGGAGCCGGCGCCAACCAGCACCGCGATGAGGAGGAAGACGCGGTGCTGCCAGCCCGCCGGGCACGCGCCGGCGGAGCCGGCGCCAACAACTCAGTGGTCCTGTTCGCCGATTCGGTGGACGTGGATCATGTTGGTCGATCCGACGGTTCCGGGTGGGGCGCCGGCGACGATGACGACGACGTCGCCGACGTTGAGGCGTCCGATGCGGAGCAGTTGGTGGTCGACTTGGTCGATCATGTGGTCGGTGGTGTCGACGTGGTCGACGATGAATGTTTCGGTTCCCCAGCTGAGGGCGAGTTGGGATCGCACCGCTTGGGTCGGGGTGAAGGCCAGGAGGGGTAGGCGGGAGTGGAGGCGGGCGAGGCGTTTGACGGTGTCGCCGGATTGGGTGAAGGCGACCATGGCCTTGACTTCGAGGCGTTCGCCGATGTCGCGGGCGGCGTAGGAGATGATGCCGCGTTTGGTGCGGGGGACGTGTGAGAGGGGTGGTACGTCTCGGGATCCGCCTTCGACGGCCTTGCAGATGCGGGTCATCGTCTGCACGGTTTCGATGGGCCATTTGCCGACCGAGGTCTCGCCGGAGAGCATGACGGCGTCGGCGCCGTCGAGGACGGCGTTGGCGACGTCGGAGGCCTCGGCGCGGGTGGGGCGTGAGTTCTCGATCATCGAGTCGAGCATCTGGGTTGCGACGATGACCGGTTTGGCGTTCTCGCGTGCCATCTGGATGGCGCGTTTCTGGACGAGTGGCACTTGTTCGAGGGGAAGTTCGACGCCGAGGTCACCGCGGGCGACCATGACGCCGTCGAAGGCCAGGACGATGGCTTCGAGATTGTCGACGGCTTCCGGCTTTTCGAGTTTGGCGATCACGGGGACGCGTCGGCCGACGCGGTCCATCACTTCGTGGACGAGTTCGATGTCGGCGGGTCCGCGGACGAAGGACAGTGCGACGAGGTCGACGCCGAGGGTGAGTGCGAATTCGAGGTCGCTGATGTCTTTGTCGCTGAGCGCGGGGATCGATGTCTTGACGCCGGGGAGGTTGAGGCCCTTGTTGTTGCTGACGGGCCCGCCTTCGGTGACGGTGCAGACGACGTCGTTGCCGTCGATCGCGGTGACCGACAGTCCGACCTTGCCGTCGTCGACGAGGAGTCGGTCGCCGACCTGGGCGTCGAGGGCGAGTTCTTTGTAGGTCGTGGATACGCGGTCGTGGGTGCCGAGGATGTCGTCGACGGTGATCCGGACTTCTTCACCGGTCGCCCACATCACCTCGCCGTTGAGGGCTCCGTCGTCGACGAATTTCCCGAGGCGGATCTTCGGGCCCTGGAGGTCGGCGAGGATGCCGACGGCCTTCTCGACGGAGTCGCTGGCGCGGCGGACGCGGTCGTAGACCACCCGGTGATCGTCGTGGCTGCCGTGACTGAAGTTCAGTCGCGCCACGTCCATTCCCGCTTCGACGAGTTCTTTGAGACGCTCCTCGCTGTTGGTCGCGGGGCCCAGGGTGCAAACGATCTTGGTACGGCGTGTCACGGTGATCACCTTAGTCCCGTCGTGGTGGCTTCTCTATGGGAAGTGACGACTCGTCATCACCCCGCCACTCGGCGTTCGGGCGGGGCCCGAGGTCATCGCCGGTGGCAACGGTTCATTGTGTTCATGACCTCACACCGCGGCCGGGCGTGCCGCAGTGTGAGGTCTGAGCAGCTCCCCGGTCAGCGCACCGACAGGGGTAGTGCGGCCGGCCGAACCGGCGACGGCAGGTCGGAGGCGCCCATGAGGAATTCGTCCACCGATCGTGCCACCGAGCGTCCTTCGGCGATGGCCCACACGACCAGGGATGCGCCGCGGTGGGCGTCTCCGCACACGAAGACGCCGGGTGCGTCGGTCTGCCAGTCACTTCCGCAGGACAGGGCACCACGGCGGTTGGGTTCGATCTGCAGGTCGTCGAGCAGTGGTCCTCGCTCGACTCCGGCGAATCCGATGGCGAAAAGCGCCAATTCACAGGGGATTTCGAACTCCTCGCTGACCGGGGTGATGACGCGCCGGCCGTCGGCCTCGCGGACGACCTCGACCTCGGCGAGGACCATGGTGGTCACGTTACCGTCGGCGTCACCCAGGAAGCGTTGCACCGCAACCTGATACTTGCGGTCGCCGCCTTCGGCGTGGGCACTGGAGGTGCGCATGATGAGCGGCCAGGTGGGCCACGGCGAGCGGGTGTCGTCGCGATCGGAGGGCAGTTCGGGGTTGTAGTCCAACTGCACCACCGAGGCCGCGCCCTGGCGGTGCGCGGTGCCGAGGCAGTCGGCACCGGTGTCGCCGCCACCGATGATCACCACGTGCTTGCCCTTGGCGGTGATCGGCGACGGTCCGTCGCCCTCGCATTCGCGGTTGGCGGGCACGAGGTGCTCCATCGCCAGGTGGACGCCGTTGAGTTCGCGACCGGGTACCGGGTTGTCGCGCGCGGCCATCGCACCGATGGCGAGGACCACCGCGTCGTGCCTGGCACGGAGGTCGGCGACGCTCAGGTCGGTCCCGACGCCGCAGCTGGTGACGAATTCGGTTCCCTCCGCGCGCATCTGGGCGACGCGTCGGTCGATGTCGGACTTCTGCAGCTTGTACTCCGGGATGCCGTAACGCAGCAGGCCGCCGATCCGGTCGTCACGTTCGTACACGGTGACGTCGTGACCGGCGCGGGTCAGCTGCTGGGCGGCGGCGAGTCCGGCGGGTCCGGAACCGACGACGGCCACGGACTTGCCGGTCTTGATCGCCGGCGGCTCTGGCCCGATGATGCCTTCGGCCCAGGACTCGTGGGCGATGGTCTTCTCGACTCGCTTGATGGTGACACTGCCGCCGGTGGTCGGCTCCGAGATGGACAGCACGCAGGCCGCCTCGCACGGCGCCGGGCACACCATGCCGGTGAACTCGGGGAAGTTGTTGGTGGCGTGCAGGCGTGCGCTGGCCGCGTCCCAGCGACCACGACGAACCAGGTCGTTCCATTCCGGGATGAGATTGCCCAGGGGGCAGCCCGCGGTTCCCGAGTGGCAGAACGGGATTCCGCAGTCCATGCAACGCCGCGCCTGATCACTCACCTCGGCGAGCACCTTCAGCGGGTTGTCGGCGTGTTCGTAGACATCGCCCCAGTCCTGTACGCGTTCGGCGACGGGCCGATACTTCGCTTCCTTCTTCGAGATTTCCAGGAATCCGCGTGGGTCAGCCACGAGCCGCCTCCATGATCGCTGAATCAACGTCGCGCCCTTCGGCTTCGGCCATGCGGGCCGCGTCGAGGACACGTTTGTAATCGGTCGGCATGACCTTGGTGAAGGCCAGGCATCGGCGCGGCCAGTCCGCCAGCATCGAGGCACCGATCGCCGAACCGGTGAGTTCGGTGTGTTTGGCGATGTGTTCGTGCAACCACTGCAGGTCGTCGGGGTCGGGCCGCATCAACTCGACCATCGCCATGTTGACCTTCGACGGATCGAGGTCGTAGACGAAGGCGATACCGCCCGACATTCCGGCGGCCATGTTGCGTCCGGTCGCGCCGAGAATGACCACCCGTCCGCCGGTCATGTACTCACAGGCGTGGTCGCCGACGCCTTCGACGACCGCGGTTGCACCCGAGTTGCGCACCGAGAACCGCTCCCCGACCTTGCCGCGCAGGTACACCTCGCCCGACGTGGCGCCGTAGAGGATGGTGTTGCCTGCGATCACCTGATCCTCGGCGATGAACCACGCCTCGGGGTCGGGTGCGACGACGATCTTGCCGCCGCACAGTCCCTTTCCGACGTAGTCATTGGTGTCGCCGCTGAGGGAGATGGTGACGCCCGGCGGCAGGAAGGCGCCGAGCGACTGGCCCGCCGAGCCGGTCAGTTTGACGGTGATGGTGTCCTCGGAGAGACCTTCGGCCCCATAACGGCGGGTGACCTCCGCACCGAGAAGGGTGCCGACGGTGCGGTTGACGTTGCGGACCGGCAGTTCGAGGGTGACCGGGTGGGCGTCCTCGAGTGCACCTTCGGCGAGCTGGATCATGGTCTGGTCGAGCGCCTTGTCGAGGCCGTGGTCCTGACCGCGGACGCGACGGGTGGGGCCCTTGTCCTCGATGCGACGGAAGATCGGACTCAGGTCGAGTCCCTTGCTCTTCCAGTGCGCCACAGCCGAATCGGTGTGCAGGCGCTGCGACTGACCGATGGCCTCGTCGAGGGTGCGGTAGCCGAGCTGGGCCAGATACTTGCGCACGTCCTCGGCGATGAACCGGAAGAAGTTGACCAGGTGTTCGGCCTGACCGGTGAAACGCGAACGCAGTTGGGGGTTCTGCGTCGCGACTCCGACCGGGCAGGTGTCGAGGTGACAGACCCGCATCATGATGCAGCCGGTGACGATCAGCGGCGCGGTGGAGAATCCGTACTCCTCGGCACCGAGCAGCGCCGCCATGATGACGTCGCGTCCGGTGCGCAGCGCACCGTCGCACTGCACGGTGATGCGGTCACGTAATCCGTTGAGCATCAACGTCTGCTGGGCGTCGGCAAGACCGATCTCCCACGGCGTACCGGCGTGCTTGAGCGAGGTCAGCGGCGACGCTCCGGTGCCGCCGTCGTATCCGGAGATGAGCACCACGTCGGCATGCGCCTTGGACACACCGGTCGCGACGGTGCCGACACCGACGGCCGACACCAGCTTGACGTGGATGCGGGCATCGGAGTTGGCGTTCTTCAGGTCGTGGATCAGCTGGGCGAGATCCTCGATGGAGTAGATGTCGTGATGCGGCGGCGGCGAGATCAGGGCGACCCCGGGGGTGGAGTGCCGGGTCTTGGCGATCCACGGGTACACCTTGTAGGCCGGAAGCTGGCCACCCTCACCGGGTTTCGCACCCTGGGCCATCTTGATCTGGATGTCGGTGGCGTTGATCAGGTAATCGCTGGTGACTCCGAACCGGCCGGAGGCGACCTGCTTGACGGCACTGCGTCGTTCCGGATCGTAGAGACGGTCCACATCCTCGCCGCCCTCGCCGGAATTCGACCGTCCGCCAATGCGATTCATCGCGATCGCGATCGTCTCGTGCGCCTCGGCGGAGATCGATCCGTAGCTCATGGCACCGGTGTTGAAGCGCTTCATGATCTCTTCGACCGGTTCGACCTCGTCGAGCGGAATCGGATCCTTTGCGCCGAGATCGAACTCGAAGAGGCCGCGCAGGGTGCCGCCCTTGCGGGACTGCGCGTCGACCTTGTCGGAGTATTCCTGGAAGACCTCGTCACGTCCGGTCTTGGTGGCGTGCTGCAGCAGGAACACCGTCTCGGGGGTGAACATGTGCAGTTCGCCCTCGCGCCGGTACTGATACTCGCCGCCGACCTCGAGACGCCGATAGACCTGCTCGGTGGCGTTCTCCGGGAAGGCGCGATGGTGTCGAAGGCGGACCTCCTCGGCGAGTTCGTCGAGGCCGACACCCTCGAGGCGCGACACGGTGCGGGTGAAGTATTCCTTGACCACGGCCGAGGACAGGCCCACCGCTTCGAATGCCTGGGATGCGGTGTAGGAGCTGATGGTGGAGATCCCCATCTTGCTCATCACCTTGAGCACGCCCTTGCCGAGCGCCTCGATGTAGTTGCGGATCGCCTTGCGCGGTGCGACGCCGGTGAGTTCACCCTCGGTGATGAGATCCTCGATCGATTCCAGCGCCAGATACGGATTGACCGCGGCGGCACCGAAACCGATGAGCAGAGCGATGTGGTGGACCTCGCGGGCGTCACCGGACTCGACGACCAACGCCACCTTGGTGCGTTCCTTGGTGCGGACCAGGTGGTGGTGCACCGCCGAGACCGCGAGCAGCGACGGGATCGGTGCGTGTTCACGGTCGGAGTGACGGTCGGAGATGACCAGCGTGCGGTGCCCCTCGGCGATCGCCTGCGAGGACCGGGTCCGCAGATCCTCCAACGCGGCCGCCAGACCCGGACCGCCGTCGGCCACCTCGTAGAGACCGTGCAGCACCTTGGCCGACAGGCCCGGATTGTCGCCGTCGTCGTTGATGTGCACGAGCTTGGCCAGGTCGTCGTTGTCGATGACCGGCCAGTGCAGCTGAATCTGCCGGCACGACGCGGCGGTCGGATCGAGCAGATTCTGCTCGGGTCCCATCACGCGAGCCATCGAGGTGACGATCTCCTCGCGGATCGCGTCCAACGGCGGGTTGGTGACCTGGGCGAACAGTTCGACGAAGTAGTCGTAGAGCAACCGCGACCGCTGCGACATGACCGCGACCGGGGTGTCGGTGCCCATCGAACCGAGCGGTTCGTAGCCGGAGGCCGCCATCGGGGTGAGCAGGACCCGCAGGTCCTCCTCGGTGTAGCCGAAGGTGACCTGACGCCGCACGACGGTGTCGTGGTTGGGCTTGTACACCGGCCGGCTCGGCAGTGTCGCGATGTCGAGAAGGCCGGAGTGCAGCCACTCGTCATACGGCTCTGCGTGGATCAGATCACCCTTCACCTCCTCGTCGGGGATGATGCGTCCCTGCGCGGTGTCGACGAGGAACATCTTGCCGGGCTCCAGGCGACCCTTGGAGACGACGTCGTCGACCGGCACGTCGAGTACCCCGGCCTCCGAGGCCAGGATCACGCGGCCGTCGCGGGTCTGCCACCACCGGCCGGGGCGCAGGCCGTTGCGGTCGAGGACCGCGCCGACCACCGTGCCGTCGGTGAAGGTGACACATGCCGGTCCGTCCCACGCCTCCATCAGGGACCCGTTGAACTGGAGGAACGCGCGACGTTTGGGGTCCATCACCGGCACGTTCTCCCACGCCTCGGGGACCATCAGCATCACCGCGTGCGGCACGCTGCGACCACCGAGATGCAGCAGTTCGAGGACCTCGTCGAGGGAGGCCGAGTCCGACGCCTCGGGGGTGCAGATCGGGAAGGCGCGTTTGAGATCGCCGGGGATCAGATCGGTTTCCAACAGGGCTTCGCGGGCACGCATGCGGTTGCGGTTGCCGCGGACGGTGTTGATCTCACCGTTGTGGGCGACGAAGCGGAACGGATGCGCGAGTGGCCACGACGGGAACGTGTTGGTGGAGAACCGCGAGTGGACGATGGCGATGGCGCTCATGCACCGCTCGTCGCGCAGATCGGGGTAGTACAGCGGCAGCTGCATCGTCGTAAGCATGCCCTTGTAGACCATCGTCCGGCTCGACAGCGACGGGAAATATAGCCCGGTGCCGGCTTCCTCGATGTCGGCGGTGACGCGTTCGGCCTGCTTGCGGAACGGGTAGATCGCGCGGTCGAGGTCGATGCCACCCAGGCGGGGGCTCCCGATGGCCGGCTCCACGGTCACGAACAGTTGCGCCATGTACGGCATGCAGCCGACAGCGGTCTCGCCGATGTCCGCGCCTTCGACATCGACGGGCAGTTCACGCCATCCGAGCACGGTGATGCCCTCGTCGGCGGCGAGATCGGTGACCCGTGCCATCGCGATCTCGCGCAGTGCCGGGTCCGCGGGGAGGAAGCAGTTGCCGGCCGCATAGGTGTTGGAACCGTCCGGGTTGGCCGGTGGCAGATCGAAATCGACCGAGCCACGCAACAATTCGTCGGGTAGCTGAATCAGGATGCCCGCGCCGTCACCGCTGTTCGCCTCGGCGCCCGCCGCTCCACGGTGTTCCAGGTTCTCCAGGGCCAGCAGGCCGTCGGCGACGATCGAGTGAGAGCGACGTCCGTGGACGTTGGTGACCATCGCCACGCCGCATGAATCGACCTCTGCCTCGGGGTCGTACAGTCCCTGCTTCGCCGGAAGCGCCGAAAACAACATCACTACCTCCACTGGATTCGAGTCGAATCGCATGCATGATGTCCTTTGGGACAGCGCTGGCCCGTGGAGCAATGTGGCCGTTCGCGGACATGGGGCTGCCGCAGACGGTGAGACTCCACCTTATCTGACGCGCGGCGATGGTGCGCTCGTTGCAGTCGGCGCGGCAGGCGTTGTCCGACAGTGAAGTCGGACGCCATCCGAAGTCGGGCGTCGTCAGGCGAAGTCGAGCGTCGTCAGATGAAGTCGAGTGTCGTCAGGAGTCGGAGGAGCGCCGGTCCGCGGATTCGGCGGGGGCCACCTCGTCTGCCGAGGCGGCGGGCGTGTCGTCCGCGTCGTCCGTGGGCTGGTCGTCGGTCTCTGTCTCCCCCGCGTCGTCTGACTCCGCGGCGGTCTCCGTCTGCCCGGTGGTATCCGATTCCGGCGGTGTCCAGGCCGTCGCGTCGGCGACCTCGGCAGTGCCCTCGATGATCTCGGAGTCGTCGACGGGATCGTCGACGATGACGACATTGGCGTCGGAGCTCGAACTCTCGGAATCGTCCGCTACCGGGGTCCACGCAGTGGCGTCGGCGACCTCACCGGTGCCCTCGATGATCTGCGAGTCGTCGACCGGGTCATCGACGTGGATCACGTCGGCCTCGGATTCGGTGGCATCGGAAGCGCCGTCAGTGTCGGACTGAGCGCCGTCAACGTCGTCGGGAGCGCTGTCAGTGTCAGACTGAGCGCCGTCAACGTCGTCGGGAGCGCTGTCAGTGTCAGACTGAGCGCCGTCAACGTCCTCGCGAGCGCTGTCAACGTCCTCCGGAGCGCTGTCAGTGGTGTCGGGAGCGCTGTCAGTGGTGTCGGGAGCGCTGTCAGCGTCAGACTGAGCGCTGTCAACGTCAGACTGAGCGCCGTCAACGTCCTCGCGAGCGCTGTCAACGTCAGACTGAGCGCTGTCAGTGTCAGGCTGAGCGCTGTCAGTGGTGTCGGGAGCGCTGTCAGTGTCGGACTGAGCGCTGTCGGCGTCCTCGGGAGCGCTGTCGGTGTCGGACTCGACGGCACGGTCCTCGTCGGCCTCTTCCAGGCCCTTGGCGATCACCTGGGTATCCGTCGCGTCGTCGCCGGCATCGGTCGTCTGGGCGTCGTCGTCGAACTCTTCGGCGTCGTCGTCGAACTCTTCGGCGTCTTCCTGAACCTCGCCGTCCTGAACCTCGTCGTCCTCGTCCTCGTCGACGTATCCGACGGCGCCGAGCGCCTCGAGTTCTTCGGCGCGGTCCGCATGGTACATCTCCAGCCCGCGCTCACGGCCCTTGGTCGCCACCACGAAGTAGATGGCGGCCGCCACGAACAGCAGTGCCGAGGTGAAGACGTTGATACGGATTCCCGCGATGAAGGTGTAGACGGTGTCCGAGCGCAGCAGCTCGACGATGAACCGGCCGGCGCAGTAGCCGGCGACGTACAGGGCGAACAGACGCCCGTGGCCGATGCGGAACTGGCGATCGATCAGTACCAGGGCCAGCACGATCAGCAGATTCCACACCATCTCGTACAGGAAGGTGGGATGGACGATCGCGTACACTTGACCGGTCGAGGTGCCGTTGATGAGTCCGGGACCGGTCTGGTAGCCGTCGGAGCGCTCGAAGATCTCCAGGCCCCACGGCACGGTCGTGTCGCGTCCGTACAGCTCCTGATTGAAGTAGTTCCCGAGGCGACCGATGGCCTGCGCGAGCAGGATCGGCGGGGCGATCGCATCGCCGAACGCCGGCAACTTGATCCCGTGTCGGCGACACCCGATCCAGGCACCCAGGGCACCGAAGATCACCGCACCCCAGATTCCGAGACCACCGTCCCAGATCCGCAGGGTGTCGATGGGAGACTTCCCACCGTCGCCGAAATAGATCTGCCAATCGGTGAGGACGTGATAGATCCGGCCGCCGATCAGTCCGAACGGGACGGCCCAGATGGCGACGTCGAGGACCTCACCGGGCTGGCCCCCACGCGCGATCCACCGGCGGTCCCCCCACCAGACGGCCAGGATGATGCCGACGATGATGCACAGCGCATAGGCACGTACCGGGACCGGGCCCAGATGCCACACACCCTGCGGTGGACTCGGGATGTAGGCGAGCAACGTCGTTGTCGGCGCGATCACGCCTGACACCCTAGCCGACCGCTGACGGCCTGCTCACCGCGGTGGGGTCGGATGAGCCACACCGTCGGCGAGCTCGGAAACCAGCGCATGCAGGGCACCGGGACTCTGCGCGGCAGCGCTGACCAGCGCCGATCCGACGATGACGCCGTCGGCGTAGGAGGCGATCTCGGCGGCCTGCTCACCGCTGCGCACACCGAGGCCGACACCGATCGGGATGTCGGAGTACTCGCGCACCCGCGCACACAGTTCGGGCGCCGCGTTCGACACGGTGGTGCGGGCACCGGTGACACCCATCGTCGATGCCGCGTAGACGAATCCGCGGCACGAGTCGATGGTCAGGGCGAGCCGTTCCGGCGTCGAGGACGGCGCGACCAGGTAGATGCGGTCCAGGCCGTACTCGTCGGAGGCGGCGTGCCAGGCCTGGCCCTCCTCCGGAATCAGGTTGGGGGTGATCAGTCCGGCTCCGCCGGCATCGGCGAGATCGTGGGCGAAGCGTTCGACGCCGTACTGCAGGATCGGATTCCAGTAGCTCATCACCACGGCCTGCCCACCCGCATCGGTGATGGCGCGCACCGCGGTGAACACGTCCCGGACCCGCACCCCGTTGGTCAATGCCAGATCGGCGGCCTCCTGAATGGTCGGGCCGTCCATCACCGGATCCGAATAGGGAACGCCGACCTCGATGATGTCGCAGCCCGCCTCGACCATCGTGGTGAACGAATCGATCGACGCGGCGACAGTCGGGTACCCGACGGGCAGGTAGCCGATGAGCGCCGCGCGACCCTGCTCGCGGCACTTCTCGAAGACCGGCGACAGCCGGGACGGACCGACGTGGGCGATGGTGCTCGGGGTCATCGGGCGTGCGCTCCTTCGGATGTGTCGGTGTCGGTCGGCTCGTCGAACAGGTGGAACCATCGCGCGGCGGTGTCGACATCCTTGTCACCGCGACCCGAGAGACTGACGACGATGATCGCGCCCTCACCCAACTCACGGCCGAGCTTGAGGGAGCCGGCCACCGCATGCGCCGATTCGATCGCCGGGATGATGCCCTCGGTCCGGCTCAGCAGTGCCAACGCCTCCATCGCCTCGGTGTCGGTGATCGGCTGATACTCCGCCCGCCCGATGTCCTTGAGGTAGGCATGCTCGGGTCCGACCCCCGGATAGTCTAATCCGGCCGAGATCGAATGCGATTCGATGGTCTGACCGTCCTCGTCCTGCAGCAGGTAGGAGAAGGCGCCCTGGAACGCACCGGGAGTACCGCCGGTGAATGTGGCCGCATGCCGGCCGGTCTCGACGCCGTCGCCGGCCGCCTCGTAGCCGACCAATCGCACACCGGTGTCGTCGATGAACGGATGGAAGATGCCGATGGCGTTGGAGCCGCCGCCGATACACGCGGTCACCGCGTCGGGCAGGCGTCCGGCCTGCTCGAGGATCTGAGCACGCGCCTCGAGTCCGACGATGCGTTGCAGATCGCGGACCAGCATCGGGAACGGATGTGGGCCCGCCGCGGTACCGAAGCAGTAATAGGTGTTGTGCGCATTGGTGACCCAGTCACGCAGCGCCTCGTTGATGGCGTCCTTCAGCGTGGCCGAGCCGGTGTCGACGGCGATGACCGACGCGCCGAGCAGCCGCATCCGGGCGACGTTGAGGGCCTGTCGTTCGGTGTCGACGCGGCCCATGTAGATGATGCATTCCATGCCGAAGAGGGCACATCCGGTGGCGGTGGCGACGCCGTGCTGACCCGCGCCCGTCTCGGCGATGATGCGTGACTTGCCCATCCGGCGCGCCAGCAGCAACTGCCCGAGCACGTTGTTGATCTTGTGAGATCCGGTGTGGTTGAGGTCTTCTCGCTTGAGGAAGATCCGCGCTCCGCCGGCCTCCGAGCTCAGCCGGGTCGCCTCGTACAGCGGTGACGGGCGCCCGACGTAATCGCGTTGCAGCCGATCGAGTTCGGTGAGGAAGCCATCGTCGCTGGGCAGCTTCTCATACGAGGTGGTGACATCATCGATGACGGCCATCAACGCCTCGGGGACGTGCCGGCCACCGTACTCCCCGAAATGCCCGCCCTCGTCGGGTTCGATCGACGTGCGGGTTGCCACACCCTTACTGGCCGTAGGAAATTCGGTCGTCACAGGAGACCTCACTGCAGTCACGTCACCACGGCCGCATCCGGCGTACGCCGAATGAGGCTGTCAGCGAACAGGTTTCGGACAAGATGGATGGGTTCCGGCGGTCACCAGCTCGGACACCGCGGTGCGCGGGTCACCGCTGGTCACCAACCCTTCGCCCACGAGTACCGCGTCGGCGCCGGCACCCGCGAACGCCAGCAGGTCGGCGGTACCACGAACGCCGGATTCGGCGACGCGGATGACCTTGGTGGGTAGCCCCGGGGCGATCCGCGAGAAATTGTCACGGTCGACCTCGAGGGTCTTGAGATTGCGATTGTTGACGCCCACCACCGACGCACCCGCTTCGAGTGCGCGATTCGCCTCGTCCTCGGTGTGCACCTCGACGAGTGCCGTCATGCCCAGACTCTCGGTGCGGTCGAGCAGCGACGCCAACACATTCTGTTCCAGCGCGGCGACGATCAGCAGGATCATGTCCGCACCGTGGGCGCGGGCCTCGTGGATCTGGTACGGCCCGACGATGAAGTCCTTGCGCAGCACCGGAATGTTCACCGCGGCACGCACCGCGTCGAGGTCGGCGAGAGAGCCGCGGAATCGTCGCTCCTCGGTCAGCACGCTGATGATGCGCGCGCCACCGGCCTCGTAGGCGGTGGCCAATTCGGCCGGATCGGCGATGGTCGCCAGATCACCCTTCGACGGGCTGGCGCGCTTCACCTCGGCGATCACCCCGATACCGGGCTGTCGGAGCGCGGCCATCACGTCTTTGGGGTCGGCGGCCTGCTCGGAGGCCGCTTTGACGGCGGCGTAATCGACGACCGCTTCACGCGCGGCGACGTCGGCCTTGACTCCCTCGATGATCGACTCGAGGACGTTCGGCATGCTCACGACAGCTGGTTACCTTTCGACGATCTTGCCTCCACCAGGGTAGACGGACGCCTCGGAGCCATCGTGACCGGGGCGAACATCAGGCGGATCGGCCGCGGGACGGGCCCATCACCGCTGATCGGTGGGATCGATGCCGGTGTCGAGCGCGTCCCACATCATGCGTTCGTTGGCCTGCTTTCCGGTGGCGGCGGTGCCGTCGGTCGCCGAGTTGTCGGCGTCCTCCGCGTTATCGGCGGCGGCCTTGCGTCGTTTGTGCTCGGCGAAGATCTCCCGTTCGAGTTCCTCCCGCCGTGCCGCCGGCGTGGTGTACTTCGACGACATCGCCGCACCGGAGGCGGCGCGCAGCAGCAGAATGCCCGCCAGCACGCAGCAGACGGTACCGGCGATGACGACCGCGGCAACCCAGCCGTTGGTCGTGGTCAGTCGCACCACGTACTTGTCGGCCAGGTCGATGGCCCGCGCCGCATACAGTGAATCCGACGAACTGGTCACCATCGACAACGCCGGGAACGCCGCCAGCAGGCCGCCCACGGCCACCAGCACGGCGAGCACCCGCAACCCCCAGCCGCGCAACGAGAACGCCGCGAGGATCGCCGCCAGCAACACCAGTGCCAGCGGGGTCAGCCACGGACTCCAGTCGGCACCTTTGACGGTCATGTAACGGTCCGGGGACATGCCGTCGCCGGCGAACACCGTCGCCCACGTCAGCCGCGACGACACCCAGAACAACAGGGCGCCCAGTCCCAGCAGAATCGCCGCGATGATCTTGGTGCGCCGCACGCGGGCGGCCCGGGTGGTGGTCGTGTCGGCGGTGTCGGTCGTGTCCGTGCCGGCGGCGCCTGCCGGTTCGCTGGTGCCGTCCGGATCGGTGGGTGTGGAGTCGTCAGTCATCGTCGGAGATCTCCGCGACGCCGCCGCCGGTGGCGGTGCCGACGCGTCGCATCGTCGACGCCGCCGCCACCGCGTTCAGGACGGCGGTCGCCTTGTTTCGTGCCTCGTTGTATTCGTAGTCCGGGTCGGAGTCGGCCACCACGCCACCGCCGGCCTGCACGTATGCCCGTCCCCGCGACATCAGGGCCGTGCGGATGGCGATGGCGGTGTCGGCGTTGCCGGCGAAGTCGAGGTAGCCGACGATGCCGCCGTACAGACCGCGACGGGTGAGTTCGTGTTCGTCGATCAGTTCCATCGCCCGCACCTTGGGCGCGCCGGTGAGAGTTCCCGCGGGGAAGCAGGCGGTGACGGCGTCGAGTGCGTTCTTGTCGTCGCGCAGGGTCCCCGACACCGTCGACACCAGGTGCATCACGTGGCTGTATCGCTCGATGTGCCGGTAGTCGCTGACCTTCACCGTGCCCGGTCGGCACACCCGGCCGAGGTCGTTGCGGCCGAGGTCGACGAGCATCAGGTGTTCGGCGTTCTCCTTCTCGTCCTCGATCAGACCCTTCCCGAGGAGCTGGTCTTCCTCCTCGGTCGCGCCACGCCATCGGGTACCGGCGATCGGGTGCGTGGTGGCGACCCGGTCGTGCACCGTCACCAGGGCCTCCGGGCTCGATCCGACCACGGTGAACGGGTCGCCGTTGATGCCGGGGATGCGCAGCAGATACATGTACGGGCTGGGATTGGATGCTCGCAGCACGCGGTACACGTCGAGGGGGTCGGCGTCGCTGTCGATTTCGAAACGCATCGACGGCACCACCTGGAACGCCTCACCGGCCTCGATCTCGCCGACCAGGTCACGCACGATCTCGTGATACTCCTCGCGGCTGCGCTGGACCCGGTAGTCGGGTGTCGGGTGGTCGAACAACGACACCGTCGAGGGGGCAGGGGCGGCGAGGGCCTCGGTCATCCGGTCGAGACGTTGAAGGGCGTCGGCGTAGGCCTGTTCGACGCGGTCGTCGGAACCGTCCCAGTTCACCGCGTTGGCGATCAGGGTGATCGTCCCCTCGTGGTGATCGACGGCGGCGAGATCGGTGGCCAACAGCATCATCAGGTCGGGCAGATGCAGATCGTCGACGGTGGTCTCGGGCAGACGCTCCAACCGGCGCACCATGTCGTAGGCCATGAACCCGACGAATCCGCCGGTCAGCGGCGGCATGTCGGGCAGCGGATCGGTGGCCAGCAGACGCAACGATTCGGCCAGCACGGTCAGCGGATCGCCGTCGACCGGGGCTCCGGCCGGAACCGCACCCCACCAGCTCGCCTTGCCGTCGACGACGGTCAGCGCCGACGGTGCGCCGGCACCGATGAACGACCACCGCGACCAGCTGCGTCCGTTCTCCGCGGACTCCAGCAGGAAGGTGCCCTCGCGGTCTCCGGCGAGCTTGCGGTATGCCGACAGCGGGGTCTCCGAATCGGCCAGCACCTTGCGGGTCACCGGCACCACCCGGTGATCGGCGGCGAGGTCGAGGAACTCCGCGAGGGTCGTGGTCGTGGCGTGATCGGCCGCGGCTCGGTGGGAGCCGGCGTGCTCGTCGGCGGCAGTGTCGCTCATCCGAGGGGCTCTCCGCCCACGCCCCACTGGCCCCGCGGGATCTCGTTGATCGTGACCCACACCGAGTCGGGATTCTTGCCGGTGGCACGGGCGTAGGCGTCGGTGACCGCGGCGATCGTCTCGCGCTTGACCCGGTCTGACAATCCGGGGGTTTGCGAGATCTGGATCAGTGGCATGACTAACCTCCGCCTTTCGTGGTTTCGTGTGCTGCCTCGATTGTCTCAGGCCCGACGGCCTCGGCAGCCGCGAACTCCGACAGCAGCGAGTCGGTGTCGAAGCAGCTGTGATTGCCGGTGTGGCAGGCCGCGCCGACCTGGTCGACGACGAGCAGGACGGTGTCACCGTCGCAGTCGAGGCGGACGTCGTGCACCGACTGGGTGTGCCCGCTGGTCTCCCCCTTGACCCAGTACTCCTGACGGGACCGCGAGTAGTAGGTGGCCCGCCGCGTCTGCAGGGTGCGTTCCAGAGCGACGTCGTCCATCCACGCCACCATCAGCACGATGCCGGTCTCGCGTTCCTGGGCGACGGCCGCGAAGAGACCGTCGGCGTTGTGCTTGAGCCTGCCCGCCAGTTCCGGTGGTAACGCCATGTCTCAGACCTCCATCGGGGTGTCTCGTGCGGTGCGAATGGTGATGCCCTCCGCGGCCATCGCATCCTTCACCTCGCCGATCGTCAGTTCGCCGAAGTGGAACACCGAGGCGGCCAGAACCGCGTCGGCGCCGGCCTCGACGGCCGGGGCGAAATCGCCGACCTTTCCCGCGCCCCCGCTGGCGATGACCGGGACGTCGACCGCGGCGCGCACCGCGCGCAGCATCCGCAGGTCGAATCCCTGCTTGGTGCCGTCGGCGTCCATCGAGTTGAGCAGGATCTCCCCGACGCCCAATTCTTGTCCGCGCCGGGCCCATTCGACGGCGTCGATGCCGGTGCCCTTCCGGCCACCGTGGGTGGTGACCTCCCAGCCGGACGGGGTGGGTGCGCCGTCGGCGGGCACGGTCCGGGCATCCACCGACAGCACGATGCACTGCGACCCGAAGCGGCGGCTCATCTCGGCGAGCACCTCCGGGCGTGCGATCGCGGCGGTGTTGACGCTGACCTTGTCGGCGCCGGCACGCAACATGGTGTCGACATCGTCGACGGTCCGGATTCCGCCGCCGACGGTGAGCGGGATGAAGATCTGCTCGGCGGTGCGCCCGACCACCTCGATCATCGTCGACCGTCCCGAACTCGATGCGGTGACGTCGAGGAAGGTGAGTTCGTCGGCACCCTCGGCGTCGTAGCGCGCCGCCAGTTCGACCGGGTCACCGGCATCACGCAGGTTCTGGAAGTTGACGCCCTTGACCACCCGACCGTCGTCGACGTCCAGGCAGGGAATGACACGAACCGCCAAGGTCATGAGCTCTGCTCCTTCGTTTGCGTCGGCGCCTTCTCGTGCGACTGCGCCTGCGCCGAGCCGGCGGTGTCGAGCCGGTCCACGCCGAACACCTCGTTCACAACGGCCATCACCTCCCGGTGAATTCCGGGGGCGCCGGCCACCAGCGACGGCGAGGCGACCGTCCAGTCCGCCCCGGACAGATCGGTGGCCACTCCCCCGGCGCAGCGCACCAGCGCCGCCCCGGCGGCGTTGTCCCACGGGTGTCGCCCGAAGGCGATGGATGCACCGAACGCACCCGTCGCGGCATACGCCATGTCGATTCCGGTGCTTCCGGTCATCCGCAGCCGCGCCACCCGCCCGGACAGCGCGCGGATCAATTCGGCGCGGCGTGCCCCGGGATAACGCCCACCGTGCCCCACGTTGAACGGTCCGAAGCCGATCGCCGACTGCGACAACGACTCCGGCGGTCGCGCGTCGACCGGTTCGCCGTCACACAGGAGCCGGCCGCCGGCGTACCCGGCGAACCGCTGACCGGTCAGCGGCAACCAGGTCAGCCCAAGGACGCTCTGGCCGTCGACGAGCAGGGCCAGCAGAATCCCGGTCAGCGGAATCCCCGACGAGTAGTTGTAGGTGCCATCCACCGGGTCGAGAACCCAGACGGCGCCCTCGTCGACCGGAGGACCACCGAATTCCTCACCGTGGACGCCGATTCCGGTGCGCTGCGCCAGTTCGCCGGAGATCCGGCGTTCCAGATCGAGATCCACCTGGGTGGCGAAATCGGTGTCGCCCTTGCGGACCGCGCTCGGGGCACCCAGACCCGCGACGAACTGATCACCGACTCCGTCGAGGATCGTGCCGGCGACGTCGAGCAGTCGCGGCAGATCCAGGTCGGCGCCTCCGGTCACCGGCCGCCGACCGCCGTCAGCGCCTCGGGCAGGGTGAACCGCCCGGCGTAGAGGGCCTTGCCGACGATGGCGCCTTCGACGCCCTGATCGACCAGCCCGGAGATCGCGACGAGGTCGTCGAGCGCGGACACGCCACCGGAGGCGACGATCGGCGCGTCGGTCGCGGCGGCCACCTCGGCGAGCAGTTCGAGGTTGGGGCCGGCGAGGGTGCCGTCCTTGGACACGTCGGTGACGACGTAGCGAGCGCATCCGTCGCCGTTGAGACGTTCCAGGACCTCCCACAGGTCACCACCGTCGGTGACCCAGCCGCGTCCACGGAGCCGGTAGGAGTTGCCCTCTCGGATCACGTCGAGGCCCACGGCAATGCGATCGCCGTACTTGTCGATCGCGCGGGCACACCACTGCGGATTCTCGAGGGCTGCGGTTCCGAGGTTGACCCGGGTGCAGCCGGTCGCCAGCGCGGCGTCGAGGGACTCGTCGTCACGGATACCGCCGGACAGTTCGACCTTCACGTCGAGTTCGCCGACGACCTCGGCGAGCAGGTCGCGATTGTTGCCGCGACCGAACGCGGCATCCAGATCGACGAGGTGGATCCACTCGGCGCCGTCCCGCTGCCAGGCGAGTGCGGCCTCACGCGGTGAGCCGTAGGAGGTTTCGGTGCCGGCGGCGCCCTGCACCAGGCGTACGGCCTGCCCGTCGGCGACGTCGACGGCGGGCAGCAGTTCGAGAGTGGTTCCCATGGAAGTTGGTGAGTCCTTTGTGTTGAGTATCCGGAGCGGGTCGAGAATCCGACCGTTGTCTGGTGCGACGTCGCCTAGTCCGGTGGACCTTCGCCGCGTGAAGCGCGAATCGCCTTCTCCGCCTTGCCGATCTGATAGCGGGAGGTGAATCCGATCGCGGCGATCATGGCCAGCACCGCGACCAGTGCGGAGACGAGTCCGGCGGTCGGATTCCATTTGGCCATGCCGAGGATGATCGGAATGAACAGCACCAGGACGATGGCGCCGGCACCGAGCACGTAGACGACGAACCGCCCGTAGGAGAAGCGGTACTCCTCCGCCGGAGTGTCGGGGGTCTTGGGAGATTCGGTCATGACAGACTCTCGATCCAGTTGCGGAGCAGCTGGGCCCCGGCGTCACCGGACTTCTCCGGATGGAACTGGGTGGCGCTCAGTGGTCCGTTCTCGACGGCGGCAAGGAACTTGCCGCCGTAGTCCCCCCAGGTCAGCTTCGGTGCCCGCAGTGCGGTGCCGTCGTTGTCCATCTCCCAGGTCTGCGCGGCGTAGGAGTGCACGAAGTAGAAACGGGTATCGGCGTCGAGGCCGTGGAACAGTACGGAGTCGTCGGGGGCGTCGACGGTGTTCCAGCCCATGTGCGGCAACACCGGCGCCGGCAACCGGGTGACCGCGCCCGGCCACTCGCCGCACCCGTCCGCCTCGACGCCGAACTCCACACCCTGCTCGAAGAGGATCTGCATGCCCACGCAGATCCCCAGCACCGGGCGGCCACCGGCGAGGCGTCGGCCCACGATCCGATCGCCCTTGACCGCCCGCAGACCCTCCATGCAGGCCGCGAATGCACCCACGCCGGGGACGACGAGTCCGGTGGCGTTGAGTGCAGCATCGAAGTCGCTGGTCACGGTGACCTGACCGCCGACACGTTCGAGGGCCCGGTGCGCCGACCGGAGGTTGCCGGAGCCGTAGTCGAGGACGACGACGTCCGGGCCGGTCGTGCTCATAGGGCTCCCTTGGTCGACGGCACACCCGAGGTGCGCGGGTCGTACTCGGTGGCTTCACGGAGCGCGCGGGCGACGGCCTTGAACTCGGCCTCGGTGATGTGGTGCTGATCGCGGCCATAGAGCACCCGCACGTGCAGGGCGATCCGGGCGTTGAGGGCGATCGACTCGAAGATGTGCCGATTGATGACCGTCGAGTACGGCACACCCGGGTAGCCGCCGATCACCGCGGTCAGCAGGTGATCTGGTTCGCCGGTGTGCACGCAATACGGCCGGCCGGATACGTCGACGACAGCGTGGGCGAGGGTCTCGTCCATCGGGATGAAGCAGTCACCGAACCGGCGGATGCCCTTCTTGTCACCGAGTGCCTGGCCGAGGGCCTGACCGAGCACGATCGCGGTGTCCTCGATGGTGTGGTGGCCCTCGACGTCGACGTCGCCCTGGGCCGCCACGGTCAGGTCGAAACTGCCGTGCTGGCCGAAGGCGTTCAGCATGTGGTCGAAGAAGGCGATCCCGGTGGAGATGTCGGTCTTGCCGGTGCCGTCGAGGTTGAGTTCGACGGTGATCGAGGACTCCTTGGTGGCCCGCTCGACACGTGCGATGCGCGGCGTCGGCTGCGTCGCCGACGAGGTGGTCGAATCCTGCACTGTCACTTACCCATTCTCCAGATCGGTGGCGGCCAGACGGCGACTGACGTCGAGGAAGGCGTCGTTCTCGTCGCGCAGTCCGATGGTGACACGCAAGTAGCCCGGAATCGACACATCGCGGATCAACACTCCGTCGTCGAGGTAACGCTGCCACGACGCGGGGGCGTCGGCGAACCGGCCGAACAGCACGAAGTTGGCATCGGAGTCGATGACGTCGAAGCCGGCCGCCTCGAGGTCGTCGACGACCCGCTTGCGTTCGGCGATGATCTTCTCGACGCCGGCCAGGGTGTCGTCGCTGTGACGCAGCGCGGCTCGGGCGGCGGCCTGGGTGAGGACCGACAGGTGATACGGCAGGCGCACCAACTGCAGGGCCTCCACGATGGCCGGCGAGGCCGCGAGATAGCCGAGGCGCCCACCGGCGAAGGCGAACGCCTTGCTCATGGTGCGGCTGACCACCACCTTGGCCGGGAATTCGTCGATGAGTTCGGTGGCGCTGGGCTGTTCGGAGAACTCTCCGTAGGCCTCGTCGACGATGACGATGCCGGGCGCGGCCTCCACGATCGCCCGCAGTCCCTCGTTCGGGATGGATGCCCCGGTCGGGTTGTTGGGTGAGGTCACGAACACGACGTCGGGGCGGCGAGCGGTGATCTCGGCGACCGCGTAGTCGATGTCGAGGGAGAAGTCGGCGTTGCGCTTGGCCTCGAGCCACGTGGTATCGGTGCCGTCGGAGATGATCGGGTGCATGGAGTAACTCGGCACGAAGCCGACCGCGCTGCGCCCGGGCCCGCCGAAGGCCTGCAGCAGTTGCTGCAGGATCTCGTTGGAACCGTTGGCGGCCCAGAGGTTGTTCACGTTCAGCCGAACACCGGTGGCGGCACTGAGGTAGTCGGCCAGTTCGGTGCGCAGGGCGATCGCGTCGCGGTCGGGGTAGCGGTGCAGGTCGCTGGCTGCGGCACGTACCGACTCGGCGAGATCGTCGATCAGGGCCGGCGACGGCGGGTGCGGATTCTCGTTGGTGTTGAGAATGACCGGCACCTTCAATTGCGGTGCGCCATAAGCACTCTTGCCCCGCAGATTGTCGCGGAGCGGCAGATCGGCGACGGTGATCGATGCGCCCGGGGTCTGCGGATCGCTGACCGCCGTCACCGCGTCGCCCCATCCGTGGCGAACCTGCGTGTGATGGCATCCCCGTGCGCCGGAAGATCTTCGGCCTGGGCGAGGGTGACCACCTTGCCGGCGACGTCGCGCAGTGCGGCCTCGTCGTAGTCGATGACGTGCACGCCGCGCAGGAAGGTCTGCACGGACAATCCGGAGGCGAATCGGGCCGAACCCGAGGTCGGCAGAACGTGATTGGAGCCGGCGCAGTAGTCCCCGAGGCTCACCGGCGCGTAGTTCCCGACGAAGATGGCACCCGCGTTGTGAACGCGGTCGGCGACGGCGGCGGCGTCGGCCGTCTGGATCTCCAGGTGTTCGGCGGCGTACGCGTCGACCACCGCGAGTCCGGCCTCGACGTCGTCGACGAGGACGATCCCGGATTGCTTGCCGGACAACGCCGTTGTCACACGCTCGCGGTGCTTGGTCTGCGCCACTTGAATTTCCAGCGCCTCGTCGACGGCGTCGGCGAGCTCGACGCTGTCGGTGACGAGCACCGAGGCGGCCAGGACGTCATGTTCGGCCTGGCTGATCAGGTCGGCGGCCACCAGTTCCGGGACCGCGGTCGCATCGGCGAGGATCGCGATCTCGGTGGGACCGGCCTCGGCGTCGATCCCGACGACGCCGCGGCACAGTCGCTTGGCCGCGGTCACGTAGATGTTGCCGGGCCCGGTGATGAGGTCGACCGGGTCGAGGACACCACCCGGTTCGTCGGCCGCGTCGGTGTCGGTGCCGCCGTAGGCCAGCAACGCGATGCCCTGCGCGCCGCCGACCGCCCACACCTCGTCGACGCCGAGCAGGGCGCAGGCGGCGAGAATCGTGGGGTGCGGCCATCCACCGAAGTCCTTCTGCGGCGGCGAGGCGACCACGAGTGATCCGACTCCCGCCTCCTGCGCCGGCACGACGTTCATGATCACCGAAGACGGATACACGGCGTTGCCGCCGGGAACATAGAGGCCGACGCGACGGACCGGAATCCACTTTTCGCTGACGATCCCACCGTCGACGACCTCGGTGCGGGTGGTCTCGCGACGCTGATCGGCGTGGACGAGCCGCGCCCGGGTGATGGATTCCCGCAGCGCGTCGGCGACCGTCGGATCGAGACGATCGAGTGCGTCGGCGATCACCTGCGCGGGTACGCGCACCGATGCCGGGCGGACCCCGTCGAACTTGTGCCCGTAGTCCAGCGCGCCATCGGCTCCGAGGTCGGCGACCGCATGCACCACCGGCGCCACCGTGTCGAGTACGGCATTGACGTCGGTGCCCCCGCGAGGCAGCGCGCGACGCAGTTCGGCGAGCGTCGGCGCGCTTCCGCGCAGGTCGGTTCGGGCGAGCATGGGTCACTCCTGGTCGGCTGGTGGATTTACCCATCCAGGATACGGGTCGCAGGCCAGCGGGTTTCACGCCACACCTGCGGCTCGGATTCATGACGGATGGCGGATAACTTTCATGCCTCTCGTCACATCCGAACCACCGGCCTCAACGTGGCTCGCCCTTCATCATCTCTTTCACCGACACGGACCCACCGTGCGCGCCGCTACGCTCGTCGCGTGACATTCGATTGGGTGGGGCTGACCGATCACATCCGACTCGCGATCGTGCGAGCGGTGTCCGAGTTTCGGGATGAACGTCCCGGCGAAGCGATCTATGGAGTTGCGGTCTTCGGGTTCTATGCCGACGGCGAGACAATCGCCTGGCCGTTGCTCGGGGTGGCGAGCGAGGAGTCTGCGCAGGCCACCGACCCCGACGTGCGGTGGCATCCCTACGACTGGGACTGGTCTCGCGAACCCTCCGATGAGGACGAACAGTGGAGCGAGACGTTGTCGGAAATGGCCCGAGCCGGCGATGACGATCACTTCGACAGGGTCGAGGCCCGCTTTTATCGGTCTGTGATCGCGGCATGTAAGTCGGCGCGCAAGCAACTGTTGGCCGACGGTGTGGTCGACAAGACGTGTCTCGTGGTCGCGGTCGATGAGGCCGAGGAACTTGTCGCCAAGTGCATCAGCAAGGCTCAACTCCGACGCCACTTCCCGCATCTCGACGCCGCGCAGGCCGAACGCGATCGTATCGCCGGACTCCCGGTGAGTGAACAGGTCCGTGAGTGGTGCGATCTGTTGATCGCGGATGCGACGAGCAGTGATGCCCCGTTGGGTTGGGAGGAGTCGCACGAGGCGTTGATCGCTCTCGGTCGCGCCGAACCCGACCTCGTTCTCGACGCGATCATGCGCTGCATTCGCGAGACGACGGATGTCCCGGAGTGGCAGTGGATGTTCGTCATCGACCGCATACGCGTCAGCCGCCCCGACGTTGTCGAGTATCTGACGTCGAGGATGCGCGCTGCCCGTGACGATGAGTCCGCATCACGGTGGTCGGCGGGCCCGCTCGTGACGCTGGGTCACGCGGACATCGTTGTGGCGCAATTCGACTCGCTCAATCCCGGCGCATACAACGTCTTCGATGGGCCTTACCGCGCCCTCGATCCCGATCATCCGCTGGACTATCGGCCGCTCGAGGCGGCCCTCACTGCGCATCCGGAGATCGAGCGGGCGCTCGTGAGCGTGATGGGCACTGGCGTGACCAGACATCACGAGGTGCCGGTGGGCGATGTCGCCGCCCTATTTGACGGTCTACGCTCTCCTTGGGCGATCATCCGACGGCATGCCGCCTTCACCTTGTTGTACGCACCGCTCGACGATGCCGGACGACAACGCTTTCTCGACTCCCTCGCCGAGTTGGAGAACGATCCCGATCCGGAGATCGCCAACCGAGTGCCACTCCTCCGAAGCATCTTTGCCGACCGCCGGACGTGACAAGGACGAACCGCCTTCCCGGCTGGTCGAGCCGACCGGAGCGATGGCCTTGCGTGAGCTCCGTCGAAGCTACGAGCCGTGTCCGCCGGGCCGAGGTTGTCGAGATCGAGGTCGAGGCCCAACCCGTCGGTCGAGCCGCACCACACGTTGGTCGAGCCGGGCGGAGCGCTAGCGAAGCCCGTGTCGAGACCTCGCAAGGAAAGGCCGGAACTTCCCACCGCCACAACGTTTCTGTGGCAGTGCGGCCCGGCCAGTACCGGTGGGCGGGCTGCTTCAGGAGGTGTCGAGCCGGTAGTGAAGCCGGGCTGCCAGGACACGTTCGATCCGGCTGTTACGAGGGTTCATGCCGATGGCGGCCAGTTCCTCAAGCTCACGTTCACGGTCGGCGTCGCTGGTACGGATGCCGCCATCACGGATGCGGCGCTCGCGGGGCTGTCCTTCGCTGGTCGTGTCGCGGACACGAATCCGGGTACGCGAGGCACGATCCATCCCGGCAGCGGCAGCAGGGTCGTCGGGATCGTCGGTGATCGGAACACCGTCCCCGTCGAAGATGACCAGGTCGATCTCCCCGGTGTCGGTGACACCAGGTTCGTCAGAGTGCTCGTCGCCTATGGCGCCGGGCCTGTCCTGCTGGTCGGGTGGTTGAGGCTCGACCGGATCGAATTGGTCTGCGCCCGAACCATATTCGTCGACGGCTGGGTCGGGCCGGTCAGTGACGCCGGACTCATGATCGGCGTCCTGGTCGACGCTGTCTGCGATGTCGATGCTGTCGTCGATGCTCGAGGAGTCGGCAGCCGGAGCCGGATAGTCACTCGAGACACCACGATCGGACGAGATTTCGGCGTCCACGAACGGCGACGCGGTGTCCTCGTCGTCGGGATCGGCCGGTTCGTCGATGTCGGTATGGACCGACTCGGCCTCATCCTCCGCGTCAGCGACGTCGGCTTCGATGTCAGCAGTTTCGGCATCGACGGTGTCGGCGTCAACCGCGTCGGTGTCTGCGGGTTCGGTTGCGCCGGCACCACAATCGGCGACGATGTCGCCGTGGATCTGTTCGCGGATCTGGTCGAGTTTCTCCTCGTACAGGGCGGTGATGTCGGGGTGGTCGTTGACGATCTTCGGGTTTGCCGGCATGCCGGGTTCGGCGTTGAGTTGCCACCAGCACCGTCCGGCGAGCGGCCCGTCTTCGTAGATGCCGGTGGTGTACTGGCCGGGTTTCGGGCCGACCATCCGGTTGTGCGGCCCGCACGCCGGCGCCAAATCGCTGATGTCGGTTTTCCCGCCATCAGCCCAGTCCTCTTTGGCGTGATGCATTTCCGAACGCGACGCGGGTTGCCCACACCCGGGGAACGAGCACACTTCACCGCCGGTGCGGGAGAACGACGCGATCCGCTGCTCGGTCGACGCCAGGCGTCGGGACCGCCCGAGATACAGGGGCAGGTCGATGGCGTCGGAGAACACCGCCAGGAACTGCTGCACATCGGTGGGATCTTCGATGTCTCCCAACGCACTCAGCAAATCAGGAATGGGAATCGTCGAACCAGATGCCGTGGTGGCATATCCGGCCCCGGCCAGCAGATCCGTCACGGACGCTTTCGCGATCAACGCCACGGGCAGGCCTCGATGCGTTTTGCCGAGGACGCCTTCTTTCATCGCCGACACCAACAACATGTGCATCGCATCAAGATTGCGTTGCGCCTGAGAACGGTCGTCACGTTTGACCGCCGCAGCCAACACGTCGGGGTCGGCGTCACCGATCGCACCGGTCGGCGATTCCGGATCGCTGAGACTATTCATCCCGGGTTTGGCCCAGGCGTCGAGCATGGTGTCCCACAGAGCCCGGGTGACCGGCGGGAGATGCCCGTTGAGTTTCGCCATCCCATCGACCCGGGACTGGTTGATCCACAGGTTGCGACGCTGTTGGCGTTCTTTCTCCTCCACCAACTGTCCATCGGGATCGAGGTGCGCCAGGATCCGGGCACCCATCTTGGTGATGTCGGCTGGAATGTGTTCGGTGGCTTTCTCACCCAGGGTTTCTTCGGCGGCGACCTTCTTGTCATGCGGAACGGCGCCCGGGATCTTGTCCAGGGCTTCCAACGCCGCCGAGAGGTGGGTGTGGCCGATCAGGCCCTGCTCATATGCTTTGGACAGGGTGGGGAACTTCGGTTCCTCCGGTTGTCCGGTCAGCCCGTGGAATCGGGCGGTGGCTTTCATGTGCGCGATGCGCATGGTGGGTTGCGCGATCCGCAGATCGAAGTTCAGAAAGTTCGACAGGCTGACTTTGCCGACCTTGCGGTGCACACTGCGATCCGAGATTTCCAGGATCGCCCGATCACCTTGGAAGTGGGTGCGGGTCGCGATCTGTTCGGACAGTTTCGCCGCCTCGATGACTTCGGTGTCCGAGCAGGCGGTCATCGGAGTCTGGGCCAACTCGTCCAAGATCTCGGAGAGTTGGTGCATCAGTTGCAGTGGTCGTGACATGGGACTGTCGGTGGTGTCTGTCATGCTGATGTCACCTCCCCCGAGAATGCCGTGTAGCGTATCTGTTCTATTATAACCCCACTTAAACACGAATCGCAAGTGTTTTCTATACACAGGTTGTGCAAAGGTGAGTGTGTTTGGGGTGGTTGGGTTTTCAGCGTCGGCTTGCGAGGTCTCGACACAGTCCTCCGCTAGCGCTCCGGACCGGCTCGACCAACGAAAAGGGGTGCTCGACCGGCGGAATGGGGCTGCTCGACCGGGCCGGAATGAGGGGTGCTCGACCGGCGGGATCGGCTCTCGACCGGCGGGATCGGCTCTCGACTGGCGGGATCGGCTCTCGACCGTCCCGACGGTCGGCACCTGTACGCAGTCGACGTGACGACCGTTCGCGCACTGAGCAGCCAGGTACACACCTACAACATCAACGGCCCGGTGGTCGCGCTGACGACAGTGTCGGAGTGAGAGACGACTACAAACCCTCGGCATTCGGTGGCAGCCATCGAAAGAACTTGTCGCGCAGCCCGTCCCGAATGGCTTGCGTCGGTGCTATCACGTCGCCGCCACCGTCATAGGGGTGATAGAGCCACTCCGCACCCGTCGAGGTGATGACGACGTCTCCGGCACGGTCGTCGGCAACCAACCTCAACAGCGCACGCAACCGCGGGGACCCCAGCGTGGACGTTCCGATGTAGATGTGCTGCCACCATTGGTGATCCGTGTCGTCGTCCACGAGCAGTGAGCGCCAGTACGCGGATTCACCGAATGCCGCGACAAGCCGGGTGGAACGGCCGGCGGGTTCCGGCGACGACGACCATCCGCTTGTCATGACACGGAGATCCTGCGGCGATGTTGCTGTCACCGAACACAATTCGGACAGCACTGCCCGGTGCCGGGAGAACACCGTGCGACGCTCGGCGTCGTTGCGCGGGAACCGTTTGGCGCCCGGCAGCGTGTGGAACCGCACCCAGGTGTCCCCAGCCCGGTACCGAAGCAGATGCCCGATCGGCTCCAGGTCTCCTCTCCTCGAACGCCACACGTCGTCGAAGTCGGCCACGACACCGCCGATGTTCCGCGCCATTGCCGTTGATCGACGCGCGTCGGCGTCAGCTCGGGATGTCGAGGCCGAGGTCGAGTGCGATCACCGAGTGGGTGAGCCCGCCGACCGCGAGATAGTCGACGCCGGTCCGGGCGTAGTCGGCGGCCTGGTCCAGCGTCAGTCCGCCCGAGGACTCCAGCTTCGTCTGCGGCGACCGGTTGTTGCGGCGGGACACCGCCATCTGGGTGGCCCACAACTCGAAGTTGTCCAGCAGCACCAGTTGCGGTTCGAGGGCGAGAACCTCGTCGAGTTGGTCGAGCGAGTCGACCTCGACCTCCACCGGAAGATCCGGGGCGGCCGCTCGGACGGCGGCCAGCGCCGCACTCACCGATCCCGCGGCGGCGACGTGATTGTCCTTGATGAGGGCGGCGTCGCCCAGACCCATCCGATGGTTGACTCCCCCACCTGCGCGCACCGCGTACTTCTGCAGATAACGCAAGCCGGGCAGCGTCTTTCGCGAGTCGCGAACCCTGGCGGCGGTTCCGGCGATGGCGTCGACCCACTGTGCGGTCGCGGTGGCGATACCGGACAGATGACACGCCAGATTCAGTGCCGTGCGCTCTGCGGTCAGCAACGGTGCGGTGGGCGCACGGACGGCAAGGACGGTGTCGCCGGGCGCGACCCGGGTGCCGTCGGCCACCTGCGCGGTGATCTCGTAGGCACCGAACCCGATGACCTCGTCGAGGACCGCCACCACCACCGGTAGGCCGGCCACCACGCCATGAGCGCGACTGACGATCGCGGCGTCGGTCACCGCATCGGCGGGGACTGTCGCCGCGGTCGTGACGTCGGGGCCGTAGCGCAGGTCCTCGTCGAGCGCCGTGCGGATCAGTGCACGGACCTCGTCGGTGACGGCGAGGTCGAGGTCAGCGTCGGCGACGAGTTGGCCGACGAATCCCTGCGACGATGAAATATTCTGCGACACAGCGCTACTCACCCGAACCGGGATTACCGATGGCGATCATCCGCTCGACGCTGCGACGAGCGCGTTCGGCGACATCATCGGCGACGAACACCTCGTCGCGACCCTCGCGCAGCGCACGCAGCAGCGCGGCCGGCGTGATCATCTTCATGTACGGGCACGATGCGCGATCGTTGACCGCCTGGAAGTCGATACCCGGAGCCGCCTTGCGCAACTGGTGCAGCATGCCGATCTCGGTCGCGACGAGAACCTGCTTGGCGCCGGTCTCGCGGGCGGCATCGATCATTCCACCGGTGGAGAGAATCTTGACCCGGTCATCCGGAACCGCACCCTCACCGGCCAGATAGAGAGCCGATGTCGCACAACCACATTCGGGGTGGATGAACAGATCAGCATCGGGGTGCGCGGCGGCCTGCTCGGTGAGCTCGTCGCCGTTGATGCCGGCGTGGACGTGGCATTCGCCGGCCCAGATGTGGATGTTGTCGCGGCCGGTCTCGCGCTTGACGTGTGCACCGAGGAACTGATCCGGCAGGAACAGGACGTCGCGGTCGGGGTCGATGGACGCGACGACGTCGACGGCGTTGGACGAGGTGCAGCAGATGTCGGTGAGTCCCTTGACCTCCGCGGTGGTGTTCACATAGGACACCACGACGGCGTCGGGGAACTCGTCCTTCCACTCGCGCAGTTCGTCGGCGGTGATCGAGTCGGCGAGCGAGCATCCGGCGCGGGCGTCGGGGATCAGCACCCGCTTGTCGGGGCTGAGGATCTTGGCGGTCTCGGCCATGAAGTGCACGCCGCAGAAGACGATCTCGTCGGAGTCGACCTCGGCCGCGATGCGTGAGAGAGCGAGGGAGTCACCGACGTGATCGGCGACGTCCTGGATGGCCGGCAGTTCGTAGTTGTGCGCCAGCAGGGTCGCGTTGCGCGCGCGTGCGAGGCGGCGGATCTCCTCGGCCCACTCCGGGGTCGGCTCGACACCCGAGTAGCCGCCGGGGCCGTCGACCCATTGCGCATCGATGAGACCCGGTGCGTCTATCAGGGTCGCGTCAGTCACCGCGGCGCGGTCGCTGGTGATGCTCATCTGCCACTCCATCTCCCTGCCGCCGGGCGGCGGCGTGGTCTCGGCGCGGTCTGCGCCTCGAGCCGGTTTTCGACTAGTGGTCGAAAACCTGGTGATGATCGTAACACCGGCAAGCGCGCGGACATTCCGGCCGGATGCCGCCGGGCCGCGTCATCGCTGACCAAGCACGCCTGAACTGCGGCAACACAGTGTTCCTCGGCGAGCGCTGTCAGTGTCAGCGAGAGCGCTGTCAGTGCGGAGCAGAGCGCTGTCAACGTCGGCGAGAGCGCTGTCAGTGCCGGCGAGAGCGCTGTCAACGCCGTGGCGAGCGCTGTCAGTGTCAGCGAGAGCGCTGTCAGCGGAGACGCGGCAACGCGATGGCGGAGCCCTGCCCGATCGGCCTGAGCTGGAGTAACGCAAGAGATTGCGCGATCTGGACACGTGCTCCGAGTAGTTCCAAGCGCATTCCAAGTAGTCCACTACGCGTTTGCGGGATCGTTTCACTCCGTAGCGTTCATAACGCAACGCAGCAGCAGAAACCCCGTTCATCTGCCCCAGGAGACATGATCATCATGACCGCTTCGCGCAATGCCAACACCTCCGACGGCCCGAGTCATCGACAGATCCCGACCGCGGTTGGGCCGCGTCCGGTCCTCGGTGTCCGCCGCGCCTACTCCACGCCGTTGCAGGCGATGCGTCGTCGTCAGGAGGCTCTCGACCGCCTCGCCGCCCGTCGGCCTGGGTCAGCCGCCGATCCGATGGCACCACCGACGGCACTCCGGGCGGTCCCCAGCGAGCCGCCGTCCCCGCAGTACACCCCGGTCCCGTTGACCACCCGCGAGGTCGAGGTGCTGCGCACCTGGCTGCTCGTCGACTCGAAGTCGGAGGCCGCCACCCAACTGATGATCTCGGTGGGCACCGTCAACACCCACCTCGCCCGCATCCGCGTGAAGTACGCCGAGGCGGGCCGTACCGCACGCACCAAGGCGTCGCTCGTCGCGCGGGCCATCCAGGACGGACTCGTGGTCCTCGACGACCTCTGACCTACTATCGAGCGCATGTCGCTGCGGGTCGAGGTGCTCTCTGTCGTCTTCCAGGTGCGCCCGATCTCCCCCGGCGGCCAGCCCGACCTGTTCGTCCTGCTGTGGCGGACCGACGAGAGTTCACCGTGGTCACTGCCGGGCGGTGACGTGGCCGGCGCCGCCGAAACCCTGTCGGCCAGCGCCCGTCGCTTTCTCACCGAGAATCTCGATGTCACCACGGTCGCGCACCTCGAGCAGTTGTCGGTGTTCTCCGATCCCGAGCGGGTACCCGAGGTGCGGACGATCGCGTCGACCTATCTGGGTCTGGTGCCGACCGACGCAGCGACCCGGCTCCCGCCGACGGCCACGTGGCACCGGGTCGACGCTCTTGCCGAGCAGTCCCTGGCCTACGACCACGCCGCCATCATCGACGCGGGCCGGCACCGCCTGGCGGCCAAACTGTCCTACACCAACATCGCATTCGCGTTGGCGCCCAAGCGGTTTCCGATGTCGGAACTCTCCGAGATCTACGGCGCCGCACTCGGATATCGCGTCGACACCACGAACCTGCTGCGCATCCTGAGCCGCCGCGGTGTGGTGGTGGCAACCGGAACGTTGGGCCGCACCGGCCGCTCCGGAGGTCGCCCGCCGGCGCTCTACGCGTTCGCCGACACGCAATTGCGCGTCACCGACGAATTCGCGACCCTCAAACCGCCGATGTGACCACAACGTCGGACTGCTCGATGCGGCCGTCACCCACCCCGAGGTCGCCGCGTCGGCTCACGATGGCCGCCAACAGGTACACCACCGTCGCGGTGAGCGGCGCACAGATCAGCAGAATCCAAGGGCCACTGGGCGATCCGCGGGTCACGCCGTCGAGCCAGAGTTGCGGGACGGCGGTGAACACGTCCCCGACGCCGATCGAATCCGGGTCGGGGAAGCGTCGAGCGGCGAATCCCGAACCGACGACACCGGCGAGCGCGCCACCGATCACCGTCGACGCCAGCATCGCGGCGTAACCGGGCAGGCCACGCCAGCCGGGCGCGACGAACCACGTCACCACCGCGGCGACGACACCGAAGCCGAACATCACGAACGCGAACGTCGCGACGCCGGCGAAGCTGTCGACCATGTACACCTGGGTGCGGCCCTTGACCGCGGAGGCCGCGGGTGTGGCGACCGCCCACACTGCGCCGGCGATCACACCGAACAGCACAACGACCCCGACGGCGGCCAGCAGCGTGGCGGGTGTGCGGTGCCGGACGCGCGGACGCATCTCGAGCGCGGTTGCAGCACCGGCCACCTCGCTCACCGGCGCCCCAACTCGCTGGAGTCGACCGTGCCGTGGCGCGAACACCGCGCATCCCAGCCGTCGGGACGGACCTGCACCACCATCCGCCGGCCGCACTGGCCGCAGAACCGTGGCGGTTCCAGGCCGAGGCGTGCCGCGGTCGGCACCGCGTCGGGCGCCTGGATCTCCAGTTCGATGCCGGTGTAGACGCCGTAGCGATGCGGCTCGTCGAGCGGACCGGGAATGTCGGTCGCCGCCGCGGCGGCGCTCATCGTGGTTGCTCTCATCTCACCAGGTAATCAGATGCTGTCGTTGAGTGCCTTGATCGGCATCGACAAATCGCTGAGCAGGTCCAGATCGTCCTCGGCGGGACGACCGAGCGTGGTCAGGTAGTTGCCGACGATCACGGCGTTGATACCGCCGAGGATGCCCTGCTTGGCGCCGAGGTCGCCGAGGGTGATCTCGCGACCGCCGGCGAAACGCAGGATGGTGCGCGGCAATGCCAGACGGAACGCCGCGACCGACTTGAGTGCCTCGGAGGCCGGCAACACGTCGAGGTCACCGAACGGGGTACCCGGCCGCGGGTTGAGGAAGTTCAGCGGCACCTCGTCGGGATCGAGCGAGGCGAGGTCGGCGGCGAACTCGGCGCGCTGCTCGAGGGTTTCCCCCATGCCGAGGATGCCGCCGCAGCAGACCTCCATGCCGGCGTCACGCACCATCCGCAGGGTGTCCCAACGCTCCTCCCAGGTGTGGGTGGTGACGACGTTCGGGAAGTGGCTGCGCGCGGTCTCCAGGTTGTGGTTGTAGCGGTGCACGCCCATGTCGCGGAGTTGGTCGACCTGCTCCTGGGTCAACATGCCCAGGCTGCAGGCGATCTGGATGTCGACCTCGTTGCGGATCGCCTCGATACCCGCGGCGACCTGGCTCAGCAGCCGCTTGTCCGGACCGCGGACCGCGGCGACGATGCAGAACTCGGTGGCGCCGGTCTTGGCGGTCTGCTTGGCCGCCTCGACCAGCGACGGGATGTCGATCCAGGCGCTGCGCACCGGCGAGGCGAACAATCCCGACTGTGAGCAGAAGTGGCAATCCTCAGGGCAGCCACCGGTTTTCAGCGAGATGATGCCCTCGACCTCGACCTCGGGGCCGCACCAGCGCATCCGCACATCGTGCGCGAGCTGCAGCAGTTCGGTGAGGCGGTCGTCGCCCAACCGGAGCACGGTGAGCACCTGCTCCTGGGTCAGGCCCTCACCGCGTTCGAGGACCTGTTCGCGGGCGATGGTGAGGATGTCGGCGGTGTCGGCGTCGACGGTGGCGGGGGCTATCGGGGCCTGGGTCATCAGAAGATTCCTTCGAGGTGGCTGTTGTCGGTCGGGGTGGTCTGCGGGGAGTCGGCGTGAGCAACGGTCTGCGGGGCGTCGGCGTGGGTGCGGATCGCGGTGATCCAGTCGGCGTCGAACCAGGTGGGTGCCGCGGAGCGGAATGTCTCACCCGACATCGCACCGGCACCTTCGGGCAGGACTCCGACGACCGGTACACCGGTCAGGCGCGGGAGGTCGTGTCGATTGCAGCGCATCGCGAGATCCGGAGCGGCGGGCCAGGATCCGATGACGAGGCCGGCGACGTCGACGCCGGCCGCGCGGATGGCCGCCACGGTGAGCTCGGCGTGGTTGAGCGCTCCGAGTCCCGGTTGGGTGACGACGAGGACCGCCGAACCGAGAGCGCGTGCCACGTCGAGGATCGTGAACTCGGGGGCGAGTCGCACCAGTACACCGCCGGCGCCCTCGATGAGGGTGAGCCGATGGTCGCCGACGATGTCGGCGACCCGGGGCACCACGTCGTTGATGTCGAGTTGCGGTGATCCGGCGCGGTGCGCGGCGGTTTCCGGGGCGAGCGGATCCGGAAACCGCGCCCCCTCCCACGTCGGCAGGTCGCCCGCGAGGGCGGTGACGGTCGCCAGATCGCCCGGCTCGTCGGGTCCGACACCGGTCTGCGCGGGCTTGCAGACGGCGACGTCGGTGCCGGCAGCGGCGAGCGTCGCGGCGAGTGCCGCGGTGACGATGGTCTTGCCGACGTCGGTGGAGGTGCCGGTGATCACCAGGCTCCGGTCGGCGACCGGCCGGGTGGGCTTCCACCACGGATCGAGGGTCATCGCGCACCCACCTCGTGCAGCGCCGCGCGCACCACGTCGGCGGCGTGGTCGATGTCGGCGTCGTCGAGATCGGCGCGCAGGGTCAGCCGCAGCCGGGAGGTGCCCGGTGGCACCGACGGCGGGCGGAAGCACCCCACCAGCACCCCGGCGTTCCGGCAGGCGGCGGCCGCGGCGACCGCGGGCTGCGGGTCACCGATGATGATCGAGAGCACCGCCGAGGTCTCCACCGCGCCGTCCGGACCGACGGGCAATGCCACGTCGAGAAGATCGGCCATGCGAATCATGTTGTGGCGCAGTCGCTGTGGCATATCCGGTTGCTCCCGCAGGATGCGCAGGGCGGCGTGGGCCGCGCCGACGGCGGCCGGATTGAGACCGGTGTCGAAGATGAAGGTGCGGGCGCGGTCGGTCAGGTGATCACGCAACACCGCCGGCCCGAGCACCACACCGCCCTGCGCGCCCAGGGACTTCGACGCGACGGTGGTGGCGACGAGGTCGGGTGCGCCGGACAGGCCGACCTCGGCGATCACTCCCCGACCGCCCGGGCCGCGCACACCGAGGCCGTGAGCCTCGTCGACGAGCAGTGCGGCACCGAATTCACGTGCAGCGGTGTACAACTCGGCCACCGGGGCAGCGGCACCGTCGACGCTGTAGATCGAGTCGGTGACGACGAGGGCACGCTCTTCGGCACGGTCGGCCAGTGCCGCGCGCACCGCCGCGACGTCGCCGCGGTCGACCACCACGACCCGTGCCCGCGACAGCCGGCAGCCGTCGATGAGCGAGGCGTGGGTCCCGGTGTCGGAGACGATGAGATCACCGCGTCCGACGAGCGCGGTGATCGCCCCGACGTTGGCGAGGTAGCCGGACGAGAACATCAGCGCGGCAGGGAATCCGAGGAAGTCGGCGATCTCGTGCTCGAAGTCGACGTGCGCCGCGGTGGTGCCGACGACCAGTCGCGATGCGGTCGAGCCGGCGCCCCATTGCGTCACCGCGGACCGTGCGGCGTCGATCACGTGCGGATGCGTCGAGAGCCCGAGATAGTCGTTGGAGGCGAGGTTGAGCAGGCCCGCGCCGGTGGTCCGCACGATCGGTTCGCGGTGCAGCCCGGCCTCTTTCGTGGCACGGGCGGCGTTGTGCAGCCAGGACAGGGCGACCGATTCGCCGGTGGCGGCGGGTGTGGTGGGGTTCAGCGTCGTCACGGGTGACCTCCGGCGGGTACGGCGAGACTGGCGTCGACGGCGGCCCGCATGCCGCGGGTGATCACCTCGACGTCGTCGGCGGTGCAGATGAAGGGCGGCATCGCGTAGATGAGGTTGCGGAACGGCCGTAGCCAGGCCCCGGCGTTGACGGCCGCCGTCGTCGCCGCGGCCAGGTCGACGGGGTGGTCGAGTTCGACAACGCCGATCGCACCGCGCACGCGCACGTCGGCGACGCCGGTGATTCCACGCAGCGGTTCCAGGCCGGTACGCAGGCCCTCGCCGATGCGCGCGACGTCGGCGCGCCACGCGCCGGCGAGCAGCAGTTCGGTGGAGGCCACCGCGACGGCGCAGGCGAGCGGATTGGCCATGAAGGTCGGGCCGTGGGCCAGTCCCCCGGCCTCACCGGCACTGATGACCGCGGCGAGTTCGTCGGTGCACAGGGTCGCCGCCAGGGTGAGGTATCCACCGGTCAGCGCCTTGCCGACGCACATGATGTCGGGTGCGATCCCGGCATGGTCGGCGGCGAACAGCTCCCCGGTGCGCCCGAAACCGGTGGCGATCTCGTCGAAGATCAGCAGAACGTCGTGGTCGTCACAGATGCGGCGCAGGTCGGCGAGGTATGCGGGGTCGTGGAAACGCATTCCGCCGGCGCCCTGCACGACCGGTTCGACGATGATCGCGGCGAGCTCGTCACGGTGGGCGCGTACCGTCTCCGCGACGGCGGCCACGTACGCGGCATCATGGTCGGCCGGTGGCGCGGGAACGAAAAGTTGTTGTGCGAGAACGTCGGTCCACATCGAGTGCATGCCGCCGTCGGGATCGCAGACGCTCATCGGCGCGAAGGTGTCACCGTGATATCCGCCGCGCCAGGTGAGCAGTTTCGTGCGCCCCGGTTCACCGCGGCCACGCCAATACTGCAGGGCCATCTTGATGGCGACCTCCACCGACACCGAGCCGGAATCGCAGAAGAAGACCTTCTGCAGCCCACGGGGGGTGATGTCGACGAGCAGTTGTGCCAGACGAGCGGCGGGCTCGTGGGTGAGACCACCGAACATCACGTGCGACATCGAGTCGAGTTGTCGGCGCGCGGCGTCGTCGAGGACCGGATGGCGGTACCCGTGGATCGCGGCCCACCAGGAGCTCATGCCGTCGACGACGCTGCGACCGTCGGCGAGATGGAGGTGAACGCCGTCGGCGGCACGCACCACGAGCGGCTCCGAGGCGGCCGGGATGGCCCCGTAGGGATGCCAGATGTGCTGCGCATCGATGCGACTGATGCTTGCCTGGTCCACGGTGGAGTTCCTCTGGTGACGGGTGCTGGACGCGGTGTGATGGGCGACACCGCTCGACTGCCTGAACACTGTACAGGACTTTTCCTGGACGGTGTACAGGCCGCCGTGGGCCCGCTTCGACGCGCCCTCTACCCTGTGCCTGTGAGCAACTCCCGCGCCGACATCCTCGCCGCCGCCCGTGACGTGCTCATCCACCACAGCCTGGCGGATCTGACGATGCGCCGCCTCGCCTCGGAGGTCGGCGTCCGACCCAACGCCCTGTACTGGCACTTCCCCAACAAACAGACACTCCTGGCCGCACTGGCCGACGACCTGCTGTCGGAGGTCGCCCGCCCCGATCCGGCGCAGCCGTGGGACCAGCGCCTACGGGCCCTGGCCGTCGGAATGCGCGCGGCCCTGCTGCGCGTGCCCGACAGCGCCGAGGTCGTCTCCTCGAGCTGGGCCAGCGGCCTGTCCGACCGCGCGGTCGCCGACGACATCGCGGCCGCGGCCGCCGGCGGCGACCTGCACGAACGGGATGCACGCGCGGTCGCCACCGCCATCTGCCAGCTCGTCATCGGCCTGACCATCGAGGAACAGACCCGCGCCCAGATGGAACGGCTCGGCGTCACCGGCCCGTCCGGCCGCGATTTCGACACCGAGTTCGGCGACGGCCTCGAGGTGATACTCGACGGCGCGCGCCGCCGATCCGGAGCGCAGGTGCCCGCGGACCGCTAGCGTCGAGAGGCGACCACCGTCTCGACGAAAGCCGTTCCGCCCACCGTGGCTCGCACCACCTCTGCTCACCGCACCGATCTCGATGGCCTCCGGGGCATCGCGATCGCCCTTGTCGCGGTGTTCCACGTCTGGTTCGGCCGGGTGTCCGGCGGTGTCGACGTCTTCCTGACCCTGTCGGGCTACTTCTTCGTCGGCTCCCTGCTACGCCACGCCATCGACGCCCAACAGCAGCCCCACATCACCCTCGGTGCCGCGGTCAACCCATGGCCCCGGCTGGCGCGCCTGGGCCGGCGGCTGCTCCCGGCGTTGGCGACGGTGCTCCTCGCCGTCCTCGTCCTGACGATCGTGATCCTGCCGCAGACCCGGTGGAACGCGATCGGACAGGAACTGACCGCGAGTGCGCTGTATTACCAGAACTGGTACCTCGCCCTGAACTCCCAGGACTACCTCGCGGCGAGCTCGGCGAACAGTCCGCTGCAACACATCTGGTCGATGTCGGTGCAGGGCCAGTTCTTCCTGGCGACCCTGCTGGCCGCGCTGGCAGGCACCGGCGCGATCGTTGTCGGTGCGCGCTTGTTCGCGCCGCTCGCACGGCCGGCGACGATCCGGACGATCGTCGGCGTCGCGGTACTCACGGTGGCGGTCGTGTCGTTCTGGTGGGCGACGATGCGGATGGACGTCAATCAGCAGTGGAACTACTTCGACACCCTGTCGCGACTGTGGGAACCGCTGGCCGGCGGACTGCTGGCGGTGTGGATGCCGACCTGGCGGGTCTCACGATGGCTGCGGACCGTCGCCGCTGCCATCGCGCTCACACTGATCCTGACCTGCGGGTGGTGGATCGACGGCGTCGCCTCCTACCCCGGCCCGTGGGCACTCGTTCCGGTCGGCTCGACACTGGTGATCATCTGGGCGGGAGCCGCGCAGCGCCCACCACGCGGACGGCACGCCCGCGTCGACGACTCACCGCCCCTCCTCAGCCGGGCGCTCGCCTCACCCTGGCCGGTGTGGCTGGGCGCCATCGCCTACTCGCTGTACCTGTGGCACTGGCCGCTGCTGATCTTCTATCTCTCGTGGCGCGGCACCGATCACGCGTCGATCCTCGCCGGCGCCGCGGTGCTGACCGCCTCGGTGATGCTGGCGTGGCTGACCAAGCGATACATCGAGGATCCACTGCGTGAAGGTTTACTGCGGAACGAACGACCGGTGCACGAACGACCGGTGCACGAACGACGGGTGCACGGTGACCCGTCGCGTCGCGCCACCTCAGCGCGACGTCGCCATCTCGGCTACGCCCCGGTGCTGGCGACGGTACTGGTGATCCTCACCGTCGCCGGCGGAGTCGGCGTGCGCCTGTGGTCGCAGCACGTCGCCGCCGTCCACGTCGACACCGCCGATCTCGACCCGCGGCTGTATCCGGGAGCCCGGGCCCTGCTCGACGGCGTTCCGGTGCCGGCCGTCGAGCCGCAACCCAGCCCGCTGGAGGTCATCGAGGACTTTCCGGCGACCTCGACCGACGGCGTCATGAGCGATTTCGAGGATCCACGTATCCACGCCGGGGTATACGGCGACCCCACCGCCCCACGGACCATCGCACTGGCCGGTGGATCGCACGCGGAGATGTGGATCACCGCCCTGGATCTGCTGGGGTCACGGCACCACTTCAAGGTCACGACGTACCTCAAGATGGGATGTCCCCTGTCAACGGAGCGGACACCCCGACTGCAGAACGGGGTGCCCTACCCGCAGTGCCGCGACTGGTCGCGGCGCGTGGTCGACCGGATCGTCGCCGACCGCCCGGACGCCGTGGTCACCACCTCGACCAGGCCGCGTGTGGGTGCCCCCGGCGACGTCATGCCGTCCACCTACCCACCGGTGTTCGAACGTTTCACCGACGCCGGCATCGAGGTGATCGGACTCCGCGACACCCCGTGGCCGCACGGCCCCGACGGTGCGATCGACACCCCGACCTGCCTGGCCGACGGCGGGACCGCCGACACGTGTGGGACCGACCGTGCCGAGGCACTCGACCGGATCGACCCGGCGGCGGGATACGCCCAGCGCAACCGCCGTTTTCACGCCCTCGACCTCTCCGACGGCCTGTGCGACGCGAACCGGTGTCCCGCGATCGTCGGCAACATCATCGTCTACAAGGACTGGCATCATCTGAGCGCCACCTACGTCCGCAGCCTCACCGACGGTCTGGGCCGCCGGCTGGGCCGCGCCCTGCCCTGGACGACCGATCACGATCCCTGATCGCGCAACTCGGGAGTCCCGATTGGGACGGGTATCACGTACGCCCGGACGCAGACCGTTCCGAGATGAACGCCGACACCATCGCGACTACTGTCGTGGAATGAACTCACCGAAGGTGGAGACGTCCGCACCATCCACCGGCGATGACCAGGCAGCGATGACCGGGCAGGCCGCCGCAGCCGAGGATCCCAGCGGCGACGCGCTCGACGCCGAGCAGGTCACCCCGCCGACCGAGGACGAGACCGCGAGCGAATCGACCCGGCCCGAGCCGGAATCCGCCCCGGCAGAAGCCGCGGCCCCAGAAGAAACCGCGGTCCCGGACGCCGAACCCACTCCCGCACCATCCCCCGAACCCGCCGCCGTCATCACGGACACCCCGACGACTGCCGCACCGCTGAGCACCAGCACCGCACCCCACCCGACCGAGAGTCCGGTCAAGGCACCGGAGCAGGCCGAGCCGCTGGTCGCCCCCGAACCCGATCCGATCGACGTCTGGCCGGGGCAGGCCTACCCGCTCGGCGCCACCTACGACGGGGTGGGCACCAATTTCTCGTTGTTCTCCGAGATCGCGACGGCGGTCGACCTGTGTCTCATCGACCGCGACGGCAACGAGCGCCGCATCCGACTCGAGGAGGTCGACGGGTACTGCTGGCACTGCTACCTGCCCAACGTCGGCCCCGGCCAGTTCTACGGATACCGCGTACACGGCCCCTACGATCCGGCCAACGGTATGCGGTGCGACCCGAGCAAATTGCTGCTCGACCCGTACGGCAAGGCTTTTCACGGCGAGTTCGACGGTGACGCATCGCTGTTCTCCTATCCGTTGCCCGGCACCGACCCCTCGGCGACCGAGGAGATCCCCGTCTACGACCCCGGAACACCGGTGTCGGTGGATGCCGATCAGCCTCCCGCCTCCGACGAGGCCGCGGAGGTCGGGGGACCGTTGAGCGTGGGCGACGAGGCGGACGTCACGACTTCCGCAGGTGACGACGCGGGCGACGCCCCGGCCGAGACGCTGAGCACCACTGCCGACGACACCGATTCGGCTGCAACGGAAGTCGACGACCCGGCGGTCGACGGCAACACCGATGACGCGACGGACGACGACGACACCACCACCGACGACGAGGCGACCGCGCCCGACGTGGTGATCGAGACGGCGGATCCACCGGTGGCACACGAGGAGATCGTCGAACCCGAGCCCGCCATCCCGCCGACGCCGGAATACCACGACCCCGAGCCGAGTCCGTCGATGCCCCAACTCGATTCGCTCGGTCACACGATGCTGTCGGTGGTCATCAACCCGTTCTTCGACTGGCAGAACGATCGCGCACCGCGCCTGCCCTACCACCAGACCGTCATCTACGAAGCCCACGTCAAGGGGATGACGGCGACCCATCCGGGCATCCCGGAGAACCTCCGCGGCACCTACGCGGGACTGTCACATCCGGTGATCATCGATCACCTCAAATCGCTGGGTGTCACCGCCATCGAACTGATGCCGGTCCATCAGTTCATGCAGGACTTCGTGCTGCTCGATCAGGGGCTGCGAAACTACTGGGGGTACAACACCTTCGGGTTCTTCGCCCCGCATGCCGACTACGCCTCGAATCACGCACAGCCGGGCAGCGCGGTGACCGAGTTCAAGGCGATGGTACGGGCGTTCCACAAGGCGGGTATCGAGGTGATCCTCGACGTGGTGTACAACCACACCGCCGAGGGCAACCACCTCGGCCCCACCGTCGCATTTCGCGGGATCGACAACGCCGCCTACTACCGCCTCGTCGACGGCAACGCCGAGATGTACATGGACTACACCGGAACCGGCAACAGCCTCAACGGACGTCATCCGCATACGCTGCAGCTGATCATGGACTCGCTGCGGTACTGGGTGCTGGAGATGCACGTCGACGGTTTCCGCTTCGACCTGGCGTCGACGTTGGCGCGAGAACTGCACGACGTCGACCGCCTGTCGGCGTTCTTCGATCTCGTGCAGCAGGATCCGGTGGTCAGTCAGGTCAAGCTCATCGCCGAGCCGTGGGACGTCGGGGAGGGCGGCTACCAGGTCGGCAACTTCCCACCGCTGTGGACCGAGTGGAACGGCAAGTACCGTGACACCGTCCGCGACTACTGGCGGGGTGAGCCGGCCACCCTGGGCGAGTTCGCCTCCCGCCTGACCGGATCGTCGGATCTGTACGAGGCCACCGGACGCCGACCACTGGCCAGCATCAACTTCGTCATCGCACACGACGGCTTCACGCTGCGGGACCTGGTGTCCTACAACGAGAAACACAATGAGGCCAACGGTGAGGGCAATCGCGACGGGGAGAGTCACAACCGTTCCTGGAACTGTGGCGTGGAGGGCCCCACCGACGACCCGGAGATCCTCGAGTTGCGCGCCCGGCAGCAACGCAACATCCTGGCCACGCTGTTCCTGTCGCAGGGCACCCCGATGCTCGCCCACGGCGACGAGATCGGCCGAACCCAGATGGGTAACAACAACGTCTACTGCCAGGACAGTGAATTGTCGTGGATGGACTGGACTCTCGCGGAGGAGAACGCGGATCTGCTCGAGTTCACCCGGCGGGCGATCGCGTTGCGCACGGCCCATCCGGTGTTCCGGCGCCGCCGGTTCTTCGCCGGCAAACCCATCCGCTGGGGTCATCAGTCGCTCGACATCGCGTGGCTGACCCCGTCGGGTCAGGAGATGACCACCGCCGACTGGGACAGCGGATTCGGCAAGAGTCTCGCAGTCTTCCTCAACGGCAACGGGATTGCCGAGAAGGACGAGCGGGGTGAGCGCATCCTCGATGACCACTTCGTGATCTGCCTGAACGCCCACTACGAGGACATCGAGTTCACCCTGCCTTCGATCCTGCGCCCCGGCTGGCACGGCGTACTCAACACCGCCAGCCCGACCGGCGTGTCGGATCTGGAGTCGGTCGGCGGCGGAAGCACGTTCGCGGTGCGTGCCCGATCACTCGTCGTCCTGCGAAACAAACGCTGATCGATGGTCACGCGCCCGGAACCGATCGCCACCTACCGTGTCCAACTGACGCCCGATTTCGGATTCGCCGACGTCATCGGAATCCTCGAGCACATCGCCGACCTCGGCGTCAGTCACGTGTACCTGTCACCGATCGGCACGGCCATGCCCGGCTCGACGCACGGCTACGACTGGGTTCCACCACCCCAGGTGGCACCGGAACTCGGTGGGCGCGAGGGACTTCGGGCACTACGGGCGGCCGCGTCGGTACTCGGGCTCGGAATCGTCATCGATATCGTCCCCAATCACACCGGAGTGGCGGTGGCCCTGCGGAATCCGTGGTTCGCCGATCTGCTGCGCCACGGTGCGGGATCACGCTATGCGACGTACTTCGACGCCGATTTCTCCTCCGACAACGGCGCCGACGGGGCACTCGCACTTCCGGTGCTCGCCTCCGACGGCGACCTGACGCCGCTGACCGTCGACGCGCACGGCATCCTCCGGTATCACGACCACGCCTTCCCCACCGCCCCGGGCACCCTGGGCGGAACACCCGCGCAAGTGCATGCGCGCCAACACTATCGGCTCGTTCCGTGGGACTCGGGCCTCATCGGGTACCGACGGTTCTTCACCGTCAACGAACTCGCCGGTCTCCGCCAGGAGGACCCCGCGGTGTACGACGCCACGCATGCGTGGCTCCGGGATCTCCTCGAGGCCGATCTGATCGACGGTGTCCGCGTCGATCATCCCGATGGCCTCTGGGATCCGATGGGTTACCTCGAACGCCTCCGCGGCGACATCGGCGCCGATCGACTGCTCTACATCGAGAAGATCCTCGCCGCCGACGAGGCGCTCGAGCCGACGCTGCCCGTCGACGGCACCACCGGTTACGACCAGTTACGGGTCATCGAGGCGCTGTTCACCGCCCCGTCGGGCATCGTCGAACTCAGCGAGATCCACGAACACGTCACCGGGGTGGCCGGTGATGCCCGGTGGCTGCATGCGACCGAACGCAGTCGCAAGATCACCACCTTGGCGACCATGTTTCCCGCCGAGCACCGACGTCTCGTCCGTGCCATCACCCATTCCGATCCGAGTGTCGATGCGGCGTCGGTGGCCGATGCGGTCGGCGAACTCATCGCCGACCTCGGCGTGTATCGCGCCGACTACCCGTCGTTGCGGTCCCGCCTGGTCACCGCGGCCGACGCGATCGTCGCCCGACGCCCGGACCTCGCCGACTCGATGGCGCTGATCATCCGCACCACCGAGACCCCGGGTGCGGCGACGTCGAGGTTGGCCCAGACCTGTGGTGCGGTCACCGCCAAGAGCGTCGAGGACAGCCTGTTCTATCGCACCGCACGGCTGGTGTCCGCGCAGGAGGTGGGTGCCGATCCGGCCGATCCGGCGTTGTCCCTGCACGATTTCCACCGGCACAACGTGACCCGTGCGCAGCAGTGGTCCCGTGCCATGACCGCGAGCTCCACCCATGACACCAAGCGCGGCGAGGATGTCCGCGCACGCATCGCGCTGCTGGCGCAGGTCCCGGAGCGATGGTCGATGACCATCCGCCGGATCTGGGCGGCGACCCCGCCACCCGACGACTTCACCGGATACTTCCTGCTGCAGAACATCATCGGCGTCTGGCCGACCGATGGCGCGGTGACCGACGAACTGCGGACCCGACTCGTCGACTACGCCCGCAAGGCGTCACGCGAGGCCGCTCTGAAAACCACCTGGACCGAGGTCGACGAGCAGTTCGAGTCGGCACTGTCCACCTGGATCGACACGATCACCACCGGCGAGCCCGCCGAGGTGATCACCGGGCTGGTCTCCCGGCTGGCGTCGGCGTGGGAACAGGAGTCCTTGGCGCGCAAGGCCATCGCCCTTCTCGGCCCCGGGGTGCCGGACATCTATCAGGGCACCGAGTGGTTCGAGGACTCGCTGGTCGATCCCGACAATCGACGACCGGTGGACTACCGCCGCTCGACCGACCATCCCAAGGTCCGACTCGTACAGGCCGCGCTCGGTGTCCGGTCGACCCATGCCGCCGCGTTCGGACCGGATGGCGACTACCGGCCGATCCTGGCCGAGGGCCCGGCATCGGATCACGTGATCGCGTTCGGCCGCGGTGTCGCCGGGGACGCCGACCCTCGCGTGATCGTCGCGACGAGTCGATTCACCCACAGTCTGCTGCCACCCGACGGCGCGAAGACGATGCTGACGCTGCCGCCGGGCGACTGGGTCGATGCGGTGTCGGGCGCCACCCACTCCGGCTCGGTCAGCATCGCGGATCTCCGTGCCGTCGCGCCGGTGGCGATCCTGACCCGCTGATCGTCCCTGACCCGTTGCTCGCCGGCCGCGGCGCGCCCGCTACCCGGCCGGGGTCGGGGCAGGCGTCTCGGTCTGGGTCGGGGCCGGTGCCGGTGCGCTCGAGCTCGGCGTGGATTGCCCCGGCAGGGACTGCGACGGATCGACGACGCCGCTCTTCTCACTTCCGGGCGGCCCGCTGAAGTCCGACACCAGCCAATTGCCGTCGACCTTCTGGAGGTCGAGGATGAAGATCATCAGGCGGGTCTCGCCGTTGGGGATCTGCGCCGATCGTGCGGTCACCTCGGCCATCACCGTGGTCTTGGCGGTGTCGGTGTCGAAGGATGCCACCGACGACGACACGATCTTCGAGGTCGCCTCGATGGCGAGCGCCTGACTGTTCTGCTCGGTGGCGGCGCGATCCTGTTCCAGCCGGGACCGCAGAGCCCCGGTCGACAGCGGACCCAGGATCTCCTTGTATTTGTCGGTGTTGCCCGGGTTGATCGTCGTCACCAGCTGCGTCACGAACTGCTCGGACACCTGCTTGGACGCGTCAAAAGCCTTGAGTCGCTGTTGATCCGAGTAGTACAGCCATCCGAGTACCGCCACTCCGGCGATCAGGGCGACCACCACGATCGCCCCGAGCACGCGCAGCAGCGAGCGCGAGGACAAGGTGATCGAGAACTCCTTGCCCTTGCCCGTGCCCTTGCTCGTGTCCCGGTCGGCGGGCGCCGACGACGGGACCGTGTCGGCAGTCGACGTCTCGAGGTCATCGGCGGCAGCGTCGGAATCGGCGGCGGCGACGCCCTCGGCGGCCGGCGACGTGCGCTTGGCCTTGGCGGTCTTGGACCGCGGAACGGGTTTACCCTGCGCCTTCGTCAGGGATGCCGTCGCCTTCGAGACCTGCTGTGTCGGCGAGCCGTCGGCGTCACCGGTGTCGGCATCTGTGGTGTCGGGGTCTGTGGTGTCGGCGTCACTGGTGGTGGTGTCGATGGTGGGGTCCCCGTCGTTGTTCTCGCCGTCGTTCTTCTCGCCTGTCATGCACAGCTTTCCGTCCGCACGATGGATGTCACTTGTTCTCGGGGATCACTTGTCCAGCGGAACCGTGCGCGCATTCGGGTCGTAGTTCGGTGGCGGCCCGGCGGTGTCGTCACCCGGCGGTCGCGGTGCGTTCGCCGAGCCACGGATCTGCTGGTTGGGATCCTCGGTGACACAGTACAGATTCGTCGGAACGGTGAGTTCGAGGATCTTGGTCGGCCGCGTCGGCGTGATCGGGTAGTCGCAGTAGGGCCGCGGATAGATCGACCCGAATGCCCACCAGGCGCCGTCGTGGAACATGCTCAGGCTCTTGATCGATGCGTCCCGGATCGAGGGCAGCAGATTGACGATCGCCGGCGCCCGCAGCGCACCCTGATGGGCGATGTCGCGGAACTGGCCGAGCAGATCGGTGAGCGGGTCCTGCATCTCGTTGAATGACCCGGTGAGGCTGGTCAGCTGCTGCGGGCCCTTGCCCAGCAGGGTGCGGATCTCCCGGTCGGAGGCCACCGCGGCGTTGACGATCTCGCTGGTGGCGTTGACGGTGCCGGCGAGGTCCGGCTGGATCTGTGCCGTCGTCTGCAAGATGGTGCCGGTCTGCTGGATCAGCTTGGTGGTCTGGGGCAGCACCCGGTACAGGTCGGCGAAGATGGTGCCGCCCGCGTCGAAGAGCACCCGCAGGTCATTGGTCTCGCTGTCGGGGTTGAGGGCGACGTCGAGGTTGTCGACGACGACGGTCAACTGTGTCGGGTCGATCTGGTCGATCACCCCCAGCGAGGTCTCCAGCAACTGCGGGAACGGCACCGTCGTCTGCGTCTGGTTGACGTTGATGGTGTCCCCGTCGGCCAGATACGGGCCGTCGGCGGTGGCGGGCTGGAAGTCGACGTACTGCTCACCGGCCGCCGAGAGTCCCAGCGCCGCAACGATCGTGTTGCGGTTGATCTTCACGTCGTCGTCGATGGACACCTTCACCTGCACCGAATCCGGTTGCACGTGAATGGATTCGATGTCACCGATCTCCACTCCGCGCAGGGTGACCCGCGAGGTGTCCTGCAGACCGCCGGAGACCGGGAAGTTGATCGTCAGGCCGTAGTGCCCCTGGAAGGGCTGCCACCGCAGGGCACCGAAGGCCAGGTAGGACAGCCCCAGCAGCATCACCCCGATGAGGGCGAGGTTGCCCAGCAGCACCGAGTGCTTACGGAGAAAACCGAAGATCCCGCTCATCCGCAGCACCCCTGTGTGGCGGTGAGGCGGGCGATCAGACGTTGCAGCGTCTGCTGCAGCGACTGACCGGCCGAGTCGAGATCGCCGAGTTCGGGAAGTCTACTGGCCGAATCGAATCCGGCCCCCGGATTGAGGTAGTACACCTTCGCCGACAGCGCCGCAGCACTGGAACTGGTCGCCTTGACCCACTTCGGGGTCAGCACCGCGAGATTGTCGGCGAGACCGCCGAGCGTGGGTGCCGCGGTGTTCAACTGGGCCAGGACGTTGGCGAGATGATCCACCAGCTCGATCAGGTTCTGACGATCGTTGGTGAGGAAGTCGTTGGTCGCCGCCGTGACGGTGTTGGTCTTGTCCAGCGTCGTCAGGATGAGCTGCATCTGATCGTTGATGACGTTGAAGGCCGGTGCCAACTTGTTGATCGACGCCATGATCTGGGCGCGGCCGTCGGACAACTCGGTGGTGAGGACCCGCGTGTTGGCCATCGACCGGTCGACGGCCGCGGCGTTCTGGTTCAGCTTCACGATCGCGGTGGTCATCCCCTCGATGGCGCCGTTGAGCTCCTGCGGGTCATCGGGACTCGTCGAGACGGCCGCACTGAGCTCGGTGAGGATCTGTTGGGTCGACCCGAGCGATCCGCTGTCGACGAGTCCACTGATGCTGATCAAGAGGTCCTCCACCGTGGCGGCCGCCGACCGTGGGCCGGTGAGGGTGTCCCCGTCGGCCATGTAGCGGCCCTGCGCCGCCGCGGGCGGCAGCAACGCGACGAAGACGTCACCGAGCGGAGTCGCCTGGCGCAGTTCGGCTCCGGTGCCGACCGGGACCTTGGCGCTGGTGCTCACGTCCATCGTCACGATGGCCTGGTAGTTGTCGGCGCGGATCCCGGTGACCTGACCGACGTCACTGCCGTAGAGCTTCACCTTGGCCCGGGTCGGCAGATTGAGCGCGTTGTCGAAACTCGCGGTCAATTCGATGGTCTCGCCGAGGTTGCCCGGTGCGGGCAGCGGGATCTGTTCGACGGTGAGGCCGGGAAGCACACCGCAACCCGACACCGCCAGCATCGCCGCGACGATGCCGGTGAGCAGGGACTTGCGGGCCCAGCGGCGGCGCCGGGCGACGTCGGGCGACCAGAGGCGGCGGCTCATTTGCTCAACTCCAGTAGCCCGTTGAAGATCCCCAGGTCCGGACCGAAGTCCTGGAGCTGGCCGGTCTGACATCCGTTCTTCTGCAGATTGATGGCCCGGCAGAACTGGGACAGCAACTGGGTGTCGATCAGCGACTTGTCCAACAGCACCTGCGCGCGCCACGCCCCCTGCTCCGCCGACACCGAGTTGCTCAGGTTCTGGAACAGCAGCGGCCCGAGGTCGATGGTCTCGACGACCTGTCGGGAGAAGTCGCTGAGGTTCTCGGCGAGTGCGGCCAACCGCGCCGAGGACGCACTGATGGTCCCGCTGTTGTTGCGCAGGAACTCCGAGGTGTTGAGCAGCGCCTGGTTGAGGTCGCCGAGGGTGGCCACCAGACCCGGCGACTGCCGACCCAGCATCTCGCTCACGTCGTTGATGGAACTCGAGAACGCCTTCATCTTGGGATAGTTCGCGACCAATGCGGCGGTGAGTGTCTGCACCGACTTGATGATGTCGACGAGGCCGTCACCGTTGCCGGAGACGATCTGCGAGGCACTCCCCAACTGGTCGATGGCCTCCTGGAGGCGTTGCCCGTTGCCCTCGGTGATGCCGGTGGTGATGTCCATCAGGTCGGCCACCGGGCCTTCGCCGGGGGCATCGCCGGACAGCGAGGTGACCAGCTTGTCGACGGCGTCGAACAGATCACCGGCCGAGACGGGGCTCAGGCCCTCCTTGCGCATCACCGCGCCGTCGGCGAGTTTCGGGCCACCGGTGTAGGCGGGGGTGAGTTCGATGTGGCGGGTCGTCACGATCGAGGTGTTGACGATCGCGGCCTGCGCATCGGCCGGGATCGGCACGTCCTTGTCGACGGTGAAGGTCACCTTGACGCGGCTGCCCTGCTGTTCGATCTTGGTGATCTGGCCGACCGGCATGCCCAGCACCGCAACGTCATTGCTGGTGTAGAGACCCGCCGTGTTGGGAAAGTAGGTGCTGATCTCGATGGCCTGATCGGCCGCGACGGTCCAGCTCGCCGGGATCAGCGAGCATCCCGACAGCGCGCCGACGGCGACGAGGATCATCGCGATCAGGGTCGCCGGGCGCTGACCGGTGCGCCGACGTGCGGCGCCGTCCGCGCTCACACCCGTCTGAACTGTGTCGGTCAGCATCCGTCCACCACCCGTGCCAGGCAGAGCCAGTTGTCCGGGAAGATGCCCCAGGGCAGGTAGCCGTTGGCGTAGGGGCCGTCACCGATCACGTTGTTGGTCAGGCGCGCGGTCACCGGCAACACCTCGAGCATCTTGCGCAGGTTGTCGCGGTTCTTTTCCAGACCCTGCGAGATGGTGTTGAGGTTGGCCATGATGGGCGCGAACTGGTTGGCGTTGTCGGCGGCGACGAGTTGGGCCTGCTCGGTGATCTGGGCGATGCCGTCGAGCAGTTGGGTGACCAGCGCCTGCCGGGCCACGATCTTCTGCGCCAACTGCGCCCCCTGCCCGACGATCACCGCGAGTTGGGTCTGGGAGTCCTCGACGATCGAGGTGACCGACTTGGTGTCGGCGACCAGCTGATTGATCTGGTCCTTGCGGTTGGTGATGATCTCCGACATCTGGGTGAGCGCATCGAGGGTGGGTTTGGTGACCGCCGGAGCGCCCGCGAGTTGGGTGTTGAGCGTCTTGATGCTCTGCGCGAAGTCCTCGTCGTTGACACCCTGCAGGATCGGGGTCCCTCCTCGATGGTCTTGTTCAGGTCATAGGGCACGCGCGTTTCCGTGATCACCCCGTCCTGTGCGAGGTCCGGCGAATTGCCCAGGGACACATCGATGTAGCGCTGCCCGAGGAGCGTCGACATCTTGATCTCGGCGGAGCCGTTGGAGGTCACCACGACGTCGTTGTCGACCTTCATCACGATGTGGACGTGATTGCCGGCGAGTTCGGTGCTGGCCACCTCACCCTTGTCGATGCCGGCGACGCGGATCTTGTCACCGGGCCGGATTCCGCCGGCCTGGGCGAAATCCGCGGTGTAGGTCTTCTTCCCGAGGTCGGCCTCACCGATCCCGGTGATCGCGAGGATCAGCACGACGATGACGATCGCACCGCCGAGGCCGTACCAGAGTCGGCGGTTGCGGTCGAAGCTGCGGCGCATGCGGCTTCTCATCGGCACACCACCGAGTGTTGGGTGCCGCCGATCTTGTTGATGATCCCGGGCGGGAACAGCACGTCGCCGATCGCGATGTCGAGGTCACACGCGTAGATGTTCAGGTAGGCGCCCTCTCCGAGAACCAGCGGGAAGTGTCCGAGGAAGATCGGCAGGTTGGTGGCCAGTCCGTCGAGTTTGGCGCCCTCCCCGATGAGGGTGGCGGTCGCCTGATTGGCCGAGGTCGCCGCCGCGGCGAGGTTGCCACTGGTCTGCGTGAGCACGTCGGCGAATCCGGATGCGGTCTGACCGATCTGGGTGACCGCGGTGCCCAGGGCCGCCGAGTTCGAGTTGAGGTTCTCGATCACGGCCTTGAGGCTGTCGATCAGCGTGCTGACCTGATCTCCCTGGCGGGCGAGGTCACGCAGTACTCCGCTGAGATTGTCGATGATCGCGCCGATGACCACATCACGGTTGGACATGTCGGAGGCGAACTTGCCGACCTGGGCGACGGTGTAGGACAGCGACACCGTGTCGCCCTGGAAGGCCTGGACCAGACCGTTGGACAGGTCGTTGATCTGCTCGGGCGTCAGCGTCTCGAATACCGGCTGGAATCCGGCGAGCAATTTGGTGACGTCGAAGGAGTCCTCCGACGGCTGCTCGAGTGCCGATCCCACCGGTAGCGGTTGTGCGTCCCCGTCGGCGAGACTGAGCGCGAGGTAGCGCTGGCCGATCAGGTTCTGGTAGCGAATGGCCGCCTTGGTGGTGGTGTACATCGGCTGATTGGTCTGGACCTCGAAGGTCACCTTGGCGCGGCCGTCGTCGAGGTCGATCGAACTGACCCGGCCCACCCGCACGCCGGCCATGCGCACGTCGTCACCGCTGGCGAGGCCGGACGCATCGCGGAAGTAGGTGGTGTACCCGTGGGTCTCACCGGGTACCGACCGCTCCAGCGTCGAGTAGATGATGTAGGTCAGCAACAACGCGATGACCGCGAACAGCGAGAAGCCGATCAACGGCTTACGGATGGTGGTGGCGCCCGCGCTCATCGCCCGCCTCCGGTCTCGGTGGACACCGTCTGCACCAGCGGCCCGAGCATCAGGGTGTCGGCGGCGGTCGGCGTGCGATTCAGTGCGGCACTCAGGGTCCGGTTGTCGGCGGCGGTGGTGACCGAGGCCGGGAAGGTCATCTGACGCATCCCACCCTGCGGGTACACCATCAACGGACCCGAACTGGTCGGGCCGGTACCGGTACCCGGACCGACGCACCCCGGACCGCGGGTCTGGCCGTACGGTCCACCGTTGTACACCGGGCAGTTCTGTCGCGTATAGCGTTGGAAGGCCGAGAAACTCACCCCGATGTTGAGCTGTGGGTGCCCGTTCACACCGGTGAACACGGTCAGCACCCGGGCCGCCAGATTGTTCAACGCGGTCAGGGCATACGGCAGCGAATTCGGCTCGTACACGGCCGCACCGAGCATCCGGTTCGCGTCGGCGACGACCGCCTTGCCGGCATCACCGTTGGCGGCGAACAGCGCCTGGATCTCGTCGGTCAATCCCTGCCCGGCCGACAGGATCGCCGTCAGATTGTCCCGGTTCTCGGTGACCGTCATCGCCGGGATCACGCTGCGGCCCAGGGCGTCGAGCAGCTCCGGCGCCGATTCCGACAGGCCGCGCACGGAGTTGTCGAAGTTCTCGAATCCCGACGGCGCCCCGGGTGGGAACTGCGCGTTGAGGGTCTTGAAGTAGTTGTCGAGAACGCCGACGAACAGCCCGAATGTCTGGCCGCCGCCGTTGAGGGCGTCGGCGATGGTGCCGAGGACACCGGCGAGTTGTTCGGGCGGGACCGCCTGCAGCAAGGTGCGCAGCTGATTCTGGGCGTCCTGCAGTTTGATGGTGGGCAGCGACGCGTCGGCGGGGATCGACGCACCGGAGGACAGGTGATCCGACGACGCATTGGCCGGCGGCACGAGTTCCACCGAGTTCACGCCGAACAGATTCGACGGGACGGTGCGGGCGGTGACATTGGCCGGGATGCCCTCGGCCTGCTCGGGCAGCACGTCGATGTCGACCTGGCGAAGCGCGATGCCCTTGGCGCCCGTCTCGTCGGAGGCCTGCACACCTTTCACCTGGCCGACGATGAATCCGTTGTAGCGGACGTCGGCGCCGGTGGTCAGCCCGTCGCCGACGTCGGTGAGCTTGGCCGAGACCGACACCGTCGAGGTGAACACGCCCTGATACCGCATGAACAGCAGCACGAAGACGATGACGAGCACGATCAGAAACGCCAGCCCACGCAGGAAGTACTGCACGAGCGAGGGGTTGCGGCCGTCGGTGGCGATCAGCATCGGTTCCCCCTCATCCCGAGATCTTGATGCCGGGTGATGTTCCCCAGAACACCAGCGTCATGACCAGATTCGCGAAGACGATGACGATGATCGCCAACCGGATCGCGTGTCCCGCGGCGACGCCCACCCCCTCGGGTCCGCCCGAGGCGAAGTACCCGTAATAGCACTGCATGAAGGTCGTCAGCAGCACGAAGACCACGACCTTGATGAAGGAGTACAGCATGTCGGTGGACAGGATGAACGAGTCGAAATAGGCGAGATAGTCGCCGGCGCCCTTACCGCTCTGCAGCTGGTACATCACCTGGCAGGCAAGGTAGTTGGCGGCCAGCGAGACCGAGTAGAGCGGGACGATCGCGAGTACCGCCGCCGACATCCGGGTGGTCACCAGATACGGCAGCGGACGGATCGCGATCGATTCGAGCGCGTCGATCTCCTCACTGATCCGCATCGATCCCAGCTGGGCGGTGAAGCGGCATCCCGACTGGGCGGTGAAGGCGGTCGCGGCGAGCAGCGGGGCGATCTCACGGGTGGTGGCGAAGGCCGAGAGGCCACCCGTCACCGGGGAGATACCCAGCAGGTTCAGCGCCGTGTAGCCCTCGATGCCGACGGTCGCGCCGCCCATCACGCCGAGGATCACCATCACGCCGACGGTGCCGCCGCCGACCACGATCGCACCGTTGCCCCAGGCGACGTCGGCCAGCAGCCGCCACACCTCCTTGCGGTAGTGGGTGAACGCGATCGGCACCGCGCCGATCGAGCGCACCAGGAAGGTGATGAGGTGACCCATCTGGACCAGCGCGTCGCGCGGACCCTCGTAGACGACCTTGGTGGCCGCGAGCGGCCGCAGAACGGGGGGTACGTACCGGGAGGCGGCCATGTCACACCACCTTCGCCGGGACGAGGATGGCGAACAGCTGGGTGAGCACGACGTTGACGGTGAACAGCAGCAGCACCGAGTTGACGACGGCAGCGTTCACCGAGTTCGCCACGCCCGCCGGACCACCCTTGGTGTTGAGGCCGCGGTCGCAGGCGACCACCGCCACGATCGCACCGAAGATCACCGACTTGGCCAGCGCGAACGACAGATCCGAAACCCCGGCGAAGGACGCGAAGGTGCCGGTGTAGCTGCCCGGGGTGCCGCCCTGGAAGTACACGTTGAAGACGTAACCGGTGATGAATCCGACGAAGCAGACGAAGCCGCAGAGCAGGAAGCTGACCACCATGGTCGCGAGCAGTCGCGGGGAGATGAGGCGTTGTACGGGATTGACACCCATCACGCGCATCGCGTCGATCTCGTCGCGGATGGTCCGGGAGCCGAGGTCGGCGGCGATCGCCGACCCGACCGCACCGGCGAGCAGCAGCGAGGTCACCAGTGGGGCACCCTGCCGGATGACGCCCAGGCCGGTGGCCGCACCGGAGAACGACGTCGCACCGATCTGTCCGGCGATGTTGCTCACCTGGATCGAGACGATGACGCCGATGGGTATGGCCACCAGGAACGTCGGGAAGACCGAGGTGCTGGACATGAACGCGCACTGGCGGATGAACTCGCCGAAGGGGAACCGTCGTTTGACGATGTCCTCGACGAGCACCTTGAAGACCTCGACGAACATGGCGAGCTGACGACCGAAGGTATCGAAGCTGGCGACGACGTGGTCATGAAACCACGAGGACACCATCCCCCGCCGTTTCGGCGGCGCCTCCTCACCGTGCGGCGAGGCCTGCGTCTCTGTGCTCAATACCCGTCCCTGCATCGTCCGAATACCATCGCGCCCCCCATGGCAGGCGTGGCCCGCAGTAATATACAGCACCCCGCGCCACCGCTTATGCAGTTGGTCACAGCACGCCTGGCCTGCGGTGATCCGCCGAACCCAATACCTTGAAGCGGGTGAACGAACAACGGTCCGATCGCCCGGCGAGCTGTCACCCTCATGTGGACGACGTCACAATAACTGGGACGGACGACCAAAGTCATCCGAAACACACGAAACGGCCCGACAGTTTTGTGTCAGGGTTCGTCGCGTCGCCGTTCGCTCCCCCGCGCGTCCCGGCCGACATCCGGGTCTGGGCACCGGCCGCCGACCGGCTGACCGCAGTGTTCACCGGGCCGGGGGCCGGTACGGATGCCGGCTCACCGCCGCGCGTGGAGGTGCCGATGGTGCCCGACGGGCACGGGTGGTTCCGGATGGACGCGGCGTCGGTGGCCGGACTCGACACGGCCGGACTCGACACGGGGGGACTCGACACGGCCGGACTGCGGTATGGCCTCCTCGTCGACGATGCGACGACGCCCATCCCCGACCCGCGCTCGACCCGGCTGCCCGACGGGGTGCACGGCCGCTCGGCGTTGCACGTCGTCGACGAGTCGATCTGGCATGACGCGCAGTGGGCGGGGCGCAGCGTCCGCGGGGCGGTGATCTATGAGATGCACGTGGGTACGTTCACCCCGGACGGCACCCTGGACTCGGCCATCGACCGGCTCGATCACCTGGTGGAACTGGGCGTCGACTTCGTCGAGCCGTTGCCGGTGAATGCCTTCAACGGCACCCACAACTGGGGCTATGACGGCGTCGGCTGGTATGCGGTGCAGGAGAGTTACGGCGGCCCTGACGCCTTCGCCCGATTCGTCGACGCCTGCCATACCCGCGGCCTCGGGGTGGTCCTCGACGTCGTCTACAACCACCTGGGACCGTCCGGGAATTACCTGCCGGACCTCGGTCCGTATCTGGGTGCCGGGTCGACCGGGTGGGGTGCCTCACTCAATCTCGACGGACCGGATTCGGACGAGGTGCGACGCTACATCCTGGGCAATGCCCTGCGCTGGTTCAGCGAGTTCCACGTCGATGCGCTGCGACTCGACGCGGTGCACGCGCTCGTCGACCATCGTGCCGTTCCGCTCCTGGAGGCCCTGGCGATCTCCACCGATGCGCTGAGCGAGGAACTGGGCCGGCCGCTGTCGCTGATCGCCGAGTCCGATCTCAACGATCCCCGGATGATCCTGCCGCGCTCGGCGGGCGGATACGGATTGACCGCGCAGTGGGACGACGACATCCACCACGCCATCCATACGACCGTCTCCGGCGAGCGGCAGGGCTACTACGCCGACTTCGGCAGTTACGCAGCGCTCGCGAAGGTGCTGCGTGGCGGCTTCTTTCATGACGGCACCTATTCATCGTTCCGGCGCCGACACCACGGCCGGCCGATCCCCGACCAGGTTCCGACCACCGCGCTGGTCGCCTACACCTGTGATCACGATCAGATCGGCAATCGCGCGGTCGGTGACCGGCCGAGCGCGTACCTCGACGGCGGGCAACTGGCCATCAAGGCGGCGCTGGTGCTGTTGTCCCCGTACACCCCCATGCTGTTCATGGGTGAGGAGTGGGCGGCCGACACCCCGTTTCAGTTCTTCACCTCGCACCCCGAACCCGAACTCGGCGAGGCCACCCGCAACGGACGCAGGTCGGAGTTCGCCGAACACGGGTGGGATGTCGACGACGTCCCCGATCCGCAGGACCCGCAGACCTTTCTGCGGTCGAAGCTCGACTGGTCCGAACTCGACCGGGATTCCCACGCCCGGATGTTGCGGTTCTATCGGGCGCTGATCGCACTGCGAAAGCAGGAACCGACCTTCGCCCGCGACGACTTCGCCTCGGTGCGAATCGAATTCGACGAACAGGCCGGCTGGTTCGCGATGCATCGGGAACCCGACTGGTCGGTGGTGGCGGTCCTCGCCGACCACGAGGTCACCGTGCCGATCGCCCTGCATCCGGTGTTGTCGTGGGAGGCGCCGACAGTGACCGACGAGGGGATCGGCAGCAGCGGGCACAACGTGATCGTCGGTCGGCGTACGCCGTCGCAGTGACGCCGGCGGCCCGAATCAGGTCAGGTAACGATACGCCGGTGAATCCGGTTCGAGCCGTTCACAATTGAGTCGCGAACGGTCCATCCGGTCCATCAGGCCGGCGAGGCCGTCGGGACTGCCGAGTTGTACGCCGACCAGCGCGGCCCCGGTTTCCCGGTTGTTGCGTTTGACGTACTCGAACAGGGTGATGTCGTCGTCGGGTCCGAGGACCTCGTCGAGGAAGCGGCGCAGCGCCCCGGGTTCCTGGGGGAAATCGACCAGGAAGTAGTGCTTGAGACCGCGGTGCACCAGCGACCGTTCGATGATCTCGCCGTAGCGCGACACGTCGTTGTTGCCCCCGGAGACCAGGCAGACGACTGTCGCGCCGGCGGGCAGATCCAGCTTCGCCAGACCGGTGACCGCCAGTGCTCCGGCGGGTTCGGCGATGATGCCCTCGTTCTGGTAGAGATCGAGCATCGTCGAACAGATCGCACCCTCGTCGACGTGGGTGATGTGCGCGGCACCGGGCCGCAGCGTCACCGGCTCGTCCGGGAGCACCGGGACCTTCGGCGCGGGGCCCAGCAACGGATGCGCGGTCACCGACGACCCCAGATCCGCCATCACCCGATAGCCGAGGGCGCCGATTCGCTTGACCGATGCACCGTCGACGAACGGGTCGATCTCGTCGAGGGTCACCGGTCCCCCGTCGGCCAGCGCGGCCGCCAGCGATACCGCACCGGTCGGTTCGACGCCGACGATCGTGCTCGACTCCGAGATCGTGTGCAGGTAGGTGGCGATCCCGGCCAGGCAGCCGCCACCGCCGACCGGGGTGACCATGACGTCGGGCGCGCCGCCGAGTTGCTCGACGATCTCCTTGGCGATCGTGCCCTGTCCGGCGGCGGTGCGCGGATCGTCGAAGGCGTGGATCCAGGTCGCACCGGTGCTCAGCACGTCACCCTGCGCGGCGGCCGCCGCCGCGTCGTAGGTGTCACCCACCGCATGCAGCTCCACGAATTCCCCACCGTGCCAGAGGATTCGGTCGCGCTTCTGCTTGGGTGTGGTGGTCGGTACGTAGATCCGCCCACGCACCTGCATCGACCGGCACGCGAAGGCGACGCCCTGGGCGTGGTTACCGGCGCTGGCGGCCACGACTCCCCGCGCGCGTTCATCCTCGGACAGCTGCGCCATCACGTTGTAGGCGCCGCGAATCTTGTACGAGCGCACCGTTTGCAGGTCCTCGCGCTTCAGGAAGACCTGGGCGCCGACGAGATCACTCAGCCGCGGAGCCGGTTCGAGCGGGGTGCGCGCCACCGCCGGCGCGATCCGCTCGGCGGCCGCGTCGATCGACGCAACCGACAGGGCGGGTCCGGACGGGACCGCTCCGGACGGGGCTGCTCCGGATGTGGCTGTTCCGGATGTGGAACCGGTGTCACGCGACGTACTCACGCGTTCCATCGTCTCACTGGGCCGGCGCGCCCGTGCGCGCGGCGGGTCCCACGCCGACCCTGGTGTCTCACCTCGCGGCGTGCCTACACTCGCAATGGGTAACGTCCATCACACCCGCGAGGAGCCCGCATGCGACTGCGTCACCGGAACCGAGTTCTCCGCCGAACCGCGATCGCCGTCGCGGCCGGCGCCACCGCACTGACCACCATCGTCGCGACGGGCAGCACCACCGCACAAGCGGCACCGCTGTGCCCGGGGGCCTCACCCGCCCGGTTGGTCGGGACGGTGCCCGGGGCGGCGCTGGAGGGCCTGACCGTCGATGGGCGCGGCCGACTCTACACCACCGACCTCATCAGCGGGCAGGTGTTCCGACTCGACGCCCCCGGATCGCGCGCGGTACCGATCGCGCGGGTGCCGGCCGGCGGCGCCGGTGCGCTCGCCTGGACCCCCGACGGCACCCTTCTCGTCGGGTACGGCGCGGATCCGCGGGTCATCGTCGGCGACGCGCTGCGGCCGGGTGCCATCGCACGTCTGAACACCTCCACCAACGTGCTGCGGCCGTGGGTGGGCGGACTGTCGGCGGCCGACGGCATGGCCGTCGCGGGCAACGGCGTCGTCTACGCCACCAACGACTTCGGGAATCTGATCGGGCGGGTGTCCCCCACCGGGGCGGTCAACCCGACGTGGGGTTCCCTGCCGAGCGCCAACGGCGCGGTCCTCGGCCGGGGCGACCGGTGGTTGTATGTCTCGCGGACGTTCACCAATCCGGGGGTGAGCCGCATCTCGACGGCCAATCCCCGCGTGGTGCAGAGCCTTCTCACCCTGGGCGGTGGCGATGCCCTGGCGGCGCCCGACGGCCTCACACTCGACTCCAAGGAACGGCCGATCGTGCCGTTCAACGCCGCCGGACAGATCGTGCGGGTGACCTCACCCGGCAGCTATTGCGTTCTGGCGCAAGGACTTCCGCTCTCGAGCGTGGTCAGCTACGGCGGCGGGAATCGCGGCTTCTCGGCAGGGCGCCTGTTCCGCGCCGGCTTCGACGGCCGGATCTATGAGATCCCGGCCGGGTTCGATCCGTCCGCACCCATGCCACTTGCAGCGCGGTAACGCCCGATCCACCACGTGGAGATCAGGACCACGCCCGACACCCAGGCGGCGGTCTGCATCGAGGTGAACACGGCCAGGCTCAGCACGGCGGCGAGCACGGCGGCGGCGACGGCCTGCAGCTTGTAGACCGGCCAGTCGGTCCCGGCGATGTCGACGGTGGGCACCGCGCGCCGCGAACGGGGCTGCATGGTCTCGATCATCGCTGTCATCGATACTCCCGGAACATCAGACTTCGGCTGCCGTCGCAGTCGATATTAGCATCGTCGGCAAGAAAGTTTCGGTCAGCCGAAACCTTGCCGGGGTGTGACCTTCACTGCCCACGGCGAAGGGTGTCGAGCAGTTCGTGATACGGGCCGACGAGATAGGCGGTGTCCTCGGCGCGCAACCGGTCGTCGCGGCGCGGATGCAGGATCGCGCCGGTGTGGCGATCGATCGCGATGACCCGGGTGAGGGTGGGCAGCTCCGCCATCGAGATCCCGTCGAGGGTGCTGCCGCGCCGCACGAAGACCCCACCGACCATGAAGGAGCGTTGCCCCACCGAGAACGTCGAGATCACCTGCAACCCCAGTGCCGCGCCGATGAACCAGGGTGCGGCGAGTTCGACGGTGGAACGGACGTTCTCGAAACCGAAGCGGTGGGCGACGGCGGAACCGAGGGTGTGGTCGAAGACCCTGAGCACGACGGGCACACCCCGTTCGGCCGACGTGTTGCCCCACCGCTCGCCGAGCGACTCGCGGGCGATGATCCCGGTCTCGATGTTGATCATGTCGTCGTGGGTGAGCACCGCGACCGCTCGCGCCCGGCCGATCCGGGCGTCCTCGAGGGTCTGACGCAGGGTGGCGTCCCCGAAGATGACCGGCACGTCGGCCGCCGCGGCGGTCGCCAGGAAGCGATTGTCGGTGCTCGACTCGATCGCGACCACATCGTGGCCGGCCGCGCGCAGATCGGTCGCCACCCGGATGCCGAAGGAGCCCAGACCCACGACGATGACGTGCTCGCGCATCTCCCGGGCGCGACGTTTGCCCGCGGATTGCCCGATGCGCCGTGACAGCAGGACGTCGGCGACGAAGGCCATCAGGACCGCGGTCGTGGTCACACCGGCAAACATCAGGCAGATGGAGAACAGCCGCAGCCAGACCGGCTGATCGACGAAACTGAAGTCGCCGTAGCCGACGGTCGCGATGGTCTCGGTGGAGAAGTACAGCGCGTCGACAAAGCTCATCCCCGGTTTGTGATAGGTGAAACGCAAGAGCAGGGTGGCTCCCAGCAGCAGTGTGAACGACGCCCCGAGTGCGCGGAACAGGTTCGGATTCACATCCTCGAGGAAACCGCGCAGCGCGCCGACCCCGCGCACCGGCAACGGCGGTCGCCGCCGACGGGCCGGATTCGGTCTTTCCCATGCGATCCCGGCGACCGCGAGATCGTCCGAGGTTCCGATGACGGCCACACGATCGCCGACGCCGACGTCGAGATCGCGACCCGGGCAACACACCACGCTCTCCGCGGCGTCGTCCCCGCCGGCGATCACCGCCACCGGGGCCAGGTCGCCGTACAGGTCACGCAGCGTACCGGCGGAGGGTGCGTCGGTGACGGCCATGATGAACTCGGTGCCGGCGACGGAGATGGAGTGGGTGGTCCGCGACAGGCATGCCTCGACGACCGACGGCGCGGCGAGTTCGGCCACGTCGAGCACCGCGCCCGGTCCGTTGCCCGCCGTCACCGCCTCGCGCAACACCTGATTGGACATGTTCACCACGACGCGCGCCGTCGTGCTGTGCTGCCGGGCCAGCAGCGCGAACTCCAGATTGACCGCGTCGTCGGATCCGGCGCACACCACCGCCAGGGCCGTGGCGACGTCGGCGGTGGACAGATCCGCCGGGGTCGCCACGGTGACGACGCGTACGCCGCTGCTCGAGATCTCCTCGGCGATGCGGACACTCAGCGCGTCGTCGCCGTGCACGATGATGTGACCGGGCATCTGATGAGGGTAATCAGCGCGCGGCCACCGCGCCGGTCGGCTACTGACCCAGGCAGCTGGGACCGAGCAGTGCCTTCAGATCACCCATCAGCGCCGAACTCGGCGTCACCCGCAACGACTCGGTGAGGCGCAGCAGCGTGGACCGCTCGTCGCTGACCAGGGTGACGTGCACATCCGCGGTGCCGGGATGCCGGGTCAGGACCTGCTTGAGCGCGGCCACCCGGTCCGGCGTACACATCCGGGCGGGCAACGTCAGCGCCACCGGCTTCGACGCCCCGGCGGCGGCGAGATCGGGAACGGCGAGATCGTTGGCGCTGATCATCGTCGAATCGTCACGCTGGTTGACCCGCGCCCTGATGAGCACGATGTTGTCCGGTGCGATGTCCATTCCGTATGCCGCGAACGCCCGCGGGAAGAAGTAGACCTCGACACCACCGACCATGTCCTCGAGGGTGACCGCGGCCCACGGCTCACCCTTCTTGTTCACCCGGCGGGTGACCGCGGAGATGATGCCGCCGATCGTGATCTGCGCGCCGTCGCCGACGTTGCCCTCGAGCAACTGCGTGATCGAGGTGTCGGTCTGCGCGGCGATCGCGTGTTCGACGCCGGCGAGGGGATGCCCGGAGACGTAGAGCCCCAACATCTCCCGCTCGAGGGTGAGTTTGTGTTTGGTGTCCCACTCCTGATCGGGCACCTTGACCGCGAACACCTCGGCAAGAGAATCGGACGCGTCGTCGTCGCCTCCGCCGAAGAGATCGAACTGCCCGATCGCCTCGGCCTTCTTGGTGCCGATCACCGATTCCACGGCCTCGGCGTGAATCAGGAACAGACCCTTGCGCGGATGCTCGAGCGAGTCGAAGGCGCCGGCCTTGATCAGCGACTCGGAGACCTTCTTGTTGCAAGCGGTGACGTCGATCTTGTTGAGGTAGTCGGAGAAGCTGGTGAACTTCCCCTTCTCCTCACGGGCCGCCAGGATCGACGACACGACGCCGGAGCCGACGTTGCGGATGGCGGCCAGACCGAAGCGGATGTCGGTGCCGACGGCGGCGAAGTTGCGTTGCGACTCGTTGACGTCCGGCGGCAACACCGTGATGCCGAGTTTGCGGCAGTCGGCGAGGTAGATGGCCGCCTTGTCCTTGTCGTCGCCGACCGAGGTGAGCAGACCCGCCATGTACTCGGCGGGATAGTTGGCCTTGAGGTAGGCGGTCCAGAACGACACCAGACCGTAGCCGGCGGCGTGCGACTTGTTGAAGGCGTACCCGGCGAACGGCAACACCGTGTCCCACAGCGCGGTGATCGCGGCCTGGGAGAACCCGTTGTCGCGCATCCCGTCGGCGAAACCGTCGTAGGCCTCGTCGAGGATCTCCTTCTTCTTCTTGCCCATCGCGCGGCGCAGCAGGTCGGCCTGTCCGAGCGAGTAGCCGGCCACCTTCTGCGCGATCTGCATGATCTGCTCTTGGTAGACGATCAGGCCGTAGGTCTCGGCGAGGATCTCCTTGAGCGGTTCCTCGAGCTCGGGATGGATCGGGCGGATCTCCTGCAGACCGTTCTTGCGTTTGGCGTAGTCGGTGTGCGCGTTGACGCCCATCGGGCCGGGCCGGTAGAGCGCGAGCACCGCGACGATGTCCTCGAACCCGGTGGGCTGCATCATCTTCAGCAGTTCCCGCATGGCCGCGCCGTCGAGCTGGAACACGCCGAGGGTGTCGCCGCGGGCGAGCAGTTCGTAGGTCTTGGGATCTTCGAGCGGCAGGGTGTCGAGGTCGAGGTCGATACCGCGGTTGAGGGTGATGTTCTCCAGCGCGTCACCGATGACGGTGAGGTTGCGCAGCCCGAGGAAGTCCATCTTCAGCAGGCCGATGGCCTCGCACGACGGGTAATCCCAGCCGGTGATGATGGCGCCGTCCTGCGCACGTTTCCACACCGGGATCGCGTCGGTGAGCGGTTCGGAGGACATGATCACCGCGCAGGCGTGCACGCCCGCGTTGCGGATCAGACCCTCCAGACCCAGTGCGGTGTCGTAGATCTTCTTGACGTCCGGGTCGGTCTCGATGAGCGTGCGGACCTCGGTGGCCTCGTTGAACCGCTCGTGTTCGGGATTGGTGATACCCCAGACCGGGATGTCCTTGGCCATGATGGGCGGCGGCAGCGCCTTGGTGATGCGGTCGGCGATGGCGAATCCGGGCTGGCCGAATTGGACGCGGGCGGAGTCCTTGATGGCGGCCTTGGTCTTGATGGTGCCGAAGGTGATGACCTGGGCCACCTTGTCACTGCCCCACCGGTCGGTGGCATAGCGCACCATCTCACCGCGGCGGCGGTCGTCGAAGTCGATGTCGATGTCGGGCATCGACACGCGCTCGGGGTTGAGGAATCGCTCGAACAGCAGTCCATGCGGGATCGGATCGATGTTGGTGATGCCCAACGCCCACGCCACCAGCGAGCCGGCCGCCGATCCACGACCCGGACCGACGCGGATGCCGACCTCGTGCGCATGTTTGATGAGGTCGCCGACGACGAGGAAGTAGGCGGGGAATCCCATCTGGATGATGACGTCGAGTTCGTAATTCGCGCGGCGCTGGTAGTCCTCCGGCACCGTCTGATCCGGGAAGCGCCGTTCGGCCAGTCCCTTGGCCACTTCCTTGCGCAGCCAGGTCTGCTGTGACTCGCCGTCGGGGACGGGGAAGATCGGCATGCGGTCGCGGTGGGTGAACACGTCGGCGTAGCTCTCGACCCGCTCACCGATCTCGACGGTCGCGTCACACGCACCCGGGACCACCGAATCCCATTGTGCGCGCATCTCTTCGGCGGACTTGAGGTAGTAGCCGTCGCCGTCGAACTTGAATCGGGTGGGATCGGAGAGGGTCTTGCCGGTCTGCACACACAGGAGCGCCTCGTGGCTGGCGGCGTGCGCCTTGGTGACGTAGTGGCAGTCATTGGTGACGATGGGCTTGATGCCCAGCTTGCGTCCCACCTCGAGGAGTCCGTCACGCACCCGGCGTTCGATCTCCAGGCCGTGCTCCATCAACTCGAGGTAGAAGTTCTCCTTGCCGAAGATCTCCTGCCACTTGGCCGCGGCCTCGAGTGCCTCCCGTTCCTGCCCGAGTCGCAGACGGGTCTGCACCTCCCCGGACGGGCAGCCGGTGGTGGCGATGATGCCCTCGGCGTACTCGGCGATCAGCTCCGCATCCATCCGGGCCCACTTGCCCAGTTGTCCCTCGATGGAGGCCAGCGACGACAGCTTGAACAGGTTGCGCAGCCCGGTGGCGTTGGCGGCGACCATCGTCATGTGGGTGTAGGCACCCGAACCGGAGACGTCGTCGTCCTTCTGGTCGCGGGTACCCCACTGCACACGCTTGGTGGTGAACCGCGACTCCGGCGCGATGTAGGCCTCGATGCCGATGATCGGCGTGATGTCGTTCTTGATGGCGGTGTTGTAGAACTCGCTGGCGCCGAACATGTTGCCGTGGTCGGTCATGCCGATGGCGGTCATCCCGAGGCGTTTGGCCTCGGCGAACAGCGGCGCCACCTTCGCGGCACCGTCGAGCATGGAGTACTCGGTGTGGTTGTGCAGGTGAACAAACGAGTCGGCCACGGGACGCTTCTCACCTCGGTGTTTCTCGACTGGTCGGATGGGGCGTCACCAACTGTAGGCGCAACCACCGACAGCCGACGCCGGGCACGCCGCATGTGGCTGGTGAGGCGATCACGCGTGTGTCGGGCCCGGTGTGTCGTGCCCGGCGTGTCGTACCCGGGCGTCGTACCCGAGTGTCGAACCCGGAGCGTCGAATCCGGAGCGTGGCCTCAGCCGGCCCGCAGCACGTCCAGGGCGTGCTGCAGGTCGGCCGGATACGGACTGGTGAACTCGACATACCGACCGTCCGCGGGATGCGCGAAGCCCAGCGACCGGGCATGCAACCACTGACGCTCCAGCCCGAGCCGGGCGGCCAGGGTCGGGTCGGCGCCGTAGGTGAGGTCGCCGCAGCACGGATGGTGCAGCGCCGAGACGTGCACCCGGATCTGGTGGGTGCGTCCGGTCTCGAGATGGATGTCGAGCAGCGATGCGGCCGCGAACATCTCGATGGTGTCGTAGTGGGTGATGCTGGGCTTGCCGGCCGCGGTGACGGCGAACTTCCAGTCGTTGCCGCGGTGGCGGCCGATCGGGGCGTCGATGGTGCCCTCCGGCGGATCGAGGTGCCCCTGGACCAGCGCGTGATACCCCTTGTCCACCTCCCGGTCCCGGAACGCCCGTTTGAGCAGCGAATAGGCCCGTTCGGAGACGGCGACGACCATCAATCCGGAGGTGCCGACGTCGAGCCGGGACACGATGCCCTGGCGTTCGGCGGCACCGGAGGTGGAGATCCGGAATCCGGCGGCCTCGAGGGCACCGACGACGGTGGGTCCGCTCCAGCCCAGTGAGGGATGCGCGGCCACCCCGACCGGCTTGTCGACGACGATGATGTCGGAATCGTGGTAGATGACCTCGAGATCCTCGACGGGGGTCGGCTCCACCCGCAGCGGTTCGGCGGGTTCGGGCAACAGCACGTCGAGCAGGCTGCCCGCGGTCAGCTTGTGCGACTTGCCGACCGCGACACCGTCGACGGTGATGTCACCGTCGTCGGCGAGACGCCCGGCGACGGTACGCGAGAGTCCGAGGATGCGGGCCACCCCGGCGTCGGTGCGCATGCCGGCCACGCCGTCGGGAATCGGGAGGGTCCGTGACTCACGCATCGGTGGCCCGCCGATCCTCGGTGCCGCCCTCGGTGCCGTCGCCGTCGGTGTCGCCATGGCGCGCCGCCCAGCCGGATCGTGAGCCGTCGTAGTCGAATCCCAGCAACGACAGGACCACCAGCAGGATCGCGCCGCAGACGACCGCGGAGTCGGCGACGTTGAACACCGGCCACCAGCCCACCGAGACGAAGTCGACGACGTGGCCGCGCAGCGGTCCGGGGGCCCGGAAGATGCGGTCGATCAGGTTGCCCATCGCACCCCCGAGGACCAGCCCGAGTCCGAGCATCCACCAGCCCGAGCGGAGTCGGCTGCTGTAGCGGATGATCACCACGACCACCACCAGCGCGACGACGGTGAGCACCCAGGTGTAGCCGGACGCCATCGAGAAGGCCGCACCGCTGTTGCGGACCAGGCGCAGGGTGACGACGTCACCGATGATCGACACCGGGTCACCCGGGGTGAGCAGCGACACCGCGAGTGTCTTGGTCAGGATGTCCAGGGCGATGACGCAGCCGGCGATCACGGCGAGAATGCCGAGGACCCGGCCACCACGTGTCGGCTCGGTCGGCCCGGTCGCCGCAGGAGTGCCGCTCCCCGGATCGTCGGCGCCGTCATCCGACGACGCGGTGACCTCGGGTGCGTCGATCTCCTGTCCGCCCGCCTCCTGTCTGTTCGCCGAGGGCTCCTCACGCGCTGCTTCATCCACCCGACCATCATCCCTGATGCGTGCAATACGCTGACTGCCGTGTCCCTGACGTCCGATTCCACCGCGTCATCGACGCGCCATCAGCCGGTGTCCCGCCATCGATCGGTATCCCTCCGCACGCGCTCGTCGATGGTCGCCGCCTGCGCCGCGACGTGCGGTCTGCTCCTCGCCGCGTGTGGCTCCGACACCGACACCCCGGCGTCGGCGACCCCGGCGGTGCCGAGCGGGCCATGCGTGTCGGCGGCCACCGCGGCGAGTATGGCGACGCAGATCCCGATCCCGTCGGCATCGGTGACACTCACCTCGCCGGGCACCGGGCCCCTCCGCGCCGCGAGCGCGGCCCCCGACCTCGCCTCGGCGCAGCAGGTCACCCTCTCGACCACCTCCACCGAGTCGTCGACGACGGCACAGACGACGCAGTCCCTCGACACACCGCTGACGGTGCGCTTCGGGTGCGACGCACCCGATCGGCTGACCGCGGTGCTCGGCGCCCCGACGTCGGCGCAGCCGGAACTCGGCGGTCAGTTGCCGCCGGTCGCCGGCAGCGTCGCCGAGATCGGTGTCGGTCCCGGTCTGGCCCCGCTGTCGTTGCGTCTGGCCCCGACCGATCCATCGTCGGAATCGGCGCGACGCGCCGTCGAACAGTCGCTGGTGCAGTCGTTGCAGAACGCGATCACACTGCCCGCCGATCCCATCGGTGTCGGCGCCACGTGGCGCACCGAACGCACCCTGTCCTCGGCGGCGACCGTCGTGCAGACCGTCGAGGCGCGGCTGACGCGGTGGGAGGGTGACCGTCTGACGGTGTCCTTCACCGCCGACGAGTCACCGGTCAATTCGGTGTTCACCATTCCCGGCGGCGATGCGACGCTGACCATCGAACGGTATTCCTACACCGGTTCCGGCGAGGTGACGATCGATCTGACCCGCGGGCTGCCCGTCGCGGGAACGGCCGAGTATCGCGGGGCGCGCGAGCTGGTCGGCGCCGACGTGAATCAGCCGCTGCTGCAGACCTTCGGGTTCACCATGGGCTGGAAGTCGCCCTGACGACGTCGGCACGGCCCCCTGGGCCACGCCTGGCGGGCATACGACGATGGCCACCGATCCGGAGGGATCGGTGGCCATCGTCGTCGGTCGGGGCCGCGCTGTCAGTTGGGTGCCCTGTCAGTTGGGTGCGCGGCTGGTGGTGGTGCGGCGGGTGCTCGTCGACGGGCACATCGCGCTGGTGACACCGTTGTTGGTGATCAGCGGGCAGACGAAGCTCGACGCCAGCTTCCAGCGACCGTTGTCGTAGACGATCTGGGCATCGATGTCCTGGGGTGCCTGGTCGGGCAGTTTCACGGTCGCGCGCACCGTCGCGCGGTTGGGTCCGTCGACGGTGACCGGGCCCTTGAGGGTGTAGGTGACGTCCTGGTTCTGCTGGCGGGCCTCGACCAGCTTGTCGAAGACGGACGGGTCCTTCTCCGAATTCTGGACGAGGACGACCTTCTGCGCGTTCGGCACCTGCGGGTCGAGTGCCGTGTCGAGCATCTGGTTCAGCGTCGCCACCGACGGCGGCGAATCCGGATTGGTGACGTCGCTGCCGTCGGACGCCGTCGAACTGCTGGTCGCGGGAATGGTGGGGATGTCATCGGAACCGTCATCGCCGCCACAGGCGGTGAGGCCGGCGGTGACCGCGGCGGCGATCATGACCGCACCTACGAACTTCGGAAACTTCAACGAACTCCCTCACTGGTCTTCGGGTCTGGGCATCGGTTCGGATGCACGGCGCCGGGACTCCCCGCCCCGCGCGCCGCGACGAGTTCTCCCCACTATGCCAAACAAGATCGGGCATGAGCGCCAACCCCGGCCCAATCCGGCGTCACCGGTCACCGACCGCCGCCCCGCATCGAGGTCGGTCCTCGACTCCACCCCGCAACGGTTGACGCCACCCGGAGGTTCCGGGGAACCTTGTGATCCATGGCACCTTCGCAGGCCCGCGCCCGCATCGTCCTGATCACCACCGGCGGCACGGTCGCCTCGCAGACGACGGCCGACGGGGCCGTGCCGACGTTGTCGGCCGATGATCTGATGGGTGTCGCCGAGGTGCCGGGCACCGTCGGCGATGACGCCGACGCGGTCCCGGAACCGCTGGTGAGTGCCGTCGACGTGGTCGCCGTCGACCTGATGGCGAAGGACTCCTCGGCACTGACCCCGGCCGATCAGTTCCGGATCGTCTCGGCCATCGCCGATGCCCTCGCCGACGACGCGGTGGACGGCGTGGTGGTCACCCACGGCACCGACACGATGGAGGAAACCGCCTTCCTCGCCGACCTGTTCGCGGCCGATCCGCGGCCGGTGGTCTTCACCGGCGCCCAGTATCCGGCCGATTCCCCGGATTCCGACGGCCCGGAGAACATTGCCGCGGCGTTGGGCCACGCGGCGGACCCGGCGAGCCGCGGTCACGGGGTCTCCATCCTCCTCGGTGGGCAGCTCGTCGCGGCGCGTGGTGCGTTCAAGGCGTCCACGGTCGACCTCGATGCGTTCGACTCGGTGCATGACGGGTTGCCACGACCGCTGCTGACCGGTCCGGTGCCGAGTGGCCGGTTGGCGCGGGTGGACACCTACAGCCTGTATCCGGGTGTCTCCCCCGGCATCATCGCCGCGGCCGTCGCGCAGCATGCGGGCGGCATCGTGTTGGCCGGGACCGGTTCGGGCAACACCCATCCCGACATCACGGCCGAGGTGGATCTGGCGCGTCGACGCGGCGTGGTCGTCGTCGTGTCCACCCGGGTTCCGTTCGGCCCGGTCGTCCCCACCTATGGCGGCGGTGGCGGCGCCGTCGATCTGGAGCGGGCGGGCGCGATCGTCTCCCGGTGGCTTCGTCCGCCGCAGGCCCGGATGGCGCTGTTGGCACTGCTCGGCACCGGCTGCGATCAGGACGAGGTGGCCGACTTCTTCTCGGCATCCGAACCGCGTGACTGGCCGGCCTGAGTCGCCGTCGACGGCCACGCGAGGCTGTCGAGCGGATCGGCCGGTTGCAGGTTCGCGTCCGACTCGGTGAACGTGCGGACCGGTCCGGGTCCGGTGGCCCGCGTCTCGAAGCGCACCGTCACCACCCCGTGACCGGCACCCTGCACCCACCCGTGCCCGTACTCGGGGTGCACCACGTCGCGGCCGGTAGCCCAATGGTGGTGCGCCCCGGACGGATTCGCGCTCGTGCGGTTCCCGGCGGGGACGTCGAGGTCGAGGGAATCGGTGTGCACCGGATCGATGTCACCCGAGTCGGGCTCGACTGAATCGGGATCGACCACAGGGGTGTCGCCCGGATCGAGGTGGGCAGAACTGATTGCGCCGGCCGTGACCGCCGCGTCGCCGAAGAGTGCGTACTGCTCGATGTCGCTCAGTCCCGAGTACCCGACGCCGACGAGCCGGATCGGGCCGATTGCCTCCGGATCGAGGGCCAGTCGCTGAGCGATGGCGACCAGCGCGTCGAGGTCGCTGGTGGCGGCGGGAAGGGTGGAACTGCGGGTGAGGACGGACATGTCGGAGCGTTTGAGTTTCAGGACCACAGTGCGGGCCCCGCGACCGTCCGCGACGAGCCGCCGATGGGCGTCGGCGGCCGCGCGGGCGATCGCCGGCCGCAGGGCGGGCAGGGTCACGATGTCGTCGGCGAATGTCGATTCCGCCGAGATCTGTTTCGCCGCGGCACGTTCGGTGACGGGGCGGTCGTCGATGCCCTGGGCCAGGCGATGCAGCGCCGGCCCGACGGTCGACCCGAGCACCGAGGCCACCTCCACCTCGGACAGTGCCGCGAAGTCACCGATGGTGGCAATCCCCAAGCGCGCCAATCGGTCTCCGGATACCGGGCCGATCCCCCAGAGTTTGCGCACCGGAAGTGCGTGCAGGAAGTCGAGTTCCCCGGATGGTCCGATGACCATCACCCCGTCGGGTTTGGCCATCCCCGATGCGATCTTGGCGATCTGCTTGCCCGACCCGAAGCCGACCGAGGCCGCCAGTCCCACCTCATCCCGGATGCGGCGCCGGATGGACTCCGCGAACTCCTGTGCGGTGGCACCACTTTCGCCACTGAGCTCGGACGGTTCGGCGAACGCCTCGTCGAAGGACAGCATCTCGATCACACCCACCGATTCGCGGACGATCGCGAAGATGCGTTCGCTCACCGCGCGGTAGACGCTGCCGCGTGGCGGCAACACCACCGCGGTCGCGCCGACCAGTCGCCGCGCCTGATGCATGGGCATCGCCGATCGTGCGCCGTAGGCACGGGCGGCGTAGCTCGCGCCGGCCACGACTCCGCGGCCGCCGGTACCGCCGACGAGGACGGGTCGCCCGGCGAGGGTGGGCCGGGTGAGTTGTTCCACCGAGGCGAAGAAGGCGTCCATGTCCAGGTGCATCACCCAGCGGGCACTGCGTTCCCCCTCTCCGGAGGGAGCGGATCGATCGGACACCTCACCAGCGTAGGCAGTACCGGACGGGGCACTCGCCGCGCGGGTCACCCGACGACGAAGACCGGGATCTGGTGGGCGTGGGCGCGGATCTGATCGGCGGTGGCGTCGACGCCGACTCCGTCGGGCAGGAAGCGGCCGACTTCCCAGCCCCACTTGTCCAGGTAGCGGCGGATGATCGCCGGGCGCGCGGAATCGGGCACCTCGGTGAGGTGGGCGGCACGAGTGCGACGACCGCGACGCAACTCGACCGCCCCGTTGACCCGCACGTTGCGCACCCACTGGGTCTGACCCCGCACCGAGACCAGGTACTGGGCGCCGTCGATGGTCAACGGGTTGACCGGGATTCGCTGCGGTGTGCCGGTCTTCCGTCCGAGGACGGTCAGGGTTTGCGCGCCGGCCAGATTCACGCCGCGATCGGCGAGCCATCGGACGATGGCGTTGAAGCGGACATCGAGGCCCTGCGGTGCGCGGTAGTGGGTGTCGGACATGTCGGCCCTTTCGTTGAGGCGGAATCGAGAGCGGTGCTCTCTAATTCAGAATCCGCCATCCCGGCCAGAAAATCAAGAGCACCGCTCTCATTCATGGCACGATGGTCGCCATGCCCCCTGCCGACACTCCCCCGTCCCGCGCGACCACATCGCGTTCCCGTGCACAGAATCGACAGGTCATGGAGTCCGAGATCCTGCGGCTCGGGCGTGAGCATCTGCGCACCCACGGAGCCGCGGGACTCTCGCTGCGTGCGATCGCCCGGGAACTCGGCGTGGTCTCCTCGGCGGTCTATCGCTATGTGCCCAGTCGCGACGAACTGCTGACGCTGCTGCTCGTCGAGGGGTACACCGACCTCGGCGAGGCGGTCGACGCCGCCGCCGATGCCGCCGAACCGGCGGATTCCTACGTCCGAATCCTGGCCGTCGCCAACGCGATTCGTTCCTGGGCGATCAACGACCCGGCCCGGTGGGCACTGCTGTACGGCAGCCCGGTACCCGGCTACGCCGCCCCCGCCGACCGCACCGTCGCGCCCGGCACCAGGGTGATCGCCCGCCTGCTCGCCGAACTCGCCGACGCACATGCCGCCGGACGGACCACCGATCGCCGGACCTCGCTGCCCGCCGAACTGTCGACCGACCTCGACGCCATCCGCACCGAGTTCGCCAGCACCCTGCCCGACGGCGTCCTGCTGGCCGGAACACTGTTGTGGTCCACCGTGATCGGCGCGACCTCGCTGGAGGTCATCGGCCAGTACGGCACCGACACCTTCGCCGCGCCGGAGCAGTTGTTCGGCGCACAGGTCGACGCCGTCCTGTCGGCGATCCTGCGTCGGGACCGACCGACTCCCGACCCGCGCGTGTTACCCGATCACGCGGAGTAGAGATCCTCGCCGTGTGCAATCCGGGCCAGGACCCGACGGAACACCTCGTAGTCGTGGGGTCCCACCTCGGCGGCCCACGTGCGTTCGACCGCCGACAGATACACCCGAAGTCGCCCGATCAGGTCCTCGCCTCGCGCGGTCACCGAGATCCGCCGCACGCGTCGATCGCCCGGATCGTGGCCGACCGCGAGGAACCCGCCGTCGACCAGGAAGGCGACGTGCTGACCGGCGCCCTGCTTGGTCATTCCGAGAACCTGCGCCAGGTCGACGGTCCGCCCGGCTCCGTCGGCGACCGCCTCGAGGACGCGAAAGTGCGAGACGCGCAGGCCGTCCCACTCCTCGGGGACCACCCCTGCGCGTACCCGCGCCAGGGCGAGTCCCAGCAGCATCGCCACGTGCGGACCCGGCCCGGCTGCGGACATCCCCTTGACAGAATTGGTCAATCTACTTACCTTTCTAGTAAAGTAGCTTGACCAAAGGGTAGCCGATGAGCGCGTCGCCACAAGAGCCTTCCCCCGCGCCCTGGCTCGAGGAGATCCGCGCCGTTGTGCCCGGCGAGATCCGTGAGACCTCGGTCGCCGACGTCGATTACCCGCTGTCGACACTGACCACCGGCGAACGCGCCGAGGTTCGCGTGCGCACCGACGCCGGCACCCACCGCCTCGTCCGCAAGGTCGCCCGATCCGTGGCACGGTCTCCGATGCTGGCGGCAATACCGCCCGAACACCGGGCGGTCCTGATGGACGCATTGCCCTGGCGTGTCGAGCCCGACGTATACCGCTCGCCCATGTCGTCGTCGCTCCCCGAGGGCATGCGACAGGCTCGATGCCCGGCCGTCATCGATCTCGACGACGAATCCGCCGCCATCTGGCTGGAACGGGTCGACCATGTCCCGGGTCCGTGGTCGGCAACCGACTACCGCGACGCCGCCCGGATGCTCGGACGATTCGCCGGTGCGGACCCGATCGGTCACATCGTCGACGCCATCGGACACCCGACCGGTCCGCATCAGGCCCGGGTGTACTGGCAGATCAAGCTGTGCGGGATGTATCTCGCGGCGTTCGACGAGGGATCGGTGTGGTCACACCCGGCGCTGCTCCGAACGGTGACGCCGGCTCTGCGCCGTCGGCTCGACGCGTTCATCGAGCAGGTGCCGACCCTGCTGACCGAGATCGAGTCGCTCCCGCTCCTCGTCGCACACGGCGACGCATGTCCCAACAACATCCTGCGTTCCGTGGACGGCTCCGGGTTCATCGTCATCGACTGGGCGTTCTTCGGCCGCAATCGGGTGGGCTTCGATCTCTCCCAACTCGTCATCAGCGAGATCGACCTCGGACGGATGCCCGGCGCGCGCCTCGGCGAACTCCAGGATCTGTGCCTGCCCGCCTACCGAGCCGGACTCGCCGACGGCGGCGTGCGGATCACACTGCCCGATCTCACCCGCGCCCACCGCATCCAACTCGCCCTCGCGGCAGCAGTCGCCTCCATCCCCGTCGAACGCCTCACCCCCGATGCCGTCGCCGACCCGGCACTCGAGGAATACTGCCGTCAGCGCATCACGGCTTTGGAGCACATGCTTGCGGCGATCGACATCTGATCGCGAACCCGACGTCCAACCCCATCCACGGTGACAGCGCTCGACACCACGTTGACAGCGCTCTACCCGACGTTGACAGCGCTTGGCGAAGCGCTGTCAGTGAAATTCAGAGCGCTGTCAACGTGTGCGTGAGCGCTGTCAACGTGTGCGTGAGCGCTGTCAACGACCGTGCCGGCGCTCAGCTTCCGGCGGGCGCCTTCACCACATCGGCGCTGACGCCGTCGCCGAGTGCGATCGCTCCGGCAGCACCGTCGACGTCGACGTCGAAGCGGACCGCGAGAACCTCACCGGCGATCAGCTCGGCATGACGCCGGGCCCATTCGGCGCGCCCGGCGGGTACCACCAGACGGATCTCGATGCGGTCGGAGACGTCGAGTCCCAACGTCTTTCGCGCATCCTGCAGTTCCCGCACGCGGTCCTTGGCCCAGCCCTCGGATTCGAGTTCCTCGGTCACCGCGGTGTCGAGGACGACCAGGCCACCGCCGCCGGGCAGCTCGGCCGTCGAATCCGGCTCCACCGCAACCAATTTGCGCGTGTACTCACCGGGCTGCAGATCGATCCCGTCGGCCGAGACCACCTCGGTGCCATCGGCGGCCGACGACACGGTCCAGTTGCCCGCCTTGACCGCCTTGATCACCCGCTGCACATCCTTGCCCAAACGGGGTCCGGCCGCGCGGGCGTTCACCACCAGCTCGTGGCGCCCATAGGCGTCGGCGTCGGTGGACAACTGCACCGACTTCACATTCATCTCGTCGGCGATGAGGTCGGTGAACGGGGTGAGTTGCTCGGCCGTCGGCGACGCGATCGTCAACCCCGGCAACGGAAGTCGCACCCGGAGCTGGTTGGCCTTGCGGATACTCGACGCCGTCGAACACACCGCCTGCACCTCGTCCATCGCCGACACCAACGCGGTGTCGCCGGGCAGTTCGTCGGCACTCGGCCAGTCGGTGAGGTGCACCGACCGTCCGCCGGTCAGCCCGCGCCAGATCGCCTCGGTGGCCAGCGGCAGCAGCGGCGCCGCCAGCCGGGAGGCCACCTCGAGCACCGTGTACAGCGTGTCGAAGGCGTCCGCATCGGCGTCCTGTCCCGCCCAGAACCGCGCCCGGGACCGACGGACGTACCAGTTGGTCAGCGACTCGACGAACTCGCGGAACGACTCACATGCCCCGGCGATGTCATAGGTGTCGAGCGCCGTGGTCATGTCGTCGCGGGTGACCGCCAGCTTGGCCAGGATGTACCGGTCGAGCACGTTGGTCGAGTCGGTCCGCCAGGTGGCCGGCCGCTCGGCGTAGAGCTGCAGGAAACTGTAGGCATTCCACAGCGGCAGCAGCGCCTGACGGACTCCCTCGCGGATTCCCTTCTCGGTGACCACCAGGTTGCCGCCCCGCAGCACCGGCGAGGCCATCAGGAACCAGCGCATCGCATCGGAGCCATCGCGGTCGAAGACCTCGTTGACGTCGGGGTAGTTGCGCTTGGACTTGCTCATCTTCTGGCCGTCGTCGCCGAGCACGATGCCGTGCGCGATCACGCTCTTGAATGCGGGCCGGTCGAACAGGGCCGTCGCCAGTACGTGCAGGTTGTAGAACCAGCCGCGGGTCTGACCGTTGTACTCGACGATGAAGTCACCCGGATTGTGCGGCAGCACACCGGAATCGGCGTCACCGTCGAACCAGTCGGCGTTCTGGAACGGGTAGTGCACCTGCGCATACGGCATCGACCCGGACTCGAACCAGCAGTCGAGTACCTCGGGGACGCGGCGCATCACCGAGGTACCGGTCGGATCATCGGGATTGGGCCGGGTCAGCTCGTCGATGTAGGGACGATGCAGATTGTCCGGTCGCACCCCGAAATCCCGCTCGAGCTCGTCGAGTGAGCCGTAGACATCGGTCCGCGGATACTCCGGATTGTCCGACACCCAGACCGGGATCGGCGCACCCCAGAAGCGATTTCGGCTGATGTTCCAGTCCCGCGCACCCTCGAGCCACTTGCCGAACTGACCGTCCCGGATGTGTTCGGGCGCCCAGGTGATCTGCTTGTTGAGCTCGAGCATCCGCTCCTTGATCGGCGCCACGGCCACGAACCACGACGGAACGGCCATGTAGATCAACGGCTTTCCCGATCGCCACGAATGCGGATAGGAGTGCTCGATCGTCTCGTGCCGCAGGATCTTGCCCACACCCTTGAGGTCTTTGATGATCACCGGATTCGCATCGAAGACCATCAGGCCTTCGTACGGTGGCACCTGCGCGGTGAATCGGCCACCCGGATCCAGTGGCTGCACCACCTCGATGCCGTTGGCGGTGGCCAGTTCCATGTCCTCTTCACCGAAAGCCGGTGCCAGATGCACGATTCCGGTGCCGCTGTCGGTGGTGACGTAGTCACCCAACAGGATCCGGTGCGCATTCGGATGGCCGGCGAAGAAGTCGAACGGCGGCGTGTAGTGCAGATCGGCGAGGTCGGCGCCCCGGTAGGTGCCCAGGGTCTCGGAATCACCGAACTCCTTGGCGTAGGCACCCACCAGCGCCTCGGCGAGCAGGTATTCCTGCCCGTCGGCCGCCCTGAGGTGGACGTAGGTGACATCCGGGTTGACGGCGATGGCGAGGTTGCTCGGCAGTGTCCACGGGGTGGTCGTCCAGATGAGGGCGTTCACGCCGTCGAGTTCGGTGTGCGGACCGTCGGGGACGACCAGCGGCATGCGCACGGTGACCGCCGGGTCCTGACGCATCCGGTAGGCGTCGTCGAGCTTGGATTCCTGATTGCTCAGCGGTGTCTGCTCGTACCAGGAGTACGGCAGCACGCGATGACCCTGATAGATCAGGCCCTTGTCCCACAGCCGCCGGAAGGCCCACATGACCGACTCCATGAAGTCGATGTCGAGGGTCTTGTAATCGTTGTCGAAGTCCACCCAGCGGGCCTGCCGGGTCACGTAGTCGCGCCATTCACCGGTGTAGCGCAGCACCGAATCGCGGCAGTAGTCGTTGAACTTCTCGACGCCCATGGTCTCGATCTCCGACTTGTCGGTGATCCCGAGTTGGCGTTCGGCCTCGAGTTCGGCGGGTAGACCGTGGGTGTCCCAGCCGAAGCGGCGCTCCACCTTCTTGCCGAGCATCGTCTGGTACCGCGGTACCACATCCTTGACGTAGCCGGTCAGCAGATGCCCGTAGTGGGGCAGGCCGTTGGCGAACGGCGGACCGTCGTAGAAGACGAACTCCGGGGCGTCGGCGCGGTTGGCGATCGACGCACGGAAGGTGTCGTCGGCATCCCAGTAGGCCAGGACCCGTTCTTCGACCGTGGGGAACGACGGTGCTCCACGCTCGCCGTCGGTCATGTCGACGACGGGGTACACGTGGGTGTCGGGGGACGAACTGGCGTCGCTCATACGAAGGGCTCCTCGTGCCATCACTGCTCATTCGGCACGGGGACGCATCATCTGCGCGGTACCACCCCGCTTGCATCGGCAGACACCGATGCCACTCGGCACCCGCGGGACCGCCGATGGGCGACCGTCGCGGATCAACAAGGCTGTGACGGGCCAACCCGCCTGGTTCTACTGAGGGCGGACATTGCCGGACCGGGTGGGCCCGGCCGTACCCCGTTCTTCCAGGTGCTCCCCGGTGATGGCCGGATCAACGCAGCACTCAGTGTAGCCGCCGAGGGCGGCCGACAACCAAATCGTTTTCGGGCCCCGCTGCCAAGCGCCCGCTGTCGCTCAGGACAGTGGCGGACGCCAATTCGGATCGAGCGGATCGATCGTACGGGGCGGGGGCGGATCCTCACGATCAGCGTCGGCGTCGGAGGTCGCCTGCGGTTGCGCTCGTGTCACCGCGGGGTCCGTCGCACCGGACGACGATGAGGTGGGAACCGAACCCGGTGCCGGCGGTGCCGGCACATCAGCAGGCTTCGGCGTATCGACGATGTCGGCGGCGCCCACGGATCGCAGATAGTCGGCGTAACCCCGTTCGGCCGTTGTCGGAGAATCAACCGTCGAGTCAACGTTCGGTGAGTCGACGGTGGGTGAATCGCCGGTCGGCTGCGCCGGGGGCACCGGGGTGCGATCGGCCTTCTCGGCATGGGACGCCGGCGGCTCGGCCGGCGATCGTGGTGTCACCACACCTTGCCAGAGGGCCGCTCGCTCGTCCTCTGCCGACATCGGCACCGCTCTGGGCCCGCCGGGATGCGGCGGCGGAGAACTCGACGGTTCGTCACCGGCGGCCACGGTCTGAGCCGATCCGGCTTCGTCCCCGGTCGGGCCGGCATCGTCGCCGGCGTCGCGTTCGTCGTGGGCGGCAGCGTCCTCATCGGTCCCGAAGCCGAACCCGCCGCCCCGATCGGGCTCCGGCTTGGTCCGGCGCCCCGACCACACGATGTCGGCGACCAGGAAGATCAGTCCGACCAGACACACCACGATGCACGCGACCGCGAGCCACAGTGTGCCCGTGATCAAACCGACGACGAGCAGGACGAAACCGACGAGCGTGGCCGCCAGGGCCAGGGTCAGCATGTCATGTGCTCACGTCGCGGGCGATCAGCTCTGCGAGTAGTTGCTGAACCCACCATTGCCCGGATCCGTGGAGAACGACTGGTCGACGGGGCGTCCACTCTCCACCGGTGCGGCGCTACCGCGCTGCTGCAACTCCTCGAGCTGCGATTCCAGGTAGGTCTTCAGGCGGGTGCGGTACTCGCGCTCGAACACCTTGAGCTGTTCGATGCGGCCCTCGAGCACACCACGCTGCTGGTTGATGGTGCCCATGATCTCGGCGTGCTTGCGCTCGGCATCGGACTGCAGGGCGTCGGCACGCTCCTGGGCCTGACGCACCTGCGCCTCCGAACGCGTCTGAGCGTCGGCGAGGATCGCCTCGGATCGCTGCCGGGCGTCGGTCAGGGTGGCCTCGGACTTGCTCTGCGCGTCGGCGACCATCGAGTCGGCTCGCTGACGGGCGTCCGACAGCAGGGCGTCGGCCTCCTGTCGCGACGATCCGGTCAGGCGGTCGGCCGTCTCCTGCGCCAGGGCCAGAACCTTGGCGGCCCGGACATGGGCGTCGCCGTCGACGGGTGCGCTGACCGGTGCGGCAGCGGCCACCGGGGCCGGGGCGGGCTCGGGTTCGGGCTTGGACATCGAGAAGACCTGCGTGTGGTCCTCCGACGGTGCCGGAGCGGCGGCGACCGCACCCGACTTGGCGTCGGCGAGCTCGCCTTCGAGTTCTTCGACGCGCTGCTTCAGATCGGAGTTCTCATCGATCAGACGCGCGAGTTCCGCCTCGACGAAGTCGAGGAATTGATCCACCTCGTCCTCGTTGTAGCCGCGTTTACCGATAGGCGGTTTGCTGAACGCGACGTTGTGCACATCAGCTGGTGTCAGCCGCATGTCGGTCCCCTCAATGTCGTTCGAGATTGTGTGTTGTTGACGGTCGAAAACTGAGCCCAGTACAGAGTGTCACTGATCATTCATACCAGTCAAAATCTGTAACTGGCGTCTTATCCTGTCACACCTGAACCGTTCGTTGTAGATCATCGATGTCGTCTCGCAACCAAACAGTCATCTAACTATGACATCCATGCCCGTCGAAATGGCCCACTACCGGCAGACACGTACCCGATGGCGCTCCTGCTTTCAGACCGGCATGCCGAGCGCGGCCAGGGCCGCCGATGTCCGGAACGAGCCCACGAATTGCATCGCGATGACGACAACGATCAGCACGATCATCAGGGACAGATCCAGCCGCACCGGTCCGAGGGGAATCGGCGGAATGATGCGCCGCAGGAGTTTGATCGGCGGATCGGTGAGGGTGAAGGTCACCTCGATGACCACCACGACGATTCCGGTCGGTCGCCATTCCCGCGCGAAACTGCGGACCAGTTCCACGATGAGCCGGGCCAGGAGCAGCAACCAGTAGACGAACAGGACGTAGTAGAGGATTTCGAACAGCATCGCCACTTCTCAAGAGTGCCTGACGCCGCGCGCCCGCGGTCGCACCGGTGTGACCCGGCACGTCTCCGCGGGCGCGACGACGACGATCGGATGGGATGGCCCGACCCCACCGGAGGGTGGGCGATTGGGCCGATTTGCGCAGTTCAGGACTGATTGTAGAAGCCGGTTTCGGCGATCTTGCGCCGATCCTCGGCCGAGACGTCGATGTCGGCGGGCGAGAGCAAGAACACCTTGGTGGCGACCTTGTCGAACGAACCGCGCAACGCGAACGCGAGTCCGGCGGCGAAGTCGACGAGTCGCTTTGCGTCGTCGTTGCTCATGTTGACCAGATCCATGATCACCGGGTTGCCGTCGCGGAAGCGCTCACCGATGGTGCGGGCCTCGCCATAGTCGGACGGGCGCAGCGTGGTGATCTTGTGCAGGGGTCCGTCGGCGAACACCCGCTCGAGTTCTCCACGCGATTCCACGCCGCGGGGACCGCTCGCGGCGCGCAACGTCGCGCTGCTCGACCGCTGCAGCGGCTCGAGCCGGGCCGGACGCACACGCTCCGGACCGTGTTCGACGGCCGCCCGGACACTGCCCGCGTAGGCGTATTCCGGTGCCGCGGCGTAGCCGGCCTCGAATTCGTATCCGGCCGCGGCGTAGCGGCGTTCCTCGCCATACCCGTCACGCTCCCGGAAGCCGACCTCGCGGAACTCCCCGTAGCCTTCTCCGGCGACCTCGTCACGGTAGGAGACGTCGCCGTAGTACTCGTCGCGGTAGGACCGCTCCCGCGGCACCGCCCGCACCGGTCCGGGGCCCGGCTCGTCGAGGTAATCGTCCTCGTACTCACTCGGAGGCACCATGCCGAAATATGCCTTGAACTTCTGCATCGTGGTCATGTGCGGGGGCCTCTCTGTCGTCCGACGCTTAGAGCGGTGTTGCAGGTGGTGCCGGTGGGTGTTGTTGTTCTCGTTGGTTCTCGTGTGACCAATGTGATTACTGAGAGAGTATCGGCCGAGAACCCATGATCGCGGTACCGACACGCACGCATGTCGAGCCGTATTCGATCGCGATCTCCATGTCCCCGCTCATCCCGGCGGACAACTCACCGGCCTGCGGGTGATCGGCGAGAAAACCCTCCCGGACCTCGGACATCCGCTCCATCCACTGCCGGTGAGAACCGTCGACGGGAGTGATCACCATGAGCCCACGCAGCCTCAGGGACGACTCCGCGGCGATGGTCTCGGCCAGGGCCGGCAGGTCCGCGATCTCGACACCACCGCGCGTCGGGTCACCGTCGAGACTCACCTGGGCGAACACGCCCAGCGGCGCGTCGCGCACGTGCTCGTCGAGTGCCTGTTCGGCTGCCCGGCCCAGATGCCCGACGAGCTTGTCGCGGTCGACCGAATGCACCGAACGCGCCCACCGCGCAACGGTTTTCGCCTTCTTGGTCTGCACACTGCCGATCATGTCGAACACCACCCGATGGGTCGGTACGGCGTCGCCGAGTTCGGCGAGCTTGCGGCTCGCCTCCGGCTCCCGCGACTCGCCGAAGGCCCGCTCCCCCAGCTCGATCAGCCGCATCACGTCGGATGCCGGGAAGAACTTGGTGACCACCAGCAGTTCGACGTCGCCCACCGGGCGACCGGCCGCGGCGACCGCGGCGTCGAGCCGCTCACGCACGGCCGCGAGTCGCCCGGCGAGTTCATCCGAGCGCGGATCGCTCACGACCCGGCCACCGGGCCGGCAGCGTCCTCGTCGGGATCGCCGTCGGGATCGATCCAGATCACCGACGCCAACCGGCCGGTGGGGGCGCCACGTCGATGGCTGAACAACTCGGTGTCGGAGATGGTGCAGCGCGGATCCTGCGCCACCGCACCGACCCCGACGGCGAGGAGTTGCCGACGGATCCCGGCGCGCAGGTCGAGGCCCGCGGTTCCCTGACGGGTTCGGCAGGCACTGCCCGGGAGGTGTTCCTCGACGTCGCGCTGCATCGCTGCGGGGACCTCGTAGCGCTCACCGCTCGCGGCCGGCCCGAGGAACGCCCCGATGCGTTCGGGACGCGCGCCGAGCCGGATCATCGTGCGCAGCGTCGCCGGGATGATCCCGATCCGCGCACCCACCCGCCCGGCGTGCACACCGGCGATCACACCGGCCTCGTCGTCGCTGAGCAGGACCGGCACGCAGTCGGCGCTCAGGACCGCCAACGCGACGCCGGGGACCGTGGTGACGAGGGCGTCGGTCGCCGGCACCCGGATCGACGGTCCGACCCGCTCGCCCTCGGCGGATCCGAGCGTCTGCTCGTCGATGACCGTGACGTTGCGACTGTGGATCTGCTCCATCCAGACCACCGACGACTCCTCGACACCGATCTGCTCGGCGAGGCGTCGCCGGTTGACCGCCACGGCCGCGGGGTCGTCGCCGACATGATCACCGAGATTGAAGCTGTCATACGGCGCACGCGAGACGCCGCCGGCGCGGGTGGTCACCACGCGCCGGACCCGCGCACCACCGGAAACCGGTGAGTTCATCTCACCGCTTCATGAAGGACGGAACATCGACGTCGTCGTCGTCGAGGGTCACGTTGTTGCGGCGGGGCCGCTCGGGGGCGGCGTTGGAGGCGAAGGGATCGCCCTGCCCGGCCGGGAGGTCACCGAAGAGCGGATCGCTCTTGGTGGGCGTCGAGACGGTACCGGCGGTGGCCGATCCGACCGCCGACTTCCCGGCGGCGGCCGTGGGTGCGTCGGTCCGCTTGCGCGGTGCGCCGCCGTCGAATCCGGCCGCGATCACCGTCACCCGGACCTCGTCACCGAGGTTGTCGTCGATCACGGTGCCGAAGATGATGTTGGCGTCCTCGTGGGCCGCCTCCTGCACCTGGGTCGCCGCGTTGTGGATCTCGAACAGGCCCAGGTCGCTGCCGCCGGCGATCGAGATGAGCACGCCGCGTGCGCCTTCCATCGAGGCCTCGAGCAGCGGCGAGTTGATCGCCGACTCCGCGGCCTTCTTGGCACGATCCTCACCGCGGGACGAACCGATACCCATCAGCGCGCTGCCCGCGTCACTCATCACGCCCTTGACGTCGGCGAAGTCGACGTTGATCAGACCGGGCGTGGTGATCAGGTCGGTGATGCCCTGCACACCGTTGAGCAGTACCTCGTCGGCGCTGCGGAAGGCGTCCATCAGGCTGACCTGGGCGTCGCCGAGCTGCAGCAGACGATCGTTCGGGATGACGATCAGGGTGTCGCAGGATTCGCGCAGTGCGGTGATGCCGGCCTCGGCCTGATTGCCACGCCGCTTGCCCTCGAAGCCGAACGGGCGGGTCACCACGCCGACGGTCAGCGCGCCCAGCTTGCGTGCGATCGCGGCCACCACCGGCGCGCCGCCGGTTCCGGTGCCGCCGCCCTCACCCGCGGTCACGAACACCATGTCGGCACCCTTGAGGAGCTCCTCGATCTCGTCGCGGGCATCCTCGGCCGCACGACGACCCACCTCGGGATCGGCACCGGCGCCGAGACCACGCGTGGAATCACGTCCGACGTCGAGCTTGACGTCGGCGTCGGACATCAACAGCGCCTGCGCGTCGGTGTTGATGGCGATGAACTCAACGCCCTTGAGGCCCTGCTCGATCATCCGGTTGACGGCGTTGACGCCGCCGCCGCCGATGCCGACGACCTTGATCACGGCCAGGTAGTTGTGCGGTGGCGTCATGACGCTCGCCTTCCTTCTCGGGTCAAAACCCTAAACCTCAACCATAGATCTAGAGTTATGTCAAGTAGTGGTGTTGGTGACGACGCTAGGCACCGGTGCGCCCCAGACCCGGGAGGCGCCTCGGCGTGTCGCCAAATCCCCGCCGATATGTCGGAAAGCGGGGCGCGGACGCCCGAATCGCCGCGCGCTGTCGCGCCTCCACCTGAGATGGTGCGCCCCTACCGAGATGGCGTGCCGCTACCGGTATGTCGGAAAGGCGGGGGCGGAGACGTTGAACTGCGTGGCGTCGCGGGTCAACAGATAACTGAGCGTGCGCGCCTTCTCCGCACCCTGGGAATCGTCACCCCACACCACATTCCGATTCCCGGTCAGCTCCAGGTGGATGTCCACCGGCGAGGAGGCCGTGACACTGACCACCTGCTTGGACAACGACGGCGGCAACCCGGCCACCACCGCCAGCGCGGCCCGCGTGGTGGGATCGGCAGGACCCGGTGTCGCGGTGTGGAAGACGGGCAGCTTCTTGATGTCCGGCGGCGCCGAGGCCGCGGGATAGGTGAGGTAGCCGACCCCGGACCGATCGAGGACGTGGAGCTTGTCCCCCTCGGTGACCACCGCGACCGGGACCCGCTCGGTGATGGTGATCTCCAGGGTCGACGGGTAACTGCGTTGCACGCGTGCCGATTCCACCGACGGGATCGCGGCGATCCGCCGTGCCGCGGCACCGGTGTCGACCTGCAGCAACGGGGTTCCCGACGGCACCGCGGCCGCGGCGAGCACCTGAGCCCCCGGCACCGTCCGGGTACCGCTGATCTCGGTGCCGCGCACCGACATCAGCGGTGTCAGATACGCGACGAGCACCGACCCGACGATCACGACGGCCGCCACCACACCGCCCAGCAGGAGCCGGGATCGGCGACGCCGTGGCAGCCGCGGCCTCACGGTTCCGCCGGTTCGGGGCTCGCCGGTGCTGGGCCCGCCGGTGCTGGGCCTGCCTGTTCTGGGCCCGCCTGTTCTGGGCCCGCCGGATGCGGATCGGCCAGCACGGCAAGGATTTCCGGGCCCTGCATGGTGATGTCCCCGGCACCCAGCGTCAGCACGATGTCCCCGGGCACCACCGCCGCGGCCACCGTCTGCGCCAGCGAGGACAGGTCCGCCACGAACGTCGCCGGACGCGACATCCGCTCCACGATCATCCGCCCGCTCACACCGGGGATCGGGTCCTCGCGCGCCCCATAGACGTCGGCGACGACGACCACGTCGGCCAGATCGAGTGCCGCGGCGAACTGATCGGCGAATTCCTCGGTGCGCGAATACAGATGAGGCTGGAAGACGGCGATGACGCGTCGCTCGACGCCGGGATCGGCGTCGACGATCGCGCGCGCGGCGGTGAGCACCGCGGCCACCTCGGTGGGATGGTGTGCGTAGTCGTCGAAGACCTCGACCCCGCGGGCGCGGCCCTTGAACTCGAACCGCCGACGCACCCCGGAGAAGGCCTCGATGCCGTCGATCACCCCGGATAGATCGGCGCCGGCGCACACCGCACCGATCGTCGCCCCGATGGCGTTCCGCGCCATGTGAATACCGGGCAGCGTCAACGACATCCGGCGGGATTCGGCGACGTCGTTGACCGGCGGCGCGAACCGGACCTCGACATCGCTGCCCGCGGTCGTCGGCGTCCACGACCGCACGCTCGCCACCATCGACACACCGTCGGGCACCGCCACACCGTCGGTGCCGTATCCCAGCACCGACACACCCCGGGCGGCCAACGTCGCCGCGCACCGCTGCGCCAGCGCCCGCGCGCCGGGATCGTCGAGGCACACCACCAGGACGCCGCCGTCGACGATCCGGGCCACGAAGGCGTCGAACACCGCGACGTAGCGCTCGACGGTACCGAAGTAGTCGAGGTGATCGGACTCGATGTTGGTGATCACGACGATGTCGGGCGTGTACTCGAGCAGCGAACCATCGCTCTCGTCGGCCTCAGCCACGAACACCGCACCACTGCCGTGATGGGCGTTGGTGCCCGACTCGTTCAGCTCACCACCGATCGCGAAGGACGGATCGACACCGCAATGCTGCAGGGCCACCACGGCCATCGACGTCGTCGACGTCTTCCCGTGCGTGCCCGCGACGAGGACCGTGCGATACCCGACCATCAACTCGGCCAGCACATGCGGGCGCAGCAGGATCGGGATACCCCGGGACCGGGCCGCGACGAGTTCGAGATTGGTCTTCGGGATGGCCGCATGGGTGGTCACCACCACCGACGGCCCGCCCGGGATCAGATCGAGCGCCGACGGGTCGTGTCCCACCTGGATGTGGGCGCCGCGCGCACGCAGGGCGAGCACACCCCGACTGCTCTTCGCGTCCGAGCCGGACACCGCCGCACCCCGCGCGAGCAGGATCCGCGCCAGCCCGGACATGCCGGCACCGCCGATACCGACCATGTGCACCCGCCGCAGGTGGGCCGGCAGCGTTCCGGCACCCGATCGCGTCGTCTCGCCGGTCATCGACTCACCTCCACCCACTCGTTCCGATGCATATTGTTCACTGCTCCGGAGCCGAACCCGGCGAGCGAAACGCGTGTGCCAGGTGTCCGCGGTGATCTCCGGCCCGGAACTGCGCCGCCAACTCCAGCGCCGCCCGCGCCACCTCGACCGCCGCATCCCGATGGCCGGTGCCCGCGGCCGCCGCCGACATCGACGCCAACCGCGCCCGATCACCGAGCAACGCCGGGATCTCCCGTTCCACCCACTCGGTGGTGAGATCGTCGTTGTCGACCAGGATCCCCCCGCCGGCCTCGACCACCGGGAGAGCGTTGAGTCGCTGCTCGCCGTTGCCGTGCGGGAGCGGCACATACACCGCGGGCAGCCCGGTGGCCGACACCTCGGCCACCGTCATCGCCCCCGACCGGCAGATCGCCAGGTCGGCGGCGGCATACGCCAGATCCATCCGCTTGAGATAGCCGACACCCTGATACGGCGGTGCGCCCGCCGGGGTCGCCGGATCGATCGAATTCTTTGGCCCGTAGGCGTGCAGCACGCCGATGCCGGCACGGCCCAACGCCCCGGCAGCACCCTCGACCGCCTTGTTGAGCTGTTGGGCCCCCTGCGACCCACCGAACACCAGAAGTGTCGGCGCCTCCTCGTCGAGGCCGAAGTAGTGCCGGGCCTTGGCCCGCAACGCGGACCGGTCGAGTTCGGCGATCTGGCCCCGCACCGGGATTCCGACGACGCGGGCATTCTCCAGCCCGGACCCGTCGACCGCGGCGAGCACCACATCGGCGAAGCGGGCGCCGACCTTGTTCGCGATACCGGCCGACGCGTTGGCCTCGTGGATGACGATCGGCAGTCTCTTCTTGGCGCGGAGATGGGTCTGCGCCGCGAGGTACGCCGGGATCGACACATACCCACCGAATCCGACGACGACGTCGGCCTGCACCGAGGCGAGCACCTTGCGTGCCGCGGCCACCGACCGGGCCAGCCGCGCCGGCGTCTTGGCCAACTCCAGGCCGGGCTTGCGGGGCAACGGCACCGGCGGGATCAGGGCCAGCTCGTACCCGCGGTCGGGAACCAGGGTGGTCTCCAGGCCCCGGCGGGTACCGAGCGCGGTGATCCGGGCCCGCGGGTCGAGCCGCCGGACGGCATCGGCCACGGCCAGCGCCGGCTCGATGTGTCCGGCGGTGCCGCCACCGGCCACCACCACCGACAGCGGGCGACCGCTGCCATCCGCCTGATCAGGCGAGTCCATCGCTTCCTCTCCGTGTGAGCCGAGGTCCGGCTCGTCGTCCGAGTGCATCACTGCGCGTCATGCGGGCCGCGCCCCACCACGGTTCGCCCCACCACGGGTTCGCCGCGGCACCGGTCACCGAGGACGGTTCACCCCGGCCCGATTTAAGCCGGGGCACACCCGGCCCGGGCCTCGCCCCGGTCATCGGGTCCGGTCACCGTCGGGCCGGGCGACCGGTGTGCGCCCGCGGCTCCGACCTCATCGGCGCACCCGCATATCGAGTTCTCGACGGGCCACCACCGGCGCGGGTGGCGCCGGGCGTCGGTGCGCCACGATACCGAGCAGGAGAATACCTGCCGGGCGACGCCGGCGGCGCAGCCGGTGACGGCACCATCGCTGACGCGTCACCGCGCCCGCCGGGCCACACACGTCGCCAGCCCGATCGGGCCGGTTCGGCCGGTCCGGCGGCCGTCGGTCGCTGTCGGCGCGCCGGCGCGGCCCCGGATCGCCGGCCGTCGAGGCGGTCACGCAGCACCTCCGCCCGGGACGGCTGGTAGGCCACCGGCGTGGGCAGACGGAACAACCGGCCGAAGCGACGGGTGGGCGGCGAGGACAGCGCCACGACCGCCTCGGGTTCGTGGCGGGCCGCATTCGCCAACAACCCGAGCATCGCGAGCACCGTCAGCGTCGACGTGCCACCGGCCGACAGCAGCGGCAACTGGATACCGGTCACCGGCAGCAGCCCGATGACGTAGCCGATGTTGATCAACGCCTGAGCGGTGATCAGCACGGTGATGGTGGCGGTCATCAGACGCAGGAACGGGTCGGTGCAGCGATGCGCGATCCGGAAACCGACGAACGCCAGGATCACGAACAGCATCACCACCAGCAGCCCGCCGATCAGGCCGAGTTCCTCACCGATGATCGCGAAGATGAAGTCGTTGTGGGCGTTCGGCAGGTAGTTCCACTTGGCCCGGCTCTGACCGAGACCGACCCCGAAGACGCCGCCGTTGGCCAGGGCATAGGTGGCCTGGCGCGCCTGGTAACCGGCACCCTGAGGATCGTCGATGCCGCCGAGGAAGCTCATCACGCGCTGCGATCGGTAACCCTCGACCAGGGCCAGCAGGATGGCGATGGCGATACCGGTGACCGCGAAGGCACTGAACACCTTGATCGGCAGGCCGGCGAACCACAGCAGGGTGCCGACGATGATGGCGATCGTGATGGTGGTCGACAGGTTGGGTTCGAGGATGATCAGCAGACAGATCAGCACACCGACCGGCAACAGCGGGATCAGCAGTTCGCGCAGCGGTGCATGTTCCCGGCGGCGCGAAGCCAACAGATGGGCCCCCCACACGCACAGCGCCACCTTGACCAGCTCCGACGGCTGAACCGACAACCCCGAGATCACGAACCAACGCCGAGCACCCTGGCTCAGCGTGCCGATCCCGGGGATCAGCACGAGCGCCAGCAGGATGGTCGTGACGATCATCAACGGCGCCGCGACACGACGCAGCAACCGCACCGGCAGGCGCAACGTGAAGTAGAAGACGACCAGGCCCAGCAGCGCGAACACCACCTGGGTCGCGAACAGCCCGTAGGCCGAGCCGTCCTGCGAGTATCCCTCGACCGACGACGCCGAGAGCACCATCACCAGGCCGAACACGGTCAGCAGCAACGCCAGCGTGAGAACCAGGTGATACGACGCCAACGGCCGACCGAGCAGGCTCCGCACACCCTCGCCGATGGTGCCGACGACCGAGCTCAGCGACCCGGTCACCGTCGTCGCGGATTCCGCGTTCCGGGCACGCGCGGATCGGCCGGACTTCTTCGCCGCGCCCCCCGCCGAACCCGCCCGCGCATCCCGCTTCTGATCGGTCGTGTCCCGGTCGGCCCCGTCACGCGTACCCGGCGTGGACTCGTCGGCCGCGGGGTCCGCCGGCACCGTGTCGCCCGGAGACGATGTCGGCGCCTTCGACTTCTCGGTGCGTCCTGCCTTCGACTTCTCGGTGCGTCCTGCCTTCGACTTCTCGGTGCGTCCTGCCTTCGACTTCTCGGTGCGCCCTGCCTTCGACTTCTCGGTGCGCCCTGCCTTCGACTTCTCGGTGCGCCCTGCCTTCGACTTCTCGGCGGGTCCTGCCTTCGACGCGGCGCCGGCATCTGTGCCGGTGTCGGTCCGCGGGGTCATGGGCGCGTCGGCTCGTCGGTACCGGCTGTCGGTGACGATCCGGCCAACGACCGGGCCGCCGCGGCGAACGCGTCACCGCGCCGCCCGTAGCCGGCGAACATGTCCAGCGATGCCGCGGCCGGGGCGAGCAGGATCGCGTCGGGTCGCTCACCGGCGTCCCGGGGCCCATCGGCGGTGACCCGCGGCCCATCGGCCAGGACCCAGGCGACCTCGACGGCCCGGTCCATCACCGCGACGGCGGCGTCGGAGGAGGTCGCCGGTCGAGAGGTCGGGGCCCCGGGAAGGTCGGATCCTGTGGGCAGATCGAATCCCGCGGGAAGGGAGAACTCGCGCTGTACCGTCACGCAGCCATCGTCCCCTGTGAACACTGTGACTGTTGGGACTTCTGGGGCGTGTCGCGCGATAGCCTCGACGATCAGATCCCGATCCTGTCCGATCACGACGACCCCGGCGAGGCGGGAGGCGACCGCGGTGAGCATCTCCGCCAGGGAGGCCCCCTTCAGCAGTCCCCCGGCGATCAGGACCACGCGCCGGTGCGCGGCGACCGCGGCATGCGCGGCATGCGGATTGGTCGCCTTGGAGTCGTCGACGAAGTCGATGCCCGCGCGGGTCGCCACGACCTCGCCGCGATGCGCGGCGGGCCGGAAAGCGCCCAGAGCAGCGCCGATGGACGCCGCGTCGACTCCGATGGCCCGCGCCAGCGCCGCCGCCGCCAACGCATCGGACTGTCCGGACGGCCCGGGCGGCGCGATGGTCGCGACGTCGGCGAGCACGACCCCGTCATCGCCGGGGACATCCCCCTCGAGCGCGAAGGCCCGGTCGATCAGGTGCCCGTCCCGGATGCCCAGCTCACCGGGACCCGGCTCGGCGAGCGTGAATCCGACCCGTCGGCCGGACACCGGCATGCCCGCGGCGACCGCGTTGTCGAGGCCGACCACGCCGACCGTTCCGTGCAAGGCGATCTGCTTGGCCTGCGCGTAGGCGTCGAACGATCCGTGCCAATCGAGATGATCGTCGGCGACGTTGAGCACCACCCCGGCCGCCGGTGCGATCGACGGCGCCCAGTGCAGCTGAAACGACGACAACTCGGCGCAGAGTACCTCCACGCGGGGTTCGGCGCGCATGGCGTCGAGCACCGGCAGCCCGATGTTGCCGCAGGCGGCCGCGCCACGACCCGCGGCGGTCACGATCTCGGTGAGCATCGAGGTGGTGGTGGTCTTGCCGTTGGTGCCGGTCACCACGAGCCAGGTCCGCGACGGTCCGTAGATCTGCGCGACGTCCAGACGCCACGCGAGTTCGACCTCACCCCACACGGGAACACCGGCGGCCAGCGCGGCGGCGGGCACCGCATGGGTGGGTGCGAACCCGGGCGAGACCACGACCAGATCGGTTCGTGCGGGCCAGTCGGCGTCGGCGAGCAGAGCGGTGATCGAGATCAGTGTGGCGCCACGTTCGACGATCGCCGCGGCCCCGGCAATCGGGGTGTCGGCGGTCGGGGTGTCCACACCGTCGTGTACCCGGTCGTCGGCGATGCGCACCCGTGCGCCGAGGGCGAGAAGGTGATCGGCCGCCGACATCCCGGCGGTTCCGCCACCGGCGACGACCACCGATCGTCCCGGCAACCACGTCGCCGGATCGTCGAGGCCATCCGCGCGCGGCGCGTCGGCGTCTGCGTGGTCACTCATCGCGTCCGCACTCATCGCGTGCGCCTCAGCCACTGACCGTGAGGAACTCGCCGTAGAACAGCGACAGTCCCAACGCGCAGGCGATCGCGGTCAGCAGCCAGAACCGGATGATGACCGTGGTCTCGGCCCACCCCCCGAGTTCGAAATGATGGTGGAACGGCGCCATCCGGAACACCCGCCGTCCGGTGGTGCGGAAGAACGCGATCTGGATGACGACCGAGACGATCTCGGCGACGAACAGTGCTCCGATGACCACCGCGAGGAGTTCGGTGCGGGTGGTGATCGACAGGCCGGCCAGCATGCCACCGAGCGCCAGCGATCCGGTGTCACCCATGAAGATCTTGGCGGGCGCGGCATTCCACCAGAGGAATCCCAGGCAGGCGCCGCCCCCGGCGACCGCGATCAACGCCAGATCCAGCGGATCACGCACGTTGTAGCAGCCCTTGGGGATGTCGTTGGCCGGCTTGGCGCCGCCGGAGCAGGCGTTGACGAACTGGAAGAAGGCGACGAGCACATACGAGCCGAGCACCATGGCCATCGATCCGGCGGCCAGCCCGTCGAGTCCGTCGGTGAAGTTCACCGCATTCGACCACGCGGCCACCACCAGCCACACGAAGATCACGAAGGCCACCGAGACCATCGAGATGACGTCGATGTCCCGCACATACGACAGGTACGGTCCCGCCGGCGTCAGACCGGCGTCGTTGCGGAACTGCAGGACGAGGACGCCGAACAGGATCGCCGCGATGAACTGCCCGATCGACTTGGCGGTCTTGTTGAGACCGAGATTGCGGTGCTTGTGGATCTTGATGAAGTCGTCGAGGAATCCGACGATGCCCAGGGCGGTCGCCAAGCCCAGGACGAGCAGACCGGAGGCACTGGGCCCGGCGTCGGAGTCCATGAAGACCCCGGCGAGGTGGGCGCCGAAGTAGCCGGCCCACAGCGCGATCAGGATCGCGACACCGCCCATCGACGGGGTGCCGCGTTTGGTCTGGTGGCTCTTGGGGCCCTCGACGCGGATCTCCTGTCCGAAGCCCTGGCGCGAGAAGAGCCGGATCAGCAACGGGGTGAGCATGATCGACACCGCCACCGCGATCGCACCCGCGATGAGGATCTGGGTCACCTGACGGTCCTCGCCTTCATTCGTTGATCGTTACCGTTCATCGGACTCGTCCGAATCATCTTGTGCCGCAAGGATGGTGACCTCGTGGCCGAGATCTCGCCAGCGCTGCGCCACGGTCTCGGGGGACAGCTCGGGGACGGCCAGCAGCACGGTGTCACCGGCGTGTGGCGTCCACGCCTGTTCGGCGACGACGAGGTCGAGGGCATCCTCGACGTCCTCGGCCAACCGCGCCTCGTCACCCCACGAGCCTTCCATCACCGCACCCTGATGCATCCCCCGCACCGCCCGGGACGAGGCACCGACACACAGCACCTTGTCGACCGCCAGCCGGACGGCCAGTCGCCCGAGCAGGTCATGCTCGACGACGTGCTCGTTCGCCGAGCGCACCGGACCGTCGGCCTCGTCGGTGCGCAGCTCGCCGAGGATCGCCCACGTGCGTTCGGCGTCGGCCCGATCCGGTTGCACCCCGGGCGGGGCACCGCGCGACACGCGTCGGGCACCGTCGGCCGACTCGACGAGGGTACGCAACAACCTGGCGACGTCGCGGGTCCGCGCCGATGTCGGCGCGGCGAGAATGGTGATCGCCTCACTCACCGGGCACCCCCGGTGCTGCGGCCGCCGCGGCGGCCAGGACCTCGGCGACGACCACACGGTCATCGAAGGGGTGCTTGACCCCGTTGATCTCCTGGCCCACCTCGTGGCCCTTGCCGGCCACCAGCACGATGTCACCGGGCCGGGCCCAGCCGATCGCCGCCTCGATCGCGGCCCGGCGGTCGCCGATCTCCCGCTCCTGCGCCCCCGCGGGCCGCTCGTCGGAGGGCACCTCGGCCAGGCCCGCGAGCATCGCCGACCGGATCGTCGCCGGATCCTCGGTCCGGGGATTGTCGTCGGTGATGATCACCAGATCGGCGCCACGCGCGGCGACGGCACCCATCACCGGGCGTTTGCCGTGATCGCGGTCGCCGCCCGCGCCGACGACCACCGCGATACGGCCGGTGGCCTGCCCACGCAGCGTCGACAGCACCGCCTCGAGGGCGCCGGGCTTGTGGGCGTAGTCGACGATCGCGAGGAAGGGCTGACCGGTGTCGACACGTTCGAGGCGCCCCGGCACCGACACCGACTGCATCGCCTTCGCGGCCTGCGAGGCGCTGACCCCGGCGGCCACGGCCACCGCGACCGCGAGGGTGGCGTTGGCGACGTTGTAGCGACCCGGCAGCGGCACGGTGACCTCGGTGGCGATCCGCCCGGGACCGCGTAGTTCGACGCGCTGGGAACCGTCGGCGTCCACCGTCGACGGACCGGCATGCCAGGATGCCGGGACGTCGGTGGTGGCCACGGTGATCGGGGCGCTCGGCGCACCGGCCGCGGCGACCTCGGCCATCCGCCGTCCCCAGTCGTCGTCGACGCAGATCACCGACCGCACCGCGCGCACCGACGAACCGGAGGAGAACAGTCGTGCCTTCGCCTCGAAGTAGGCGCGCATCGTCGGATGGAAGTCGAGGTGGTCCTGCGAGAGGTTGGTGAAGGCACCGACCGCGAAGTGCGCCCCGTCGACGCGCCCGAGTGCCAGGGCGTGGCTCGAGACCTCCATCACGACGGCGTCGACGCCACGTTCGACCATCGCCGCCAGCAGACCCTGCAGATTCGGCGCCTCGGGGGTGGTCAGTGAGCTGGGAACGGCGACACCGTCGACCCGCGTCTCGACGGTGCCGATCAGCCCGACGGAGTGTCCGGCGGCGAGCAACGCCGCCTCGACCATGTAGGAGGTGGTCGTCTTACCCGAGGTGCCGGTGATGCCGATGAGCTTCAGCCGCTGCGAGGGGTTCCCGTAGACCCGTGAGCTCACCGCGCCGAGCACGCTGCGCGGATCGTGGGCGACCAGGACCGCGTAGGTGGCCTCGGCGGGCGCCGAGCGGGCGATCTCGGCCCGTCCGGCGGCGTCGGTGAGCACCGCGGTGGCGCCACGCTCGATCGCCTCGGCGACGAATTGCGCACCGTGCGCCCGCGCGCCGGGGAGCGCCGCGAACAGATCGCCGGGCTCGACGTCCTGGGCGCGCAGACAGACCCCGGTGACGGTGGTCGATCCGGTGGCCGCGCCCACCAGGTCCAGGCGGGCGCCGGTGGACGCCGACAACACACTCACCTCGGTGGGTTCCACGTGCCGTGGACGACTCAGATCGGCCGCGCCCCGGGTACCCGACCGGCGACGGGAGGCGGACTCGCGACGAGATGCCATGGCGATAGATCCTCTCCTCTCCCCCTGCGGATGTCTCCGGCCGACCGATGACGGCCGCGGCGGGAGATGAACGCACTCACGATACCGTCAGGCATCCCCGCGTCCCGGGCGGGTCGCGCGGCGTCGTTCGAACTGTTTGCGTGAACCGCCGACGACGCGCCCGGCCGGTCAGGATGCCTGCAGAACCAACCTCGGGGTGGGCTGCGCGGACTGCGGAACGCGGTCGTGCTGCAGGATCCACGAGGCGATGGTGCCGAACAGCGGCGCCGCCGACTGGCCCCCGCTGCCGTCGGAACTGCGCCGCGGGTTGTCCAGCATGATCCCGACGACGAAGCGCGGATTGTCGGCCGGGGCGATGCCGGCGAAGGTGATGTTGTAACTGGAGTTCGAGTAGCAGCCGCACGACGGGTCGACCTGCTGGGCGGTACCGGTCTTGCCGGACAGCTGATAGCCGGCGACGGCACCCTTGGCCCCGGTGCCGCTCTGCACGCCCATCGGGTCGTCCTGGAAGACGGCCCGGAACATGTCGCGCACGGTCCGCGCGGTGTCCGGCCGGACCACCTGCACACCCGCGGGCGTCGGCTCGGTCTGGGCGCCCTGCCCTTCCCGCTGCTCCGACATCAGTATCCGCGGCGGGATGCGCAAGCCGTTGTTGGCGATGGCCTGATACATCCCGGTCATCTGCAGCAGCGTCATCGACAGGCCCTGACCGATCGGCAGGTTGGCGAACGAGCCACCCGACCACTGGCTCAGGGCGGGCACCTCGCCACCGCTCTCGGCCGGCAGTCCGACCCCGGTGAGCTTGCCGAGACCGAACCGGTTGACCATGTCGGCGAAACGTTCCTCACCGACCTGCTGGGCGAGCATCAGGGTGCCGACGTTGGACGACTTCCCGAAGATCCCGGTGGTCGTGTAGGGGGCCACGCCATGGGTCCAGGCATCGTTGACGGTGACCCCGGACATCCGGATGCTGCCGGGAACCTGATGGACCTGATCGGGAGTGGTGAGACCGTACTCGAGGGCCGCGGACGCCGTGATGATCTTGTTCACCGAGCCGGGCTCGAACGGCGAGGTGACGGCCGGATTGCCGAGATCGGCGTCGGGCTGTTCGGACAGCGGCGTCGAGGCGTTGAACGTCCCGTCGTTGGCCATCGCGAGCACCTCGCCGGTGCGGGAGTCGAGCACGACCGCCGACGCGGACTTGGCGCCGGAGAGTTGCTTGGCCTTGGACACCTCACTCTGTACGAACCACTGGATGTCGGAGTCCAGCGTCAGTCGCACCGTCGCACCGTTGATCGCCGGGTGCACGTTGCGGGTGGACCCGGGGATGATCGCCCCGTCCGAACCGCGGTCATAGGTTCGTGAACCGTCGGTGCCGGCGAGGACGGAGTCGAGTGAGGCCTCCAGCCCGATGAGGCCGTTGCCGTCGTAGTTGACGTCGCCGATCACGTTGGCCGCCAACGATCCACCGGGATAGAGACGGATGCTCTGCGGGTCGGCACCGACCTCGGGATAGTCGGCGATGATGCGGGAGGCGACCTCGGGGCTCACCGAGCGGGCGAGGTAGACGAAGGTCTCGTCGCCGGTGAGTTTCTTGCGCAGGTCGTCGACGCTGATCGATCCGCCGAGCGCCTCGGAGACGCCGGTGGCGATCTCGTTCAGTCGCGTGTCGACGTCGGGCAGGTCGGGGTTGTCGTGATGGGCCGCGCTGATGGCCGCGCGAACGGCCTTGGGCAGGAACGTCAGTGACCGTGCCTCGTCGGTGTAGGCCAGCGGCCGCCCGTTGCGGTCGAGGATCGCGCCTCGCTTGGCGGTGAGCACCTGGGTGTACTCACGTTGCTGCGCGGCCTGCGCGGACAGTTCCGGCGCTTCGATGGTGTGCACCACCACCATCCGGATCGCGACGGCGATCACCGCGAGCAGCACCACCACGCCGGCGATCCGGCTGCGGAGCACGAACGTCTCGGGACGCTTACCCGGACGCTTGGAACCGCGGGGCGGCTTCGGTGGGGTGACGCCGGTACCGCCCCTGCCGGAGGCAGGTCGTCCGGGTGCGGCGGTCGTGGTCGCACGTGTCGTCATGGTTGTCAATTGTCCACCGCGCTAACGGTTCTCCCCGGAATTTCCGCCCGGCGGGTTGCCGGTCGACGGCGCCGCGGAGGCCGGCGCGGAGGTGGGCAGCACGTTCGGCGCAGGCGTGGTGGGCGTTTGGCCCGATTCGACCGAACCACTCGGCGTCGACGACGGGACGGGTGTGGTGTTCGGCGCCGGTGTCGGAGTTGCCGGGGCGGACGTCGTCGGGGTGGATGCGGTCGGGGTCGCCGGGGCGCTCGTGGTCGTGGTGGTCGCCGCCGAACCGGACAGACCGACCGAGTCGTCGACCTTGTTGGGATCGATCTGTGCGGTCGGGTTCGGTCGCGGATCCGGGTTGATGGTGCCCATGCGGGTGCCGGTGGCCGGGGTCGGATCACCGATGATCCGCACCTTGCCGTCCGGACCGAGCACCATGCGCGCCGGGTTCTGTGCGGGTACCAGACCGAGCGCAGATGCCTTGTCGGACAACTCCGGTGCCGAGTTGCCCGATTCGAAGGTGCGCTTGAGCGCGTCGGCGTGGTCGGCCAACGCCTGATTCTCGTTGCGCGCCAAGCCGATTTCGTAGGAGTCCTGCGCCGCCATCGTCGACAGCCACAGGCTGGTACCCAGACCCAGCGCGAGCAGCAGCAGCACCGGAACGACGAAGGGAACCCGGGACAGCCGCTGCGAGAGCGTGATTCGCCGATTCCTGACGCCACCTGCGGCGGCCCGCAGCCGTGCCGCACGTGCCACGTCGGCGTCGTCGGCGGCGCGTCGTTTGCTGCGACGATCGATCGCGCGTTGGGCGGCCCGTGACCGCGTCGGGCGGTCCGCGTCCGCACCGCTCCGGCGCCGCCGTGAGTTGCCGGACGACCTCTCGCGCACTGCGTCGACGTCGACGTCGTCGATCAGGGTCATGACGTCACCTCCTCGGCGATTCGCTCGATCGCTCGAACCCGTACCGGGGCCGAACGCGGATTGCTCTCGAGTTCCGCATCGTCGGCGCGTTCTGCTCCGCGCGTGACGAGCCGGAAACGTGGTGCGGTTCCGGGCAATTCGACCGGGAGTCCGCGCGGTGAGGTGGACGTGGTGCGAAGTGCGAACTCCCGCTTGACGATCTTGTCCTCGAGCGACTGATAACTCATCACCACCACGCGTCCACCGACCCGGAGTGCGGCCAGTGCCGCCGGCAGCGCGTGGCGCAGTGCGTCGAGTTCGTGGTTGACCTCGATCCGCAACGCCTGAAAGGTGCGTTTGGCCGGGTGCCCACCGGTTCGCCGGGTGGCGGCCGGGATGGTGGCGTAGAGCAACTCGACGAGTCGTCCGCTGGTGGTGAACGGCTCGCGGTCACGTTCGCGCAGCACCGCCGAGGCGATCTTGCCGGCGAAGCGTTCCTCACCGTATTCCGAGAGCACCCTGGCGAGTTCGCCATGTGAATAGGTGTTGAGGACGTCGGCGGCGGTGGGCCCGTCGGCGAGGGTCATCCGCATGTCCAGCGGGGCGTCGACGGCGTAGGCGAATCCCCGTTCGGCCTGGTCGAGTTGCATCGACGACACCCCGAGATCGAACAACGCGGCGTCGATCCGGTCGACGCCCGCCGCGGACAGGACCGCGAGGATCTCGTCGAAACGGGCCTGATGCAACGAGATCCGGTCGCCGAATGCGGACAGCCGATCGCCCGCGATGGCCAGCGCCGAGGAATCACGATCGATGCCGATCACCCGGGCATCGGGGAATTCGGTGAGAACGAGTTCGCTGTGACCCCCGGCGCCGAGTGTGGCATCGACGAAGATCGGTTGTGCCACAGCGGCATCGGAGAGCGCCGGCGCCGTCAGTTCGATGATGCGCCGGGCCATCACCGGGATGTGACCATGCTCGCCGGAGCGACGATTCGTGGCGGTTGCGCCGCTCTCGTCGTCATCCTGCGATGTCACCGTCGTGCCCCTTCGCGTGCGCCGGCCACGCCACCCGCGCAGGGCGATGTGGTCGGAATCGTTTCCTCGGCTACGGCGGCCACCGATGGTGCGGGGTCTCGCCCCGGTCGCGCACCTGGCGTTGGGGAAGTACGCCAGGGTCGGACCGGGGCGAGGCCTCGAACCATCCGAAGCCCGGTGCATCTGTCCGGCACCCATGTTCTCGGCTACAGCACCGCGCTCAGCGATGAGGAGTTCGCCGCCGAGAAGTTCTCCTCGTGTTGGTTCTGGTAGTCACGCCATGCCTGCGCGTCCCAGATCTCCAGATGATCGAAACTGCCGATCACCACGCATTCCTTGGACAGTCCCGCGTACTGCCGATGCTCGGCCGCCAGGGTGATCCGGCCCTGGCCGTCGGGGCGTTGCTCGTCGGTGCTGGCGAAGAAGTACCGCTGGAAGGCGCGCGCTTCGGGATCGTTGCGCGACGCCTCCATCGTCCTCTCCGCGATCGCATCGAACTCTTCGGCTCGATACACCGACAGGCTGTGGTCCTGGCCTCGTGTGACCATCACCCCTCCTGCCAGTGCGTCGCGAAACTTCGCGGGCAACGTGAGTCGCCCCTTGTCATCCAATTTGGGCGTGTAGGTACCGACAAATCGCACGGACATGTCGGCACCTCCCGCCCACCGGGTCCGACGTTCCGGTTCGCCTCACCCAGTGACGCCCACAGTACCCCACTTTCCACCACTTTCCACCCCATAGCCCCCACCACTTCCCCACCGATCCCCATATCCGCAGGTCAATCACCATTCAGAGAACACCGACACGCGGCGCGGCGCGTCGTTCACGCGAGTGCCCAGCACCCGGATCGTGTGAACAGAGGTACAGAAAGTGCCTGTTGAGGCGGGCCCGGGCCCGCGGTGGGGCGTGGTGGGGAACCGGGTGGGGCGTGGTGGGGAATGCGGTGGGGCGTGGTGGAGAACCCGGTGGGGCGCGGTGGGGAACCAACTGGGGACCCGGCGGGGCGTGATGGGGCCCGATTGGGGACGCACAGTCACGGCAGGACCGTTGCGAAGGACATCCTGGTGAGCAACCGCGCGGCCACCGGTCGAGAATCACGGGCGGACCCGGCATTGGCGTACCGGTGGCGGTGTACCCGTAGCGGCGTGCCGATGGCACACACGACGACGGCGGCGCACATTGTGTGCGCCGCCGTCGACTGGTAGAGCTGCGGACCGTCTGGTCCGAGATCAGGTCAGAGTGTCACTCGCCGTGCTCGAAGCGGCGGTTGAACCGTTCCTCCATGCGCTCGGTGAACTTACGCTTGGGCGCGGACTGCTTGCCACCGCGGCCGGCCGAGTCCGAACCGCCGGACGACTTGCCCGGCTTGCCGCCGCCCCACAACGCCAGGAGTGCGGCGCCGAACATCACGAGGAATCCGACGAGGGACAGGATCGGGAACCCACCAACCGTGAGACCGGTGATCGGTCCCAGCACCAGCAGGACCAGTCCGAGGACGAAAACGACCGCCGCTTGAATGCGACGACGACCTGACGACCGCCCGAGACGGCGACGTGTGACGCTGGACGCGAACTTCGGGTCCTCCGCGTACAGAGCGCTTTCGATCTCTTCGAGCATCCGCTGCTCGTGCTCTGAGAGTGGCACCGACCCTCCTTACCTGTTACCGACGAGTCATCGATGAGTGCGTTGCCGCGATCTTCGACGATGACGTGTCTCGCGGCGTTTCTTTCATGATACGAGGTGATTCGGGCGGCGACCACCATAACCGCCCCCGTTGGATCGAATTCATGTCTTCCGACCCCATCGATCGACCGATCCGCTCAGGCCGGATGCGCCAAGGAGGGCTCGGCGGAGGGGCGTCCACCGCGTTCATAGGCCATGACCAGCGTCTCGACGGCGTCGAGAAACTCCAGCACCCGGCGATGGGTCTCGGCGCCGACGCCGGGATCCACCGAGCGCTCGATCCCCGCCTCGATATTCATCCGAAGAGAGGATCGGGCGGCGAAGAAGTCGGCGTAGAAATCCAATTCCGGCATCACGATCGCCAGCCTGCTCCAGGCGTTCGTCGGCAGTCCGCGGGTGGATCGGCGCGAGGACTCCCCGATCGCGATCGCCGCTCCGGCGGCGCGCAGGGCGGCGAGGTAGAGCTGCCGGAAGCGTTCGGCGTCATCGATGACCGCGATGGCGTTGTCGAGGAGCAGATCCGCGCGTGACAGCAGGTCACGTGCCCGACCCACGACGATCGGGTCCACCACCGTTGCGGACTGTGCGCGACGTGCCATCGTGATCCCCTTTCCTCGTGGTGCCCGTCTCACCCGTTCCGCGCCCGAACCCAGCAGCGCCCGAACCCAGCAGCGCCCGAGCCCGGCAGCGCGATCGGCAAGTGTGTGTTCGCGTACCGTTCAACACGGCCCGGTGGCAGACGCTTCCCTCGTCCACCACCGGATCGTGTCGTCGTCGGGCATCGGCGAACAGCTTGCGGAGGCACATTCATCGAACACCCGTTCGACATATTCAATATAGCTAGATCCGCTCCAGAGATCAAGATGCCCGATGCCACCGACAATCCGACCAGAGAGGCTCCTCGTGACGATCCGGCTCGTCAGGCTGCAGGGACAGGATTCCGCTGTCTGGCTCGAGCCCGCGCTCGACATCTACGTCACGGCGATGAACTATCCGCGCGGTACCGAACTGCATCGGGCCGGACTCTGGCGCGAACACATCGCACGCACCGGGTGGACCGCGTTCGGCGCCCTGCAGCGGCTGCCCCCCGCGACGACCGCGTCGATGGACGTCGCCCGGCGCCGCATCGGATTGCCGATCTCACCGGACGCCGACGAGGTCCTCGTCGGCATCGCCTACGGATACCGCGGCGCCCGGGACCAATGGTGGAATCAGCAGCTGCGGGCCGGTCTGCGCGTGTCCGGACGCGATCCGCACGTCATCGACGACCTCACCGACAGCTACTTCGAACTGACCGAACTGCACGTCCACCCGACCGCCCAGGGACACGGGATCGGGCAGTGGTTGCTGTGTCAGCTCCTGGCCGACCGGCCCGAACGACACGTGTTGCTCTCGACTCCCGAGATACCCGACGAACGCAACCGCGCATGGTCGCTCTACCGCCGGATGGGATTCTGCGACGTGCTGCGCAACTTCACCTTCACCGGCGATCCGCGTCCCTTCGCGTTCCTCGGCCGCGGACTGCCCCTCGTCGATCCCCCCGCGATGCCGGCAGGTCGCCATGCCTGCCCGTGACCGGTCGCATCGCCTGCCGCCGACGATCGCGCGATGACCTCACCACCGATGACCTCACCCCATCGCCTCACCGACGCCGTCGTGGTGGGCGGTGGTCACAACGGGCTGGTCGCCGCCGCCTACCTGGGCCGGGCCGGGCGGTCGGTGCGCGTCCTGGAACGCGATACCGTGCCGGGCGGCGCCGTGTCGACCATCGAGCGCTTCCCCGGTTATCGGGTCGACCGCGGATCGTCGGCGCACCTGATGATCCGGCATTCCCCGGTGCCCGACGAGCTGTCGCTGAGCGCGGTGGGTCTGACCTACCTCGACTGCGATCCGTGGGCGTTCTGCCCCGCCACCGACACCACCGGCCCGATCGTGTTCCGCACCGACCTCGACGCGACGTGCGCTTCCATCGAACGCGCATGCGGCCCCGAGGACGCCGCGGCCTATCGCGACTTCGTGGCCACCTGGACCCCGCGCGCCGAGGCACTCATGCGGTCGTTCTACCAACCGGCCACCCCCGGCCGGTTCGCGCAGGCGTTCGGCACCCTCGGAACCACCGCCACCACCGCGCGTCGCGGGCCGATCGGCGCGCGTTCGGGCCGGATGCTCTCGCTCACCCAGGAGCTGATGTCCTCCGGTGATGCCCTGCTGGATCGCTGGTTCCGCTCCGAACAGCTCAAGGCGGCCCTGGCCTGGTTCGGAGCGCAGTCCGGTCCGCCGATGAACGCTCCGGCGACCGCCCCGATGATCGGTTTCGCCGCGCTCATGCACCGGATACCGCCGGGACGTGCGGTCGGCGGCAGCGGCGCGCTCACCGAGGCGTTGTTACGCCGCATCGATTCCGACGGCGGCGAGGTGCGCACGGCATCCACCGCCACCGAGATCGGCCGATGCGGCGACCACTGGCGGGTGCGGACCGCCGACGGTGAGGGTCATTGCGGCCGAACCGTCATCAGTGCCTGCCACATCATGACCACCCTCGAGTTGCTGCTGGCCGGCGGATTCGACGCCGATCTCCTCACCCGATGGCGTTCGCAGATCGTCGTCGGCACCGGGATCGGCATGGCGGTGCGGCTGGGCACGCGCGATCTGCCCACCTACCGGGATCTGCCCGGCGATCTGCCCGCCCATGGCGTGCACTCCGGGCTCGGACTGCTGGTGTCGGATCGCGCGCACCTGCGACGCGCCGAGGCCGCGGCCGCCGTCGGAGAACTCCCGGCGCGACCGGCCTGTGTGGCGATGAGCTACTCGGCGATCGATCCCTCCCTCGCCCCGGCCGACCGGCATCTGATCACCCTGTGGGCGCAGTGGCATCCGCGCCGGCTCGCCGACGGAACCTCCTGGTCGGCCGCCGAACACTTCGCCACCGACGCGATCATCGCCGAACTCGAACGTCACGCCCCCGGCATCACCGACAGCGTCGAGCACCGCTTCGGGCAGACCCCGGAGTTCCTCGAGTCCGAGTTGGGTCTCGTCGGCGGCAACATCATGCACGTCGAGATGTCGATCGATCAGATGTTCATGTTCCGGCCGCATCCGGACCTCTCCGGCCACACGGTGCCCGGCGCCGACGGGGTGTTGCTCGCCGGCGCATCGACCCATCCCGGCGGCGGCGTCACCGGGGCCAGCGGCCGCATCGCCGGACTCGCCGCGGTCGCGCGGACCCGTCGTCGCCGTCGCTGACCCGCCACGTCGGTCACCGATGCCGCCACGGACGTGTCGCCCACCCCGCGGCGACGGGTCTCTGGCACGATGAGCACCGTGCGCCCGCCGACTCCACGACCGATGCCGCGTCCCCGCAACCATCGCCGCCCCGCCTTCCTGCTCGCGGTGCTGCTCATGCTGGCCGCGCCACTGATGTCGGGATGTCTGGAACGCTCGACGACGGTCGGCGATCGCTTCGCGGGCAGCGTGATCGTCGCGACGAGCCCGGACAATCCGCGCGGCGCACCGCAGTTCGACATCCCCGAATCGATGCGCCGCGACATCGCGATCACCGACTATCGCGAAGGACCGTCGACCAGCGCCTCGGCGCAACCGCAACCCGGCGGTGGCACCGCGGAGGGGGACGACACCGCGACCCGGGTCGGTAGTCGGGCCACATTCAGCAATCTCACCGCCGGACAACTCGGCCAACTCGGCGACATCGTGGCCGACAGCTTCGGCGACACGACGATGACGATGGAGCTCAGTGCCAAACGCAGCGGCGACGTGGTGCGGTTCCGCGGCACCGCCGACCTCACCGGCCTGGTGGCCAACCGCGACTACGTGAAACTCACCATGTCCTTCGCGGGTCCGGTGACCGCGACCAACGGCGATCAGAGCAGCGACACGTCGGTCTCGTGGACTCCCGAACCCGGCAAACCCGCCGACTTCACCGCCGAGGCCACCTATGCCGATCCGGCCACCGCGGCGTTCGGCGGGTGGACGATCCTGATGGTGCTGATCTGCCTCGCGGTGGTCCTGGTGGTCGCCCGGCTGGCCTACGTCTCCCGTGATCGCAGCCCGCGCCCGGGCCGGCCCGCCGAGACGGCGAAGACCTCGAAGACGAAGACCGGCAAGCGATCGACAAGCAAGAACACGAGCGCCGATGCCGCTTCCCCCGGACCGTCGGGTCCCCGCGGCGACGAACCCGCGCGGGATGCGGCGGCGGTCGGATCGACGCCGACGGCGGGCCGACACGAGATACCCCGCTCGGAGAGCGAGTAATCGCCTGCCTCGCCGGGCGATTGCCGGTGGGATTGCCGGTGGGATTGCCCAGGCGGCCGGCCCGGCGAACGGGTGACCGGGAATCAGCCGACGGCGCTCGGCAACGCCTCCCGGGTGTCGACGCCGAGCCGTTCGAGGACCTCGCAGGTGGCCTTGGCGAAGTTGAGACTGCAGAAGTGCAGGCACACGACGCCCTCGGCGATCAGCCGCTGGGCGGTCTCGGTGGCGAAATCGATGCCCACCTGACGCACCGCGGCGCGGTCCTCCTCGGGACCGTCGCCGGCGGCCGCGGCGAATCGCTGCTCCACGGCCGGCGGGATCACCGACCCCGACAGCTGGGTCATCCGCCGCGCGCTGGCCAGCGAGGTGATCGGCATGAGGCCCGGGATCAGTGGCTTGTGCGCCTGTTCCGGATCGGCGGCGGCCACCCGGTCACGCAGCCGCAGGAAGTCCTCGACATCGAAGAACATCTGCGACACCGAGTATTCCGCACCCGCTCGCAGCTTGTTGACCAGCACCTCGGTGTCCTGGGCGAGGTCACGGGCCCGATGGTGGCCCTCGGGGAAGGAGGCGACGCCCACGTGGAAGTCGCCGAGACTCTCGATCAGTTCGACGAGTTCCTGCGCATACGACAGACCCTGCGGGTGGCGGACCCACTCGCCGAGGGGATCACCGGGCGGGTCGCCGCGCAGGGCGAGCAGGTTGGTGATGCCCTGATCGGCGTAGGCGCCGACGAGTCCGCGCAGTTCGGCGATGCTGTGGTTGACCGCGGTCAGGTGGGCGACGGGCAGCAGCGTGGTCTGGGCGGCGAGCTCACCGGCGATGCGCACGGTGCGGTCCCGGGTCGAGCCACCGGCACCGTAGGTCAGTGACACGAAGGCCGGATCGAGGCGCTCGAAGACCCGCACCGCCCGCCACAGACGGGCCTCGGCGTCGGCGTCGCGTGGGGGGAAGAACTCGACCGAGAAATGCACCACGCCGTTGGCCGGCGGCGTGGCGAGGCGCTCGACGACGGACGTCGCCGGGGAGGAGGTGGTCACCGCGCCATTGTACGTATGACGGGCGATCTCCTCCGCGCGGCGCACGCCGCCGATGTAGGGCGCCCTTCCCTCACTCCGCCCCGGACTCGGACGCCGATTCCGTGGGCGCGACGGCAGCCCCGGAGCGTCACGCGCCATGCCCTAGCCTGAGTGGGTGACGCCGACCGTAGTCCCACCGACCTCGTTGTCGGAGGTGCCCGCCGCCTCCGGCGTCGTGCTCGAGGAGTTCTTCGCCCGCGCAGTGCCGGTGGCCGGCGAGATCTCGCCGGTGGTCGGCCACGCCGCCGAGATCGTCGCCGACTTCGTGCGGTACGGCGGCAAACGGGTCCGGCCCACCTTCGGCTACGCGGGCTGGCTCTGCGGGATCGGCCACCCCGATCGTCGTCCACCGCAACCGGAGCAGACCGCGACGGATGCGTTACGCGTCTGTGCCGCACTGGAACTCGTGCAGGCATGCGCCCTGATCCACGACGACATCATCGACCACTCCGACACGCGTCGCGGCCGCCCGACCGTGCACCGACTCTTCGAACAGCACCACCGGGAGTCAGGGTGGTCCGGCGATGCCGCCGATCACGGTGTGGCGGCGGCGATCCTGGCCGGTGACTTCGCCCTGGCCTGGGCCGACGACATGGTTGCCGGGCACTCCCCCGCCGGCGCGGATCCCACCGACGCCGCACCGACCCCCCTGCCCGCCGGCGTCGGTTCGACGTGGGCGGCGATGCGCACCGAGGTCCTCGGTGGCCAGTATCTCGACATCGTCAACGAGGCCAGCGGCGACGACAGCGTCGAGGCGGCCTATCGGGTGATGCGATACAAGACCGCCGCCTACACCGTGGCCCGGCCTCTCGAACTCGGCGCCCGGATGGCCGGGGCGCCACCACAACTGCTCGACGACCTGGCCGCCGTCGGCCACGACCTCGGCATCGCCTTCCAGTTGCGTGACGACATCCTCGGGGTGTTCGGCGACCCCGACCGCACCGGCAAACCGTCCGGCGACGACCTCGTCGAGGGCAAGCGCACGGTGCTCCTCGCCTCCGGGTTGCGCCGGGCCACCGACCGCGACCCGGCACTGGCCGACCGTCTGCGCGGATACCTCGGCCGGACGCTGGACTCCGACGAACTCGCCGGTGCCCGTTCGATCCTCGTCGACGTCGGCGCCCGTGCGGAGGTCGAGGACCGCGTCGACGGACTGCTCGGGTCGGCGATCGCACGCCTGGACGCGGCAGACATCGCCGCCGGCGTCCGGACCGAACTGTGCGGCCTGGCCGAGTCGATAGCGCACCGTGAGGCCTGATCGTCGATGCGCCACAGCGTGATCGCCGCCGGCGACGGTGAGCTCACCACCCACCGTGACGGTACTCGTGCCGACATCTGGCGCGGCCTCGTCGGGTCGATCCTCGTCTGTCTCGGCGGGTTCGCGGTCGCCGACATCCCGCGCAATCATCCGGGACTCGCCGGTCTGGGTCTCGACGCGGTGACCTACGGACACGGTAAGACGTTGGTCGGCACCATCTTCTGGCTGGGTGTGGCGCTGATGATCTTCTCGTGGGTACGGATCGGCCGCCGCGTCGGCCCGCGGGTCGCGCCCGCCGATCGTCCGTCGGCGACGACCATCCGCTGGGCCGTGATCGGCTGGGCTGCACCACTTCTGGTGTCCGTCCCGCTGTTCAGCCGGGATGTCTACGCCTATCTCGGCCAGGCGTCGGTGTTCGGTGCCGGGTTCGATCCGTATGCCGACGGCCCGGCACATCACCCCGGCCCGCTGGTCGACAGCATGGCGCAGGTCTGGGCGTCGACCACCGCGCCGTACGGCCCGATGTTCATGGCCATCGCCCGTGGCGTCGTCGAGATCACCGGTGAGCACGTGTATCTCGGCGTCATCGCGACGCGCGTGGTGTTGCTGCCCGGGTTGGCCCTGTCGTTGTGGGCGGTCGGGCGTCTGGCCGATCACTTCGGCGCCGGCGCGCAGGCCGGGCTGTGGCTGGCCCTGCTCAACCCGATGGTGCTGATCCACCTCGTCGGCGGACCTCACGTGGAGTTGCTGATGATGGGCCTGCTCGCCGCGGGTGTCGCCCTCGTCGTCGACGGCCGCCACGTCGCGGGGCTCACCGTGCTGGGGCTCGCGGTCTCGGTCAAGATCACCGCGGGCGTGGCGATTCCGTTCATGCTGTGGATCTGGCTGGCGCACATACGCTCGCAGCGCACACTCACCGCCCGGGACGTGACGTCGACGCTCGCCGCGGTGGTGGCGGTCCCGGTGGCCGTATTCGCCGCGTGGACAGCGGCGCTGGGACTCGGTCTGGGCTGGCTGACCGGACTGGGGTGGGCCGATCGGATCATCAACTGGTTCACCCTGCCCACCGCGGCCGCCCACCTGGTCACGCTGGTGGCCGCACCCTTCACCTCGTTGAGCCTGTGGCCGGTGCTGACGGTGACCCGGGCGATCGGGGCCGTCTGCCTGGCGCCCATCCTGGTCGCCCTGTGGTGGCGCGGTCGGCGCGACGAACGCTCCGCCATGACAGCGCTGGCGTGGGCGATGCTGGCGGTGCTGGTGCTCGAACCGTCCACCCTGCCGTGGTACTACACGTGGGTTCTGGTGATCGCCGCCGCGTTCACGCTCCCCGAGTGGACCCGCGCCCTCGTCGTCGCCGTCTCCGCCTTCATGCTGATCGTGTTCCAGCCCGACGACTCGATCGTGTTCTACAAGCTCCCCGAGGTGGTGCTGGCCGTCGCGCTGTCCGCGCTCGCGGCGATCTCGCTGATCCGCCCGGATCCGTTGCGGCTGCGGGCGCTCGCCCGGCGCGCCTGGGGTGCGTGACCGGGCCTTTGGGGCGTGTCCTCAGAAGGCCTCGGCCTGCGCGCGGCGGATGACCTCGCGCGCCGAATGCGTGTGCAGGGCCGCGGCCGGACACATGCCGAGATCGTCCTGCACGGTGAACAACCACGCCATCGCGTCGTCGCGGGTGAACCCACCGTCGAGGAGGACGTCGACGAGACCGGTGAAATGCTTGGCGATCCCGAGGTCGTCGAAGAACAGGCACGGGATCGCCGGCTGTCGGTCTCGCGAGATGGCGAGCAGGCGATGGTCCCGGATGAGGGTGCGCACCTTGGTCGATGACACCCGGAGTCGGGCTGCCACCTGATCGACGGAGTAGGTCTCGACGTCGGCGGGAATGGTGTCCGGCGAGAGCGGAAGTGAACTCACCGCCCAGAGCCTACCGTCTCACCGCGCGCCGTGGCGCACGGTTGTGCACGACTCGCGCGGTGGGACACGGGTAGATTGCATTGACGTGAAGGCTGGCGTCGACGAGGTGATCGGATCGGTCCTCGAGGACCGCTACCGCATCGATGCGCCGATCGCCCGTGGCGGGATGTCGGCGGTGTATCTCGGGGTGGATCTGCGACTCGGCCGCGACGTCGCGGTCAAGGTGATGGACACCCGGTACGCCGCCGATCCACAGTTCTTGCGCCGCTTCGAGTTCGAGGCGCGCGCGGTGGCCGGGCTGAAGCATCCCGGACTGGTGGCGGTCTACGACCAGGGCATCGACGACGGGGTGGCGTTCCTGGTGATGGAACTCGTCGAAGGCGGGAGCCTGCGCGAGTTGCTGCGCGAACGTGGACCGATGCCACCGCATGCCGTCGTGGCGGTCGCCGACCCGGTCCTGGGCGGCCTGGGCACCGCCCACCGCGCCGGACTGGTGCACCGCGACGTCAAACCGGAGAACGTCCTGATCTCCGATGCCGGGGAGGTCAAGGTCGCCGACTTCGGGCTGGTGCGCGCCGTCGCCGAATCCGGGGTCACCTCGGCGAGCGTCATCCTGGGCACCGCCGCCTATCTCTCCCCCGAGCAGGTGGAGGCGGCGCACGCCGACGCCCGCAGCGACGTGTACTCCATGGGCGTGATGATGTTCGAACTGCTCACCGGCCGAACACCTTTCCGCGGTGACACACCTCTGGCACTGGCGTACCAGCGACTCACCTACGATGTGCCGGCACCCGGTGACGTGATCGCCGGCGTGCCCACCGAACTCGACGAGATCGTGCTGCGGGCCACCGAACGACGACCCGCCGACCGCTACGCCGACGGCTTCGCGATGCGGGAGGCGCTTCTCGACGTCGCCGACGACCTCGACCTGCCGCCGTTCACCGTGCCCGCCCCGCGCCGCTCGGCCGAACGCGACACGGTCGCACGTCTGCGCGCTCGAGCGGGCGCCGCCCATCACACCCGGGTGGCCTCCCGTCCACAGCCGGCCGCCCCCGACTCCGAGGCCGGCGACGACGAGGCACGCGAGGCATCCCGGCGCCCGTCACGTGCGGCCACGCCACGCGTCGAGACACCTCCCCATCCCCTCGCCGAGGAGATGGCCGATACCGCGTCGGGTCGTCTCCGCGCGCTGATCTGGATCGTCGTGGTGCTGATGCTCGCGGCCGTCGCCGGTGGCGTCGGGTGGTGGGTGGGCTCGATGCTGCCGGTCACCTGAACCGTCGCCGGAACGCCCGGCCCACGCCCGGGCGTTCCTCAGCCGCGCAGCATCTCCGCGACCAGGAAGGCCAACTCCAGCGACTGCTGGGTGTTCAGGCGCGGATCGCAGGCCGTCTCGTACCGGCCGGCGAGGTCGAGATCGGAGATGTCCTGGGCCCCGCCGAGGCACTCGGTCACATCCTCGCCGGTCAACTCGATGTGGATGCCGCCCGGGTGGGTGCCGAGAGCGTGATGGACCTCGAAGAAGCCCTGCACCTCGTCGACCACCCGGTCGAAGTGCCGGGTCTTGTAGCCGGTCGACGACTCGTGGGTGTTGCCGTGCATCGGATCGCTCTGCCAGATCACCTTGTGGCCGCTGGCCTCGACGGCGGTCACGATGGCCGGCAGCACATCACGCACCTTGCCGTTGCCCATCCGCGCCACCAGCGTCAGCCGACCGGGCTCGTTGTACGGATCGAGGCGCTCGACGTACTCGACCGCCTGCTCCGGGGTGGTCGACGGCCCGATCTTGACGCCGATCGGATTGCGGATCAGCTCGGCGAAGGCGATGTGGGCGCCGTCGAGTTGCCGGGTGCGTTCCCCGATCCAGAGGAAGTGCGCGGACAGGTCGTAGAGCACCTTTCCATCCGGGCCGGCACTCGGATCCTCGGGTGCGTCGGCCAGGCGCAGCAACGCGCGCTCGTAGTCGATGACCAGCGCCTCGTGCGAGGCGAAGATGTCGGCGGCGCCCAGCGACGCGTCGTCGACGCCACAGGCGTCCATGAATCGCAGCCCGCGATCGATCTCGGCGGCGAGTGCCTCATACCGCGCACCGGCCGGTGAGGTGCGCACGAACTCGCGGTTCCAGTCGTGCACCCGGCGCAGGTCCGCCTCCGAATGAGTCAGTGCCCGAACGAGATTCATCGCCGCGGAGGCGTTGGCGTAGGCGCGGACCAGGCGCGAGGGATCGTGGATGCGCACCCCCGGTTCCGCCGGGAACCCGTTGACCATGTCACCGCGATAGGACGGCAGGCCGAGGGCGTCGGTGTCCGACGAGCGCGGCTTGGCGTACTGCCCGGCGATGCGGGCGAGCTTGACCACCGGCATGCTGGCGCCGTAGGTGAGCACCACCGCCATCTGCAGCAGCGTGCGGATATTGCCCTTGATGTGCGGCTCGGTGTTGTCGGCGAACGTCTCGGCACAGTCACCGCCCTGCAGCAGGAAGGCGCGGCCCTGCGCGACCTCGGCGAGCTGCTCGCCGAGCGTGCGCACCTCGGCGGGCATGCAGATCGGCGGAACGCTTTCCAGCACCGTACGCATCCGGCGGGCCTCGTCGGCGGGCCAGCTCGGCTGCTGCAGGGCGGGCCGGCCGAGGGCGTCGGCAAAGCGCGCCTGCAGGTCACCCGGCAACGGCGGGAGTTCGGGCAATTCGTCGATCGGAACGTCTACGGTCCAGTTCACCACCCGTCCAGCGTAGCGACCGGCCGGAGACGATCATCCCGGGACCGTCATATCGGACGTCGACGATGTCCGCGACGCCGTGACCGGTGACGGGACGCCGGTTCAGCGCGCCGGTTCAGCGCATGGAGGTCCGGGACCGTTCGATCGCCTGCCACTTGCGAAAGTTGTGCCGGGCATCGGCCAGCGCATCGTGGGCATCGGCAGGCGCCGACGGCAGCGCCGGCCGGCCGGCCGCGTCCCAGTGCTGACGCAACTCGCGGGTGTAGCGGGGGATCTGACGTGGCAGCGCCGTCATCGGACCCCACAACTGGCAGAGCGCGACGTGGTCGTAGGCGCCGACCCAGGCCCACAACTCGATGTCGTCGCCGGTCTCGGTGAGGAAGGCGAAGAGTTCGTCACGGATCTGCCGGCGCGACCGCCACACCGACGCCGACGGGGACGGGAGTTTGGGCAGGACGTTGGCCCGCACCCAACCACCGGCACGCGCCGGATCGAACTCGGTGGACACCGCGTAGAATTCTCGTCCGTCCTCCGCGACGACACCCATCGAGATGAGCTCGATCGTGGTGCCGTCCTCGATAAACTCCGAATCGTAGAAGAACCGCATACTGGTAAGTATGCGCACCCGCCATCCGAGTGGACATCACCGGAAGAAACGAAGGCCATGAACGCTCCGCTGACCGCACTCGACGAGCGACTGCGCCGCTGGTCGCCCTCGCGTGCGGTGCGCGTGCTCATCGGCGTGGCTTTCGCAGTGTCGGCGGGGATGCAGATGTTCGGGGTGCCGTTCACCTCCAACTTCGGTACCCGCACCCGCATCGACCTCGACGTCTACCGGATCGGCGCACAGATCTGGCAGGACGGTCAGAGCCTCTACGCCGACGGATCGATGCCCTTCACCAGCGATGGCATCTGGTTGCCGTTCACCTATCCGCCGTTCGCGGCCCTCGGATTCGTGCCGCTGGGTGCCATGCCGCTGCCGGTGGCCGGGGTGATCATGTCGGTGGTGACCACCGCCCTGGTGGTGGTGATCCTGCACATCGTGGCGACACTGCTGTCGATCGGTAACCGCGGGAACCGCTGGTGGTTGGCCCTTCTCATCGCCACCGGGACCTTGTGGCTCAATCCGGTGTGGATGACCCTCGGTTTCGGCCAGGTCAACGTGATCCTGATGGCGATGATCATCGTCGACATCTTCGTGATCACCCGGCTGCGCCGCCCGTGGACCCGCGGGCAGGGAATTCTCATCGGGTTGGCGTCGGCCATCAAACTGACGCCCCTGGTGTTCATCGGGGTGTTCATCGTCGCCCGACGGTGGCGTGCGGTGGCGACCGCCGCGGCCACCTTCGTGCTCGCCGGAGCCTTCGCGTGGGTGTGGTTGCCGCACGACTCCTACGGGTACTGGACGCACACGCTGTTCCACACCACCCGCATCGGTGATCCGGCCGGCCGGATCAATCAGAACCTCAACGCCGCGTGGATTCGCATCCTGCCCGGACTCGACGGTCAGATCGCGTGGGTGATCAGCGCGCTGGTCATCACCGCGTTGGCGGTGTGCGCCGTGCACGCCTGCCACCCGGTGGAGTCCTTCCGCGCCCGGGCCGGCACCACCGCCCGCATCAACGCGGTCCTGGCGACCTGCGTGGTCGCGCTCTGGGGACTGCTCGTCTCTCCCACGTCGTGGGCGCATCACTGGGTGTGGGCGATCCCGCTGATCCTCACAGCGGTGACCGTCGCGGCGCGCACGACCTCACGGGCCGGCCGGATCGGCTACCTGACATTGGCAGTGACCGGGCTGATCCTGTTCTCGCTGGGCCCGTTCCAGTTCCTGGCGCAGGACTCCTCGACGTGGTCGGTATGGGGCCACATCGTCGGAAGTTCGTACTCGATCTGGGGTATCGCCGCGCTCGTGCTGATCTGGCGCCTGCCGTACACCACCGCCTCGGCCGACACCGCCGGACGCGCGGGGGCCGATCGCACCCTGGCCGACAGCCACACGCGCTGAGGCGTACAAGCGCTCACCGAGCCTCGGTGAACGCCACCCCGTCCGGGCAGCCACCCCGCCCGGACAGGAGGTGATCAGGCCGCCGTGGTCTCCTTCGGGTGTTCGGGCTGCTTGCGTTCCTTCAGCGACGCCGCGTACACGTCGACGTACTGCTGACCCGTCAAACGCATGAGCTCGTACATGATCTCGTCGGTGACCGCACGCTCGATGAACCGATTGCCCTGCATGCCCTCGTAGCGGTCGAAGTTCAGCGGCTTGCCGACCTTCACGATGACCCGGGTCGGTCGCGGCAGCACCGTCCCCGGCGGATTGAACTTGTCGGTGCCGATCATCGCGATCGGGATCACCGGCACACCGGTCTCCAGCGCGATACGCGCCAGCCCCGTCTTGCCCTTGTAGAGACGGCCGTCCGGTGACCGGGTGCCCTCCGGATACATCCCCATCAGCTCACCCTTCTCCAACTGCCGGCTCGCCGCGGTCAGCGCGCCGGCCGCGGCCTCGGCCCCGGACCGGTCGATGGGGATCTGGCCGACGGCGGTGTAGAACCACCGCTGGAACGCGCCCTTGAGGCCGCGGCCGGTGAAGTACTCCGCCTTGGCGAGGAAGTAGATCCGGCGCGGGCACATCAGCGGAAGGAAGAAACTGTCCATCACCGCAAGGTGATTGCTCGCCAGGATGGCGGGTCCGCGGGCCGGGATGTTCTCCAGACCCTCCACCGTCGGACGCCCCAGCACCCGCAGGATCGGCCCCAGGAACACATACTTGAACGCGTAGTACCACATCGGTCTTTTCAGTACCTTCCATCACGCCGTGAGCGCGCCTCGGCCCGGTTGGAACATTACTCATTCACCGCTGCCGCCGGTGCGGCATCGGCCGTCTGTCCCCGAAGTGCCGCCAGACCTTGACGGGCCACCTCGGCCGCGCCGAGGACACCGGCATTCTCCCCCAATTGCGTGCCCCGGATACGGGCGAGTTGACGGTGCCCGGCCCCGGTGACCAGACGCGCGTAGTGTTCGCGCGCCTCGTCCAGGTACAGCCCCGACGCCGACCCCACACCACCGGCGATCACGATCAGATCGGGGTCGAAGACGTCGGCGATCATCGCCAGGCCCTGACCCAGCGAGGCCGCGAACGCGGCGAACGCGGCCACCGCCACGGCGTCGCCGTCGGCGGCCGCACCGGCCACCCGGCGTCCGGTCAACGAGCCCGGATCGGCGGCCACATCGGCGGCCAGCTGACTGCGTCCCCAATCACCGTCGGCCAGCAGCTCCACCACGGTGTCCACCAGACCCGTTCCGCTGCAATACCTTTCCCAGCAACCCCGCTTGCCGCACGAGCATTGCCTGCCGTCCGGGACGACCGTGAGATGACCGAGTTCGGGAGCGACACCGAAACTGCCGCGGTAGATCCGCCCGTCGATGAGCAGACCGGCACCGATGCCGGTGCCGATCGCGAGCACCAGGGCATTGTGGCCGCGTGCGGCGGCGCCGAATCGTTGTTCGGCGACCGCGGCGGAGTTCGCATCGTGTTCGGTGAACACCGCAATCCCGATCCGGGCGGTCATCTCCTGCGCCACCGCCGCCTCCCGCCACGGCAGGTGCGGGGCGAAACGCACGATCTGCCGGTCGGGCGTGAGGAATCCGGCGATCGCCATCCCCACGGCACCGGCCGACCACCGCGAGGTGAGTTCACCGACCAGCCGGTCCAGGCAGTGTTCGAGGGCGAGGGCCGTCGGCGGTGTCGCCGCGCGCAGCGTGTCGAGCATGACCCCGGCGTCGTCGACGACCGCGGCGCGAACACTGGTGCCGCCGATGTCGATTCCGATCGTGAGCTCACTCATCACATCTCACCTTCCGGCGTCCCCGGGGCCGGCCGCGGCCACGGATCGACGCGAGAACTGTCGGCCGCACCCGGACCGGGACGCGAACCCGGACCCGGGCGCGACGGCGGAACATCGAGTTGCACGGTGATCGGCTGGTAGTGACGCGGCGGCGGCGCGTTCTCGGGCGGAACGCTGCGCAGCGCCTCCACGACGGCCTCGAGCACCGTGATGAGGGCCGCGATCAGCCGGGCCAACAGATCACTGATCTCCCGGATCAGCGAACCGATCTCGCCGATGGCGTCGGCACCGAAGCCTTCGCGCACAAAAGAATCCATGCCGGGGACCGAACCTGCCGACCCCGAACCTGCCGCGGCGGTGCGCGCACCGGCGTTGCCCGTGCCGAACCACGACGCCACGGTGTCGATCTGGGCGGCCAGCGCCAACAGCAGATCGCGCAGCGGATCGCCCACCGTCTCGTGGCGGCGCGAACCCGACTGATACGAACCCGACTGATGCGAACCCGAGGGGGACCCGGGCGCACCGTTGCCGGTGTGCCCGCTGTCGTCGGTTCCCATGTGTGCTCCATCTCGGCGAGGCAAAGGGGTGGCAGCCTCGGCCGTCAATGTTCGTGCAGTGGCGGATCGTGTCCGGTGGTGGCGGATCGTGCAATGGCACGGTACCCGGTGAACCCACCCCCCTGCATCAGCGGGGCGCTGAAGCGAAGGGACCGCTCAGGACCCGCGATCGCGGGGCCAGACGGCGGGGTCGGGAGTGAACTGCACCCGCACGTGCGTCCCGTCCCACCGGGCGGTTCGGACGACGCAGCGCCGCAGGACCGACGGCAGACGAACGCCGTACCGGAACCCGTCGACGGTGACCAACAGGTCGTCGCCGCTGCGCCCGAGGTCGAAGCGCTGCGGGTCCGGCAGCCGTTGCGACCAGGCCATCTCGAACACCGAATCCACCCCGGCACCCGAGATCGTGACGACCGTCGGGTCCGCGCTCCCGCGTGCCTGGCCTGTCGGTTTCGCCAGTGCCACAGCAAGTCTGCGCAGTCGTGCCGGCCGGTCCACCGGCGCGTCCGCCGCGGCCACCGTCACCAGCGACAGCTGCGGATCCTCGGGGGTCACCACCGCCGCCGGCCCCGCGCACACGCCCTCGTTGACGACGACCGAACGCACCGGCAACCCCATCACGTCGGCGACGGCGAGGTGGCGGGACAGCACCCGTCCGCCGCGATGATCGGCCGAGACGACGAGGTGGGCGGCCACCACGTCGGCGTCGGCCAGCAGCTCGGTGATGTCGTCACAGTCGCGGGCGATCGCGTCGATCGCCGCGGTCAGTTGCGCCCAGAGCGGCTTCTCCGCGGCCGCGGCCAGCCGCCGGTGCCGGGGCCAGAGGCGTTCGAGCGCCTGACCGAGCACCGCGGGCGCGCGCAGCACCGCGAACGGATCACCCGTACCCGACAGGTCCACCACCACACGCTGCCAGTCGCCGCTCGTCGCCTCATCGCGAATCCGCTTGAGCAACAAGAACTCCTCGACGCCGGGAAGCGATGCGAGCTCGGCCGCGTCGATACCGGCGATGGTGCTCACGATGGGCAGTGCCACCTTGGATTCGCGCACGCTCATACCCAGCAGCGACCCGAAGGCCGTCCATGTGTGTTCCAGCAGATCCAGCCGGTCCAGCGTCAGCAGATGCAGTCCGGACGCGACCGCGACCGGTTCACCGGACACCCGGAAGACGCCGAGAAGATCCGGCGTCGCCGACAATCGATCGACCGTGATCAGCAGTGTGTGCCGGTCCGGTGGGGTCAGCGGCGTCGGAGACCGGCGTCGGGTGCCGCGGTCACGACGCATGGCTCCGGCTGCCGCGACGACCGAGATCCCGGAGCCGCCCGGACCCAGCACCAGGTGGATGGGGGTGAGATCGATCAGCCTTCGACCCTCTTCTTCAGGTCGTTGAGCGCGGTGTCGGTGATGGCCTTCTCCGCACGCCGTTTGAGCTGGCCGATCATCGGCACCACCAGGTCGACCATCAGGGTGTAGGTCACCTTCGTCGACCCAGGCACCTGCTGGGTGACCTCGTAGCGGCCCCGCTGATCACGCTGGAGGTCACTGGACACCAGTCTCCACGACACCCCGGAGTTGTCGTCGTCCCACTCGTAGCGCAATTCGTAGGTGTCCTGCAGTACACCGGCATCGAGGACGAACCGCACCTGCCGCGGACGGCCGGCGCCATCACGTTCGGTCACCTCGACCTCACGGGCCGCACTCACCCATCGCGGATAGTTCTCGAAATCCGCGATCACCGCCATGACGTCGGCGGCATCGGCGTTGACGATCACCGACCGCTCGGTGTGGTCGGCCATCAGTGACCAGCCTGCACGGCGTCGACGGCCGGTTCACCCGCGCCGCGGAGCCCCTCGAGGTCGGCCTTGACCTCGAACGCCATCACCTTGCCCGCGACCCGGCGTCGCCGATTGAGCTCGGCCACCGCGCGCATCCGTGCCGGGTCGTCGGTGGGCAGCGCGGCGGTCGGTTCGGCGTGCAGAAAGTAATGCAGCACGAATCCGTCGAGCACCGGCTCACACCAGATCTCCATCGTCCCCGACAACGGCCCGGACACCCGCCACCGCACGCCGGCGGGCCCACGGTCCTCGACGACCTCCAGACGCAGATCCGGCCACCAGCGCCGCCATCTGCCCCGATCCCCGACCACCCCGGCCACCAGCTCCGGCGCCGCGGCGACAAAGGTGTCGTCCGCCACCTGAATGCTCGTCACGGTCTTAGCTTCACATACTCGGCCTCGGCATCGGTAGGGCACCGGTCCCCGGGACGTGCCCGGCGAACGCGGTGAGCGCGTTGGTTAACATGGAGTAACCCATGATTTCGATGCGGAAAGGGTCCACACATGAGCGAGTACAGCGTTCCCGCCTCATTCACCATCGGGACTGACGAGAACGCCACCTCGATCATTTTCGGTATCGCCGAGCGCAATCCGGCCAAGACGGTGTTCCGCGAGAAGCGCGGCGGGCAGTGGGAGCCGGTGCGGGCCGACGACGTGGCCCGGCGCATCACCGAACTGGCCAAGGGTCTCGCCGCCGTCGGCGTCAATCCCGGTGATCGGGTCGCGCTGCTGTGCCGGACCCGCCTGGACTGGATCCTCCTCGACTTCGCCATCTGGTCGGCCGGCGCGATCACCGTGCCGATCTACGACTCGTCGTCGGCCGGTCAGATCGAGTGGATCCTGCAGGATTCCGGGGCGACCACGATCATCCTCGAGGACGCCGAGCATCGCGTGCAGTTCGATCAGGTCACCGGGGTCCCGCAGCAGGTCCGGGCACTCCAGATCGACGTCGCCGACGGGACCGGTGCCATCGAGTACCTCCGAACCGCCGGCGCCGACATCGACGACGAGGAGATCGTCAAACGACGGGCCTCGGTCGGTGCCACCACCCCGGCGACGCTGATCTACACCTCCGGCACCACCGGCCGCCCCAAGGGATGCGAACTCACCCACGCGAACATGCTCTCCGAGGTCCGCGGGGTCCTCGAAGGGGACCTGTCGACGCTGCTCGGCGACGGCAAGCGCCTGCTGATGTTCCTGCCCCTGGCGCACGTGCTCGCGCACGCCATCACCCTGGTCGCCCTGGAGGCCGGCGTCGAGGTCGGTTTCACCCACGACGTCTCCGCGCTGGTCCCGGAGTTCGCGGCCTTCCGCCCCTCGCTGATCCTGTCGGTGCCCCGCGTCTTCGAGAAGGTCTACAACTCCGCCCGTCAGGGCGCCCACGACGGCGGCAAGGGCAAGATCTTCGATCTCGCCGCCGACACCGCCGTCGCCTTCGCCGCCGCCTCCGAACGCGGGAACGTCGGAATCCTGTTGCGCGCCAAGCATGCCGTCTTCGACAAACTCGTCTACGCCAAGCTGCGCGCCGCCCTCGGCGGCCAGTGTGAGCTCGCCATCTCCGGCGGCGGACCGCTCGGCGCGCGACTCGGCTACTTCTTCAGTGGCGTGGGCATCCCGGTGTACGAGGGCTACGGCCTGACCGAGACGACCGCCGCGGTCACCGTCAACACGCCCGGGGCGGTCAAGGTGGGCACCGTCGGGAAACCGTTGGCGGGCAACTCCGTCCGGATCGCCGAGGACGGCGAGATCATGCTCCGCGGCGACGTCGTCTTCGCCGAGTACTGGCGTAATCCCGAGGCCACCGCCGCCGCCGTCGAGGACGGCTGGTTCCACACCGGCGACCTCGGCTCGCTCGATGAACACGGATTCCTCCGGATCACCGGCCGCAAGAAGGAACTCATCGTCACCGCCGGCGGCAAGAACGTGTCACCGGCCGGGCTCGAGGACGTGATGCGCGCCGACGCACTGATCTCCCAGGCCGTCGTCGTCGGGGACGCCAAGCCGTTCATCGCCGCCCTGATCACCATCGATCCGGAGGCCTTCCCCGGATGGAAGGAACGCAACAACAAGCCCGCCGACGCGAGTGTGTCCGACCTGTCCGACGACCCGGATCTGCGTGCCGCCATCCAGGCCGCCATCGACGAGGCCAACAAGACCGTCAGTCACGCCGAGGCCATCAAGAAGTTCCGGATTCTGCCCGAGGACTTCAGCGAGGAGACCGGCGAGATGACGCCGACGCTGAAGGTCAAGCGCAACGTCGTCGTCGACAAGTTCTCCGACGACATCGAGTCGTTGTACACCAAGCGGTAGCACCCCGGTGGTGCACCGGCGAGGTCACAGGAGTTGACGCAACCGCGCCGCCAGCTGTGACCACTGCCAATTCTCTTCGACGAAAATCCTTCCCTGCCTGCCCATCTCGGCAGCGGCAACCGGATCGGAGAGGATACCGATGAGCGCGAGCGCCACACCGGCCACATCGGTGCCGTCGACGACGGTGCCGGTGACGCCTTCCCGGACGGTTTCCGGTGCGCCGCCGGAGAGCCCCGCGACCACGGGCACTCCGGTGGCCGACGCCTCGAGGTAGACGATGCCCAACCCCTCCACGTCGAGTCCGCCGGCGCGGGTCCTCGACGGCATCGCGAAGACGTCGGCGATCGTGTGGTAGGCGGCGAGATCGGCGGCGGGAACCGACCCGGTGAAGATCACATGCTCGGCCACCCCCTCCTCGCGGGCGATCTCGTGCAGTCGATCGGCGTAGGGTCCACCACCGACGATGACGAGGACCGCGTCGTCGATCTCCGACCGGATCAGCGGTAACGCCCGGATCAGCACGTCCTGCCCCTTGCGGGGTACCAGACGCGACAGGCAGAGCACGGTGCGACGGTCACCGAGACCCAGCTCGCTCCGAATCCGTTGCCGCGCCGCCGCATCCGGCGCGAACCGCTCGATGTCCACACCGGGTGGGAGGTACTCCAGGCAGGCCTGCGGACCGAACGCCGACGCGAAACGTCCACGCGTGTAGCGACTGACGAAGGTGACGGTGTCGGTGTGAGTCCCGATGTACCGCAATACACTTCGCGCTCCGGGCAGCATCGACCAGCCGACCTCGTGGCCGTGTGTGCAGGCGATCACCCGGCTCGCCCCGGCCTTGCGAAGATGTCCGGCGAGCATCGCGAGCGGCGCGGCGGCCCCGAACCACACCGTCGAGATCCCTTCCTCCCGAATGATCTTCGCCGCCCGACGGGCCACGAACGGCGTCGGCAACATCAGGGTGGTGGGATGCCGGTACACCCGATACGGCACCGACGCGTCGAAGTCGACGTGACTGTTCCCCCGCCACCGCGGTGCATACACCACCACGTTCTCCGGATCGAGCCGATCCACGAGATTCTGCAGATACGACTGGATACCCCCCTGACGGGGCGGGAAGTCATTGGTCACCAACAGGGTTCGGTGCGTCACCACCTCACCATACGGTGATCAGATCACGATGGTCACCGGAGTTCACGGGTCAGCCACGCGCGCCACTGCCCGACCAGTGTGTCGCGCGGAATCCCCAGTGTCGCCGCGATCGCCGCATCCTGGCGGGCCTGTTCCCCGCTCGCGGCGACGCCGACGTAGAGCGACCTGAGTTTCTCCTCGCCGAAGCGGCCGGCGACAAACGCCGCCATCGACCACGCGGTTTGATACGCGAGGCGTGAGGCGTCGCTGTCCACCGCGAACTGCTCATCGGCGGGCAGACCGGCCGGTGTCCGGCCGGACCGTACCGCGGCCGCGAGGTCGGGGGCGGCGTCTTCGAGGCGCGTGTAGGTTCCCTTGCGCCCCACGTACTCCGGGACGCCTTCGGTGATCCACATCGGGGCGGTGGGGGCGGTCTGCGCCCGCGTCGCGACGTGGGTGAGTTCGTGGCGCAGCACCACCTCCAGCGCCGGATCGGGGAGGTCGGCAACCTCGGGGGTGAGGACGATCCGCTGTCCGGTGGCACTGGCCGCGGACAGATCGAGATGTGCATAGATGGTGGCCGCTGCGGCACCGGTGTCCGAGGCGGTACCGGCCAACGTCCGGAACTCGTCGTCGGTGGCGGTGGCGACGACCACCGCGCGGCGTGGCCAGCGCGGTCCCCACCAGGCGGTCACCGCGCGCACCGCACCCGGCAGCGACCGGCCGATCCGCTCGATGAGGGTGCCGGTGTCCGGGTAGGAGCCGATCACCGAGGTGCCGCCGAGTGTGGGAACGTCGGACGCCGCCAGCCCCGGCACGTTCCACAGCTGGGCCGTTGGTGCGGGCTCGCCGACCAGAGTGGCGTCGCCGACCACCTTCCAGTCATCGCCGTAGCGCGCGACGACGAGCTGGGTGGTGACGACCACCGGCTCCTCGTCGATCCCGGGATTCGCCGCACCGCCGAGCGCACTGTGGATCTCCACCGGGGCCACCCAGTCGTCGGAACTCCCCTGCTCGTCGAGCCGTTGCCGGACATCGGCGCCCACCTGCGTCTCGGCTTCCTCGGTGGGTGCCGGCTCGTATCGAAAGTCCCTGAGCACCAACCGGGTTCCGCGGGGTACACGAGCCGGGTCGGCGCGGAACACCGCCGCCGAGAGGTTGGCCTGCACGGTGTGCAGGCCGGCGCGGAACGCGGCCGTCGCCGAGGGGTCGACGAGCGCATCGAGATCGGCGGGGGTGCCGTCGGTCAGGACGCGTGACAGCGAGGTGAGCATGTCCCGCACGCCGGCGGTTCGCTGTTCCAGATAGATGTTCGTCGTGGTCTCCGACGTCGTCGGCGATGCTCCCGGACTCGACGGCGACGTGGTCGACGATTCGCCCCCGCACGCCGACAACCCCAGTGCGACAACGATGATGACGATCACGCACGGCAACGCGGGATGGCGGATCGTTCCGCGACGACGATCGGCGCGGCGACGGGTCACCTCGGAACTGCTCAGTACCGACGACCGGCGTTGAACGGCCCGGCGTCGTCGATCGGCACGACCTTCACCGGAACCCCGAAGGTCGAGGCGTGAATCACGTAACCGTCGCCCACGTACATCCCGACGTGGTGGGCATCGGAGTAATAGATGATGAGGTCGCCGGGCTGCAGATCCTGCCGCGCCACCGCCGTCCCCGAGGCCATCTGCGCCTCACTGGAACGCGGCAGCGTCTTGCCGGCCTGCTTGTACGCCCAGACCATCAGTCCCGAACAGTCGAACGAGTTGGGACCGGTCGCACCCCACACATACGGATCACCGATACGCGTCAGCGCGGCCTGTACGGCCACCAGCGCCGGGGAGGTGCCCCGCGGGATCGCGGCCGGGTCGAAGTCGAATCGGGGGCCGGCCAACGCGGCGAGTTGCTTGCCGGTCATCGACTGATAGATGACCCGGATCTGCGCCGCCTGCAACTGCAGTTCGGCCTGACGCTTCTGCAGGTCACCACGGACCCGCTCGGCCTCGGTGACGGCCTGGGTGGCCGTCGCCGCGGTGGCGTTGGCCTCGTCGCGGGCCGACACCGTCTGCGCCCGGGTCTTCTTCAGAGTCGCGAGTTGGGCCGCGGTCTGCCTGGAGACCATTTCCAGCCCCGACATCTGATCGAGCAGGGACTGCGGCGAATCGCTGGTCAGCACCGCGTAGAGGCGATTGGAGCGGCCACCCATATAACTGACCCGGATCAGCGAGTCGAAGCGCTGCTGCACCGACGACAACGTCGCCTCGGACCGATCCAAGGTCGTCTGGGCTGCTGCGGCGGCCTGGCGGGACTGCACGACGATGCGTCGCTGCTTGTCGTACTCGATCTGTGCGTTGTGCATGGCCTCGGCCGACTTCTCGGCCTCCTGGCTCAGCGCCCGGTACCGGGTCAGCAACTGATCGGCGGTCTGCGGTTGCGCGGCGGCCTCCGGCACACCGACCAACCCACCGAGCTGCGCCATGGCGATCACGACCGCCGCGAGGACGGTCGTGAGGACCCATCGGGCCGATCCCATCACGCCGCTCGTCGATCCCGCTCTCACGGTTGTCACCACACTCCCTTGCTACCCCGTCGCTCGGCCACATCCCGATAGGTGGACGTCATCCCCCGCCGACGACAGGCTCGGGCGAATCGCGCTGTGCGCGATCCGCCCGATACATGTTCACACGTCCAACCGGTACGTGGACTCAGTACCGCCGAACTCCCACCAGCGACCACTCCTTGACCGATGCCTTCTGCACCGGCACGCCGTAGGTCGAGGCGTGGATGAACTGGCCGTTGCCGATGTAGAGACCCGCGTGTCCGCCACCGTTGAAGATGAGGACGTCACCGGGCTGGGCGTCGGCGTAGTTCACCGCACGGCCACCGCCGAGCTGGCCGTAGCTGTCACGCGGGAGGGTCTTCCCGGCCTGCTGGTAGGACCAGTAGACGAGACCCGAGCAGTCAAAGGCGTTGGGTCCGGCTGCGCCGTAGCTGTACGGGGCACCGATCTTGGTTTCCGCGGCCTGGACAGCCTTCTGTCCCGCGGTCAGCTGCGGGGTGATGATTCCGCCGCCGCCGGGCCGGAACTGGCTGGGAACCTGGTTCTGGTCGACGCCGGGCAGCGTGAACTTCCCCAGGTTCGGGATCTCGATGGTGGCGCTGGGCGCCGGAGCCGGTGCGGCCAGGGCCGGACCGGCGGCGACAGCAAGCGAGCCGACGGTCAACGAGCCCGCGATCATCGCCTTCTTGGCGACGCCTCCGCGATTCGGCTGTTCCAAACGATGTTTGGCCACGAAAGAGGTTCTCCTTTTGTTCTCCCCTGACCGCCTACCGAGTTAGCTGTCGGGTTCGGGCCGAGAGAATGGCCCTACACACCCGGGCACAGCCGTGCCCAGGGCGCGATTCACCCCAATCCGGATTGCTCCGAAAACGTGTGGTTCCCCGGTTCGCCCGTCGGGCGATTGAGCGGTGATCTCCGCAGACCACTTCTGTTGAAGTAGGACGCTCCGCGAAGGTCTCGGAAAGGTTACGAAATCGGATGCGTGTCTGTCCACTAGGGGACAAAGTGCCCTTGCCGCCCGGAAATTCACCCCGCGCGCAGAATCGTCAACCCCGGCCGCGAATCAGGCCCACACGCTGGGCCGATGCCCGCCCTTGCCGATCGTGCAGCCTCGGTGCTCGCCATCGAAGCAGCCATGAACACATCGATGGCCGAACCGATCTCGGCGTCGGCGATCGCGTGCCCGCCGCCCCCGTTCACCGCCACCAGAACCGACCCGTCGTCGCTGGTCGCAGGGGTGATGAGGACGTTCATCATGCAGCCGTCACACGCGGTGCGGCGACCTGGACAACTACTGCAGTCGATGTACATCTGTGATCTCCATCTCATTTGCGGTCTCTGGCCGTGTCGACGCCGGATTCCCCACGCGGACACCCCGAGTCATGCCTCGGGGGTCATGTCTCGGGGGCCACGTCTCGCGTGACGCCGTTGCGCCGTGCGATCCGCCATCGGGAACACACGCTAGAGATGACCACCGACAGTTTTCGCCGATGCCGCGATCGACGACGACGTCGGCCCGTGGAGAGGAGTCCTTGTCGGTGGTGCGAACTAGTGTTCGCGCCGTGGTGGGAGATCCCGTTCAGTTGTCCTTCGCCGACCTGATGACCGCGGCCGGCCGCGGTGGTGATGATGTGGCCGCCGACCCGACCTTCGGCGAGGAGTCCTTGTTCGACACGACGTTCGTGGTCGTGGACCTCGAGACGACCGGCGGTGATCCCGCCCGCGACGCGATCACCGAGATCGGCGCGGTCAAGGTCCGCGGCGGTGAGGTGATCGGGGAGTTCGCCACCCTGGTCGATCCCGAGCGGTCGATCCCACCCAAGATCGTCGCGCTGACCGGGATCACCGAGGCGATGGTCTACGACGCCCCGCGTATCCCCGAGGTGCTGTCGTCCTTCATCGAATTCGCCCGCGGGTGCCTCCTGGTCGCGCACAACGCGCGCTTCGACACCGGCTTCCTCCGGCACAACGCCACCCGCCTCGGGCGGGAGTGGCCGTTCGTCACCAGCCTGTGCACCGTCCGACTGGCACGTCGCGTCCTCACCCGCGACGAGGCACCGACGGTGGGGCTGGGTGCGCTGGCGGAGTTGTTCGACGTGTCGGTCCGGCCCACACACCGGGCACTCGACGACGCGCGCGCCACCGTGGAGGTGCTCCATCACCTCCTCGAGCGAATCGGGAATCAGGGCGTGCGAACCTACGGCGACCTGACGGCCTACCTGCCGCGCGGGAACCCCCGGCTGCGGGCCAAACGGCATCTGGCCGACGCCCTCCCCGCCCGACCCGGGGTGTACCTGTTTCGCGGACCCTCTGACGAGGTCCTCTATGTCGGGACCGCGACCGATCTGCGCCGGCGGGTGATGTCGTACTTCACCGGTTCGGACCCGCGGGCCCGGATCGGCGAGATGGTCTCGTTGGCCACCCGGGTCGATCACGTCGAGTGCGCCCACGCGCTCGAGGCGGGGGTGCGAGAGTTGCGGCTCATCGCCGCCCACACGCCGGCCTACAACCGGCGCTCGACGCAGCCGCACCGCGGCTGGTGGATCACGCTGACGGCGGAGCGCTTTCCGCGGTTACAGATCAGCCGCACCGCCACCGACGATGCGGTCGGTCCGATCCCCAACCGCACCCGCGCATCCGAGATCGCCGATCTGATGTCCCGGGCATCGGGCCTGCGCACCTGTCGGACGCGGCTGCCCGCGTCCGCCGGCCATCACTGGTGCCGAACCGCCGCCGACGGTGGCGACCTCATCGGCGGGTGTGCGGCGGCATCCGAGGGCCCCCTGACCCTGCCGGACTACCTGCCCCGGGTGCAGGCCACACACGACCTGATGACCGGCCGCACCGTGGCCTTGCTGGATTCGATGGTGGCCGAACTCGACCGGCTCACCGACGCCCAGATGTTCGAGACCGCCGCGCGGCACCGTGATCGGGTCGCCGCGACCATCGAGGTGCTGGCGCGCACCCAACGCCTGGCGTCGCTGTGTCGCGTCGCCGAGATCGTCGTCGCCCGACCCGACGATGCCCGCGGGTGGGAGCTGGCGGTGATCCGGCACGGTCGACTCGCGTCGGCCGGCATCGCCCGACGCGGGGTGGCCCCGATGCCGGTGATCGACGTGCTGACCGCGTCGGCGGAGACGGTCATCCCCGCCGACGGTCCGCTGACGGGGGCCTCGCCCGAGGAGGCCGCCCTGCTCTACCGGTGGATCAGCGAACCGGGGGCGCGCATCGTCACCACCAGTGAGCCGCTGTGGCTACCCGCCGGTTCCGCCCAGGGCCGCACGAGGTGGGCGGCGTGTGCCCGGCATGCCGCGGAATCCGGTGGCCGTCGGCGGTCGCGTCCCGTGCCCGCCCGGACCCCGGTACCGGCCCCGCCGGTACGCCGGACGGCGTCCCCGACGTCCGGCGCCATCCCGGCACCACCGGCCCGGCGCTCCCGAACACCGATGGACCCGAACACCGATGGACCCCGGAGCACTGACGGGTCCCCAGAAATGCTGATGGGCGGAAACAGTGACCGGCCGGAACACTAGGCTGATCCCATGATCACCGCCATCGTCCTGATCCACGCCGATGTCCATCAGATCCCGGAGACGGCGCAGGCCGTCGCGGACATCGCCGGAGTCGCCGAAGTGTACTCGTGCGCGGGCGATGTGGATCTGATCGCCAAGATCAAGGTGCGCGACCACGCCGAGATCGCCGACGTGGTGACGGGACGGATCAATCGGCTGCCGGGGGTCACCCACACCGCCACCCACATCGCGTTCCGCAGTTACTCCAGTTCCGAGGTCGAGGGCGGGTTCTCCATCGGCGAGGAGTGAACGTCTCCGGGTGCGCGTGAGCCCACCGACCCCGGCTCGCCCTACTACTTCTCCGCGAGTTCGCCGGACAGCGTGGCCCAGCGATCCAGCAGCGCGGCCGCCGCACCCGAATCGATCGTCTGGGCCGCCCGCGCGATCGCCTGCGCCATCGCGGCCCGCAGCCCGGCATCGTCGAAGGGTTCGGTCATCTCCGCCGACACGATCGCGCCCGCCGCGTTCAGCAGGACGGCGTCGCGGACCGGTCCGTGCTCACCGGCGAACAATTCGCGGGCGATGCCGGCGTTGACGGTGGCGTCGCCGCCCTGCAGTGCCGACAGTTCGACGAGGTCGATTCCCCACTCCCGCGGATCGAGGGTCAGTTGGATCACGCGTCCGCCGACGACCTGCCACACCGTGGACGTGGTGGTCGTGGTCAGTTCGTCGAGCCCGTCGTCGCCACGCACCACGAGCACCGTCGCATCGCGTTCGGCGAACGCCTGCGCGAGGACACCGGCGAGATCGGCGAACGCGCATCCGATGAGTCCGCGGCTCGGCCGGGCCGGGTTGGTGAGCGGCCCGAGCACATTGAAGACAGTGGGGATGCCGATCTCGCGCCGCGGCGGACCGGTGAATCGGAAGGCCGGATGGAACACCGGCGCAAAACAGAACCCGATGCCGATCTCGTCGACACACCGGGCCACCTGATCCGCTCCGAGTCCGATGGTCACCCCGAGCGCCTCGAGGACGTCGGCACCACCACTCTTCGACGACGCCGCGCGGTTGCCGTGTTTGACCACCGCGACCCCGGCTGCGGCGATGACGATGGCGGTCATCGTCGAGATGTTCACGGTGTGGGAGCGATCGCCGCCCGTGCCGACCACGTCGATGGCCGGTCGCGTCACGTGCACGGGCACGGCGTGCTCGAGCATCGCCGCGGCCAGCCCCCGCAACTCCGCGGGCGCGGCGCCTTTCATCTTGACGCCCACACCGAACGCCGCGATCTGTGCTCCGGTCGCGCCGTCGGTCATGATCTCGTTCATCGCCCATGCCGCCTCGTCGGCGCTCAGATCGATGCCGTCGGTGACCCGGCCGAGAATCTGCGGCCACGTGTGGGTTTGCGCGCTTTTCACGTCAAGCACTCTATGGCATGTGCTCGGACGCCCTCAGCCGGTCGCGGCGGGTGAGCGCATCTCGCTCGGCAACCCGAATGCGTCTCCGGCGACGGACCGGTGATCCCCATCGGACCACACCCACCGACCGACCTACCCCGTCGACCGAATCACCTACTGCCGAATTGCCTACTGCCGTTGCAGCACCTGCCAACCGACCACCGTGCCGCCGTGTCGCGCACCGAGACTCGCCATTCGGGATCGCTCCTGGGACAGGTGCAGCGCGTCGAGCAACTGCGCACGCGCGAGGACCACGATCTCCGACCCGGACCGCATGACGACGGAGGCGGTGACCGTCGCCAGATCGGCTGCGTCCGGCCGGGTTCGGGCGTAGCCGTCCTGTGCGGCCAGCGCCACGGCCTGCGTCACGCGGTCATGGGGCAGCACGACGAGGTGTCGCACCACCGCCTGTTCCTCCGGCCGCCACGCCGAGGCCTCGAGCACCGCCGAGCTCGACGCGGCGTCGTCGACCGAGACGGCCACCACCACCAGATCGGCGTCGTCGATCCGCAGGCCCGGCGCCGGGCCGCGGCGGCCGAATCGTGTTGCCATGCGCTGCAATCGGGTCGGCTCGATCGGACGCCCGTTGACGTCTCGCGGGCCGCTCGCGGCGTCGTCGTCGAATGAGGGGGTCATCCCTCGAGCAAACCACGTCCCGGGCACCCCCAAGGACACGCCGACGGGTCGGTGACGACATGCCCCGACCAGCGAGAAGAGAAAAAGTTCCGACCAATCTCGGACCCAAGTGGTCACCGCGTACTACGAACCGTCATACTTCACTCTGTGACTAGCGCTGTAGGTACCTCGGGAACGGCCATCACCGCGCGCGTGCACTCACTCAACCGCCCCAACATGGTGAGTGTCGGCACGATCGTGTGGCTGTCCAGTGAGCTGATGTTCTTCGCTGGCCTCTTCGCGATGTATTTCGTCGCGCGAGCCAATGCCAATCCGGAGCAGGGCTGGCCGCCGGAACCGACCGAGTTGAACCTCGCGCTCGCGATCCCGGTGACCACCGTCCTGATCCTGTCGTCGGTGACCTGCCAGATGGGCGTGTTCGCCGCCGAGCGTGGCGACGTCTTCGGCCTGCGGCGCTGGTATGTCCTCACCTTCCTGATGGGCGCCTTCTTCGTCTGCGGCCAGGGCTACGAGTACTACCACCTGGTGCACGAGGGAACGACGCTCTCCTCGAGCGCGTACGGCTCCGTCTTCTATATGGCGACCGGCTTCCACGGACTCCACGTGATCGGCGGTCTGGTGGCCTTTATCTTCCTGCTGATCCGCACCAAGTTGTCGAAGTTCACCCCCGCGCAGGCAACCGCGGCGATCGTCGTGTCGTATTACTGGCACTTCGTCGACATCGTGTGGATCGCCCTGTTCGTCACGATCTACTTCATCCGATGATCCGCCGAGTCGACGGTCGTCGAGAAGACTCCGATCTTCACGCGGGATGACCCCCGCACAGCCCAGAGTCCGTCCGCTAGTAGAGAGACCAAGATGAGTTCATCTCCACCGCGATCGTCGGATAGCGACGCAGCAGACGCCGTCGACACGGTCGCGTCGTCGACTCCGTCGCCGACCGCGGCACGCAAGGCGAAATCGCGACGCAAGCTGCGTCGGCGTGCCAGCGGCACGCTCCTGCTGCTCGCCGGCCTGTTCATGGCCGGCATGATCGCGTCGCTGCTGACACCGAAGCCGCAGGTTGCCACCGCCGACGTCGACAACGCCGCGCTGATCACGGCCGGCAAGCAGCTGTACGAGACCTCGTGTGTGACCTGCCACGGCGCGAACCTGCAGGGCGTGCCCGACCGCGGTCCGTCGCTGCTCGGTGTCGGTGACGCCGCCGTGTACTTCCAGGTGTCCTCCGGTCGTATGCCCGCCGCTCGCGGTGAGGCCCAGGCGCTGCGCAAGCCGCCGAAGTTCACCACCGCGCAGATCGACCAGCTCGGCGCATTCGTGCAGTCGCAGGGCGGTGGCCCGACCGTGATGTACGAGCACAACCCGGACGGTTCGATCAAGACCGAGAACGGCGTGCGCGTCATCGCACAGGAATCGCTGCGTGGTGACAACCTCGGCCAGGGTGGCGAATTGTTCCGTCTCAACTGCGCCTCCTGCCACAACTTCACCGGTCGTGGTGGTGCGTTGTCCGGCGGTAAGTTCGCTCCCCCGCTCGACGGCGTGAAGGAACAGCAGATCTACACGGCCATGCTGACCGGCCCGCAGAACATGCCGAAGTTCTCCAACCGCCAACTCTCGACGGAGGAGAAGGAGAACATCATCGGCTTCATCAAGTACGTCACCGAGTCCAAGCCGCAGGGTGGCTTCGGCATCGGCGGATTCGGCCCGGTCAGCGAGGGCATGGTGATGTGGTTTGTCGGTGTCGTGGCAATTGTCGCCGCCGCGATGTGGATGGGATCTCGAGCATGAGCGCCAGCGGCAAGGACGTCCCCACCAAGGACGAACTCGATCAGATGAGCAATGACGATCTCGTCAAGCTCGGCACCAACCTCGACGGGGTGGAGATCATCCACCGCGGCGAGCGCTATCCCGAGCCGGGCACCGGCGTCGAGAAGCGCGCCGAGCGGCAGGTCGCCATCTGGCTGACCATCGCCGGGATCTCGGCCGTGGCCTGCTTCGTGATCTTCTGCTTCAACCACTGGCAGTTCGTCATGCCCAACGAGCCGAATTACTGGTGGTACACCCTCAACACGCCGTTGCTGGGCATCACCTTCGGCCTGTCGATCCTCGCGATCGGCGTCGCCCTGGTGCTGATCACCAAGAAGTTCCTGCCGTCGGAGATCTCGGTGCAGGACCGTCACGACGGTCCGGGTTCCAGTGACGTCGACAAGGCGACCATCGTCGCCGAGCTCAAGGACACCGGGACCACCTCCACCCTGGGTCGTCGCAAGATGATCATCGGCAGCGGCATCTTCGCCTTCGGTGCTCTGGCACTCACCGGCACCGTCGCCGCGCTCGGCGGGTTCATCAAGAATCCGTGGGCCAAGCGTGACGACGCACCGCTGTGGAACTCCGGCTGGTCGCCGATCTACAACTCCAAGACCGACCCGAACGAGACGGTGTTCCTGCGCCGCGACGTCGGTGATCCGCTGCGGGTCGCCCTGGTGCGTCCCGAGGATCTGGACTCGGGCGCGATGGAGACCGTCTTCCCGTGGCGCGTGTCCGACGGTCTCGGTGAGACCGAAGAGTCCCGCCACAAGCTGATCTGGGGTCTGCGTTACGTCAGCAACCCGGTCATGTTGATCCGTCTGCGTCCCGCCGACGCCGTCAGCGTGATCAAGCGCAAGGGGCAGGAGAGCTTCAACTACGGCGATTACTTCGCCTATACGAAGGTCTGCAGCCACCTCGGATGCCCGACGTCGCTCTACGAGCAGCGCACCAACCGCATCCTCTGCCCCTGCCACCAGTCGCAGTTCAATGCCCTCGACTCCGCCAAGCCGGTCTTCGGACCCGCGGCCCGGGCGCTGGCGCAGCTGCCGATCACGGTGAATGATCAGGGCTATATGGTCGCCAACGCCGCCATCAACCGCGGCAACTACATCGAACCCGTCGGACCGGCATTCTGGGAGCGTGACTCATGACCATCGCCGACCGCATGGCAACGCAGGCCGAAGAGGTCGACTCGCGGTATCACCTCGCCGCGGGCATGCGTCGCCAGATCAACAAGGTCTTCCCGACGCACTGGTCGTTCCTGCTCGGTGAGGTCGCGCTCTACAGCTTCATCATCCTGCTGCTGTCGGGTGTGTACCTGACCCTGTTCTTCGACCCGTCGATGAGTGAGGTCATCTACCAGGGCGACTACGAACCCCTCAAGGGCGTGATGATGACGCGCGCCTACGAGACGACGCTGAACATCTCGTTCGAGGTGCGTGGCGGCCTGTTCGTCCGGCAGATCCATCACTGGGCGGCCCTGCTGTTCGCCGCGTCGATCATCATCCACATGGCGCGCATCTTCTTCACCGGTGCGTTCCGTCGGCCCCGTGAGGCCAACTGGATCATCGGCTGCCTGCTGCTGATCCTGGCGATGTTCGAGGGATTCTTCGGCTACTCACTGCCCGACGACCTGCTCTCCGGCACCGGCGTCCGCGCCGCCATGAGTGGCATCGTGCTCGGTCTTCCGTTGGTGGGCACCTGGATTCACTGGGCGTTGTTCGGTGGTCAGTTCCCCGGCGAGATCATCATCCCGCGCCTGTACGTGCTGCACATCCTGCTGTTCCCGGGCATCATCCTGGCGCTGATCGGTGCTCACCTGGCGCTGGTCTGGTACCAGAAGCACACTCAGTTCCCCGGCCCCGGCCGCACCGAGAAGAACGTCGTCGGCGTGCGCATCATGCCGGTGTTCGCCGCCAAGGGTGGCGCGATGTTCGCGATGGTCACCGGCATCCTGGCGATCATGGCCGGTATCTTCCAGATCAATCCGGTGTGGGTTCTCGGCCCGTACAACCCGGCGCAGGTCTCGGCAGGTTCACAGCCCGACATCTACATGATGTGGACCGACGGTCTGGTACGTCTGATACCCGCGTGGGAACTCTATCTGGGCCACTACACAATTCCGTCGGTGTTCTGGACGGTCGTGGTCATCACGCTCATGTTCGTCGGGATGTTCGCCTACCCGTGGATCGAGAAGCGCCTGACCGGCGACGATGCGCACCACAATCTGTTGCAGCGTCCGCGTGACACCCCGGTCCGCACCGGTATCGGAGCGATGGCGTTCTCCTTCTACATCCTGCTCACGCTGATGTGTATGAACGACATCATCGCGTTGAAGTTCCATGTCTCCGTCAACGCGGTCACCTGGTTCGGGCGTATCGGCATGATCGTCATTCCGCCACTCGCCTACTTCATCGCCTACCGGTGGGCACTGGCGTTGCAACGCAGCGACCGTGCGGTGCTGGCCCACGGCATCGAGACCGGCATCATCAAGCGCCTGCCGCAGGGCGAGTACATCGAACTGCATCAGCCGCTCGGCCCGGTCGACAGCCATGGTCACCCGATCCCGTTGCCGTACGAGGGCGCCGCGGTCCCGAAGCGGATGAACAAGCTCGGTTCCGCCGGTGCACCGGGCACGGGTTCGATCCTGACGGCCGATCCGCCGGAGCAGCAGAGCCGCAACATCGCCCACGAGCACGAGCAGGAAATCGCCGAGACCAAGGCCCTGCGCGAACTCCAGGCCAAGGGCGGCAATCCGCTCGAGGACTAGTCCAGGGCGAGAATCGCGCCCGCACAATCGAATACCGAGGTCCCCGCTGGGACGCCCACCTGCTACAGGTACATCCGGGCGTCTGAGCGGGGACCTTCTCGTCGGCGTTCGCCACGCCCCTCCCCTCCCCCACCCACTACCTCCACGACGGCACACCTGCCGATACGGTGAACCCATGCCCCGCATTCCACTCGGTCGCCGGCAGAGCCGCGCGGTGAGCCGCCAGATCCGCAAGGTCACCCGCGGCATGGGTTCACTCGACTCCGCGATCTACGACTCGATCGCCGGATCGCCGAGTCCGCTGCTCGATGCGACGATGCCACCGCTGACCCACGCCGCCGACCACAGCAAGCTCTGGTTCGCGATCGCGGTGGCCATGGGTCTCAGCGGCCGACCGAACCTGCAACGCGGCGCGGTCCGCGGAGTGGGTTCGCTGGCGGTGACCAGCGTGTTGACCAACCAGTTCGCCAAACGTGTTCGGCGACGCCCACGTCCCTCGTCGTCGCTGGTTCCGGTCCCACGACGAGGACGGTCGATACCCCGGTCGAATTCGCTGCCCTCGGGACACTCGGCGAGTGCCGCGGCCTTCGCCACCGGGGTCGCCATCGAGAGCCCCGTTGCGGGTCTGGCCCTGTCTGCGTTGGCCGGGCTCGTCGGACTGTCGCGGGTGGCCACCGGCGCGCACTACCCCGGTGATGTCGCGATCGGACTCGGCATCGGCGCGGCGGTGGCGACCGCCGGAGCGCAGGTCGCCCCACCGATCGTGCGCCGGCGCATCTCGATTCCGGCGCCGACCACCGTCGACGGACCTTCGATCGGCGACGGCACCGGCGTCACCGTGCTGGTGAACCCATCTTCCGGGCAGGGTTCCGGCGAACAGATCTGCCGCCGCATCCTCGACGAACTCCCGAGGGCCACCATCGTCGATCTCTCCACGGTCGACGATTACGCCGCGGCCGCCCATCGCGCGGCGGAGTCCGCGCAGGTCCTGGCTGTCGTGGGTGGCGACGGTACCGTCGCCACCGCCGCGTCCGCGGCGCTGACAGCCGACATCCCGCTTGCGGTGTTCGCCGCGGGAACCTTCAACCACTTCGCCCGCGACATCGGCACTCCCACCGCCGACGACACCCTCGCCGCGATGCGCGACGGGCGCATCTGCCGCGTGGACGCCGCCCGCCTCAACGACGACCGGGTCATTCTCAACACCGCGTCGATCGGGGCCTATCCGCATTTCGTCCGCACCCGCCAGCGCGTCGAGAGCCGCACCGGCAAGGCGATGGGCTCGGTCATCGCCGCCGTGCACGTGCTCCGGCATTCCCGCCCACAACGTATCCGCGTCAACAACGAGGACCTCGACGTCACCCTCTTCCTGCTGGGCAGCTCGATGTACGGGTCGTCGGGATTCGCACCGGCCCGCCGTGAACGCCTCGACGACGGTCTCCTCGATGTCCGGTTCCTCGTCGCCGGGCCCCGCTTCGCCTTCCTGCGCGTCGTCTACGGTCTACTGACCGGACGTCTGCAGCGATCACAGGCCTACCGGGAGATGCAGGTTCCCGAGTTCACCTTCACCGCCGATGAGCCCGTGGTGATCGCGCACGACGGCGAAATCGGCGAGTCGTACGACGAGGCCACGATCACCGTCTTCTACCGCGCACTGCAGATCTACGGATCGAGCATCACCCCGCGCTGACAGTGCCCACCCCCGACACTGACAGCGCTCTGTCCGACGTTGACAGCGCTCTGTCCGACGTTGACAGCGCTCTCGAATGCGTTGACAGCGCCGTCTTGGAAGTCAGGTGAGAGCGCCGTTGATGTGGAACGCGCTCAACGTTCATGGCGGGTGCACCAGACAACACAACAGCCGCATCCCCACGCGGGGAATGCGGCTGTATGTAGCAGCTTTCAGTGCTTCTCGGTCAGTGCTTTTCCGGGCCGACGTGGTACTCGAACACCAGGCCACAGGCGCTGCCGATGATGCAGGCGGCCGCGAAAATGGCCAGCCAGATGTTGCCGGTGGCGAAGGCGATCGCAAACATCGCGGCCGAACCGGCGATGAGGATCGGCCACCACGAGTGCGGACTGAAGAAACCGAGTTCGCCTGCGCCGTCCTCGATCTCGGCATCCTCGTAGTCTTCCGGACGGATCTCGACGCGACGGGCGACGAACCGGAAGTACGTGCCCGCGATCAGCGTCAAACCACCACTGAAGAACATGGCGACCACACCGACCCACTCGACGCCACGCGAGGTGAACACTGTGCACAGCGTGTAGATGATGGCGGCGAGGAAGAAGAACGCCGTGAGCAGCTCGAAGAGCCTCGCTTCAACCTTCATTGGACGTCACGCTCCTTGAGGGGTGCAGCCGGGGATACGGGTGTTGTTCGGGTCGCCGGTGGCGGTGGCGGTGCCATTACTCTTGCGACGGGTGTCGAACGGGACGGTCACCACGGACTCGGGCTGCTGGCAGATCGCCTGCAGCGCTTCACCGTTGGTGGCGTCCGGATTCGTGTCGCGGTAGCGCAGGTACCGCTCGAAATCGGCCGGCGAGACCGCGCGGACCTCGAAGTTCATCATCGAGTGGTAGGTGCCGCACATTTCCGCACAACGCCCGACGAAGGCGCCCTCACGTTCGATCTTCTCGATCTGGAAGACGTTGTCGGTGTGGTTCTGCTCGGGGAAGGGCATCACGTCGCGCTTGAACAGGAACTCGGGGACCCAGAACGAGTGCACGACGTCCGCGGCGGCCAGTTCGAACTGGATACGCTGATCGGTCGGCAGCACCAGCACCGGGATCGTGGTCGAGGTACCGAGCGTCTCGATCTTGTCGAACCGCAGGTAGTTACGGATGTCGTCGTCACGTCCGCCGGCCGGACCCGGAAGGGGCTCGCCGTGATGGGTGTTCTCCTGCAGCTGCAGATCAAACGGACTGCCCAGCGCACTGGGGAACTCGGTGCGTTGGCCACCCAACTCGGCTTCGCGGTAACCGAACTTCCAATTCCACTGGAAGGCGGTTACATCGACGACGACCTTCGGATCGTCGGTCTTCTTCTCGACCTGGTTCTGCACGATCACGGTGAAGTAGAACAGGACCGCGATGATGACGAAGGGAATGGCGGTGTAGGTCAGTTCCAGCGGCACGTTGTAGGCCGTCTGCCGCGGGAACTCGTCCTTACCGTCCTTGTGGCGATGGAAGGTGATGGTCCAGAAGATCAGGGCCCACACCAGGATGCCCATCAGCAACGCGGCGATGACCGACCACGTCCACAGCTTGCGCATCACCTCGGCCTCGGGGGTCACACCGACCGGCCAGCCAAACCGCACGATCTCCTCGCCGCTGCATCCCGTCATCAACAGCGCGCCGACGGCGAGGATCGCGACGATCCCGAGCCGCTTCACCGTCCGCGACGCGGACGAAACACGTCGGGCCGGGGGCCGTCCACCGTGTGCCAATTTCACGCCTTCCTGCTCGCTCGTCGCGACGAGACGCCGGACGAGTCGCATGCCACATGACCTGCCTGGACGCGCCACATCCGCCGACCCTCGGCCCGATCGGCCGAACGCCCACGGACACCACGGTTTCCACCGTGGCCGCGCCCATGTACTACGCAGCGTAGACCAACTCCCGGGAACTTTTTCGGTTGGGGTGGATCAGCGCGTCGAATTCCGCAACCCCGACCTCCGAAGGCCTGTTCGCGTGGGATTCTGCGCACCGGCCGGGCCATGCGATCCGGCCCCTCCGGCAGCGATACGGCATACTCGGACGCGGCCGGGACGCCGTGCGCCCGGAACCGTTCTATCGAGTGACAAAGGGTGACGTATCTGGTGTGTGGCTTGCTTGGTCTGCTGACCTCCGACGGTTCGGCGGCCACCGCCGTCGACCTCATCGCAACGGCCTCGCACTGCATGCGCCACCGCGGCCCCGACGAGCCGGGCACCTGGCACGACGACGATCTCGTCCTCGGGTTCAATCGACTGTCGATCATCGACATCGAGCACTCCCATCAACCGCTGCGGTGGGGGCCGCCGGAGAATCCCGAGCGCTACGCCCTCGTGTTCAACGGGGAGATCTACAACTACCTCGAGATCCGCGCCGAACTGGCCGCCGACGAGCACGCCGTCTTCCACACCGAAGGTGACGGCGAGGCCATCGTCGCCGCATTCCATTACTGGGGACCCGACGCCGTCCGGCGCCTACGCGGCATGTTCGCGTTCGCGATCTGGGACACCGAGACCCGCACCCTGTTTCTCGCACGCGACCCGTTCGGCATCAAACCCATGTTCCTCGCGACCGGGCCCGGCGGCACCGCCTTCGGCAGCGAGAAGAAGAGCGTCCTCGAACTCCTCGACCGGCTCGCCCTCCCCCACGATCTCGACCCCCGCGCGCTCGAGCACTACACCGTGCTGCAATACGTTCCCGAACCGGAAACCCTGCACGCCGGCATCCGCCGGCTCGAGTCCGGCTGTCATGCGACCCTCCGGCCAGGGCAGCCACCCTCGGTCACCCGCTACTTCGCACCGCAGTTCACCTTGCGCCCGTTCACCGACGCCGACCGCCAGAAGCGCTACGACGAGATCGCCGACGTCCTCGCCGACTCGGTGGCCAAGCACATGCGCGCCGACGTCACCGTCGGCTCGTTCCTGTCCGGCGGCATCGACTCCACCGCCATCGCGGCCCTAGCGATCCGCCACAATCCCGACCTGATCACCTTCACCACCGGATTCGAGCGCGACGGCTACTCCGAGGTCGACGTCGCCGTCGAATCGGCCGAGGCGATCGGCGCACGCCACATCGTCAAGGTCGTCGACGAGAACGAATTCATCGCCGCCCTCCCCAAGATCGTCTGGTACCTCGACGATCCCGTCGCCGACCCCGCCCTGGTGCCCCTGTACTTTGTCGCCGCCGAGGCGCGCAAACACGTCAAGGTGGTGCTCTCCGGCGAAGGCGCCGACGAACTCTTCGGCGGCTACACCATCTACAAGGAACCACTGTCGCTGGCGACATTCGACAAACTCCCGGGCTCTCTGCGCCGACTCGCCGGACGGGTCTCCGACCGGATCCCCGAGGGCACCCGCGGCAAGAGTCTGCTGCACCGCGGTTCACTGACCCTCGAGGACCGCTACTACGGCAACGCCCGCAGCTTCGACGACGCGCGCCTGCGTGCCGTGCTCAAGGAGTACCGTCCCGAATGGACCCACACCGACGTCACGGCACCCATCTACGCCCGCAGCCAGGGGTGGGACCCCGTCGCCCGGATGCAGCACATCGACCTGTTCACCTGGCTGCGCGGCGACATCCTGGTCAAGGCCGACAAGATGACCATGGCCAACTCGCTCGAACTGCGCGTACCATTCCTCGACCCCGAGGTGTTCAAGATCGCCGAGGCACTGCCCTTCGACGAGAAGATCTCCCACGGCACCACCAAATACGCACTGCGCAAGGCGCTCGAACAGATCGTCCCGCCGCATGTGCTGCACCGCAAGAAACTCGGCTTCCCCGTGCCCATCCGCCACTGGCTGGCCGGTGGCCAGATGTACGACTGGGCCCGCGACACCATCACCACCTCACAGACCGAGCACCTGCTCAACAAGCCCGCCATCCTGGCGATGCTCGACGAGCACCGCGACGGCGTCGTCGACAACAGCCGACGCCTCTGGACCCTGCTGATGTTCATGGTGTGGCACGCGATCTTCGTCGAAAAGACCCTCGTCCCCGACATCACCGATCGGACGTACCCGGTGAGATTGTAATTTGGCGCCGGCTCCGCCGGCGCGTGCCCGGCGGGCCAAAGCACCACGTCTTCCTCCTCATCGCATCGTCGCTTCGCTCCTCGCTCTTCGTCGTGCAGACGTGGCGCGCCCGCCGGGCGTGGTCGTCCAGATGAGTGCCGGGTGGGCGCTGGCTAGTTCGGCACCCGCCGCGGGCGTGGTGAGCGGGTTTGCGAGGACTCACCACGACGAAAACCTTTGAGCGACACGCACAATCGGCCCACCTCGCGAGTCCGCGCCGGCAACGAGCCAGTCGCGTCGGGTCTGCACGACGAAGAGCGGGCGAAGCCGCCGCGTTGAGCTCCGTCGAAATGATGCGCTGAGGAGGAAGACCCGACGCCAAAGCCTGGCGTGTTGGCGGCGCGGACTCTAGAAAACAGCAGCGATTTCTTTGGCCGCCTCAGCCCCGTAGGCGCCTTCGATGCGCGCGATGGCCGCGTCGTGATCCCAGTTCCAGTCCTGCGTGGACACCGTCTCCAGGACGAGCACCGCGACCATCGAACCGAGTTGCGCGGCGCGTTCGAAGCCGAGTCCCTTGCTCACCGCGGTGAGGAAGCCCGCGCGGAAGCCGTCGCCGACGCCGGTCGGATCGACCTTGGCGGTCTCCGGGACCACGGGGACGTGAATGCGACTGCCGTCGCGCTCGATGATCTCGACGCCGCCGGCGCCGAGGGTGGTGATGCGGGTGCCGACCATCTCCGCGACCCGATCCTCGGTGAGTCCGGTCTTCTCGCGCAGCAGTCCCCACTCGTACTCGTTGGTGAACAGGTACGTCGCGCCGTCGATGAGGGTGCGGGCGGCCTCGCCGTCGAGACGCGCGAGCTGCTGCGACGGATCGGCGGCGAACGGGATGCCCAGGTCGCGGCATTCGGCGGTGTGGGCGACCATCGCCTCGGGGTCGTCGGCGCCGATCAGGACGAGGTCGGGTGTCGCGGTCTGCGCGATCACGTCGGCCAGCGCGATCTCGCGGGCCTCACTCATCGCCCCCGCATAGAAGAAGGCGAGCTGCGCCATGGCCTCATCGGTGGTGCAGGTGAATCGGGCCGTCTGATGCTGATCGGACACGCGCACGGCCTGGCAGTCGACGCCGCGCTTCTCGAGCCATTCGCGGTAGTCGGCGAAGTCGGCGCCGACCGCACCGATGAGGACCGGTGCGCCACCGAGTTCTCCCATCGCATAGCAGATGTTGCCCGCCACACCGCCGCGACGAACCACGAGATCCTCGGCGAGGAAGCTCAACGAGATGTGATCGAGGTGATCGCCGAGCAGTTGCTCGGAGAACTTGCCGGGAAACTTCATCAGATGGTCGGTCGCGATCGAGCCACACACAAAGATGCTCACGGGTCAGATCAGCCCTTCATTCGGTCCACGTTCAACGACCCTTCACGCTACCGACCGGACCGTCGACGCAAACGACCGCATCCCCACCCGATCCGGTCGGGTGGGGATGCGGTCGTGATCGCTCGTGTCGGCGGGACTCAGTTGAAGGAGTCGCCGCAGGCGCAGCTGCCGGTCGCGTTCGGGTTGTCGATGGTGAAACCCTGCTTCTCGATGGTGTCGACGAAGTCGATGGTCGCTCCCTGGACGTAGGGGGCGCTCATCCGGTCGACGGCGAGGGTGACGCCGGCGAAGTCGGCGGTGAGGTCACCGTCGAGGCTGCGGTCGTCGAAGAACAGTTGGTACCGCAGGCCGGCGCAACCGCCGGGCTGGACGGCGATCCGCAGCGACAGATCGTCGCGACCCTCCTGATCGAGCAGTGCCTTGGCCTTCGAGGCGGCGGCGTCGGTCAGGATGACCCCCGTGTCGGTCACGGCGCCGGATTCGTTCTGCACGGTCATCGATGCTCCTCAGTGCTTGTCAGTACCCGTCTGAAGTACTTGCTCTCATGTATTTCTCGAGGCCGGCCACCACGGTCGCCGGTTCCTTCGGGGCTGGTCCGTCCGAACACCCCCGCGCACGTACGCGGGACGCACGTTTACACGCTTACGCCATCAACGGTACCTTGTCGCCCGGTATTCCCGCCGGAGGCGAGTGGTTCACCGGCAACACCGCGGCCCTGAGCTCAATCCCATGCCTCGGCGATCGTGGTGACCATCGACTCGAGTTGATGATCGGCATCGTCCATCGCGAGCTGCACCGAACCGGCATGATCGACGATGGCGTACGCGGCCGCGATCCCGGCACCCGCGATCTCCTCGGCGCTCAGCGCCACCTGTCCCGCGACGACGACGGTCGGGACCCCCGCGGCCTGTGCCGAGGAGGTCAGCGCCGAGACGACCTTGCCCTTCAGCGTCTGCGAATCGAACTTCCCTTCCCCGGTGATCAGGAGATCGGCTCGCGCCATGTCCCCATCACGGTCGGTGGCCTCGGCGACCACCGACGCACCCGAGATCCGCCGACCGCCCAGCGCCAGGAGCGCGGCACCCAACCCACCGGCGGCGCCGGCACCCTCCTGCGCGCTGATGTCGCGACCCGCCATGGTCGCCAGCACCCGGTTCCACTGGGTCATGCGTTCCTCGAGTCGCGACAGGGCGTCGGCGTCGGCGCCCTTCTGCGGGCCGAACACCGCGACCGCACCGCTCGGACCGAGCAAGGGATTCTCCACGTCGGAGGCCGCGACGATGTCGACGTCGGCACATCGGGCCTTCGCCTGCGCCGGACCGCCGAGGGCGTCGATGAGTCCGCGTCCGCCGTCACTGCTCGCGCTGCCGCCGAGTCCGACGACGATCGAGGTGGCACCGGCGGTCAAGGCGGCATCGACGAGTTGTCCGACCCCGACGGTGTCGGCGGCCAATGCGGTGCGGGGGGTCGGCGCACCACCGAGTTGATGCAGGCCGCATGCCTGGGCGCATTCGATGTAGGCGACCGGCCGCTGCGGGTCACGATCATCGAGCAGCCACTGCGCGCTCACCGCCGCACCCAGCGGGCCGGGGACGGTCTCGGTGTGCACGGTTCCGAAGCGATCGGCGAGCACCGCGACGAAGCCGGGGCCACCGTCGGATTGGGGTGCGTGGACGAGGTCGTCGTCGGGGCGCGACGCCGACCATCCCCGGGCGATGGCGTCGGCCGCGGCCACCGCGGTGAGGGTGTTTCCGAAGGAGTCCGGTGCGATCAGGATGCGCATCGCGCCCCCCGCCCGCCGATGTGGAATGCCCATGCCGCCATGCGCGGCAAGTATAGGGAGGTCTGCGCATCGCGGCAGCGCGGATCACCTACGCTCGAAGTGTGAAGCTGCCATGGAAGAAGGACGATTCCGCGCCGGCGTCCGGTGCCGACGAGGCGTCGGATGTCGATGATGCGACGGGTTCGGTGGATCTCGCCAAGTCCGAGCGGGGCAGCGCGTACACACCGGGTAAGGGGCGGCCGACGCCCTCACGCAAGCAGGCGCAGGGACGTCGACGCGGACCGGTGGCGCCCCCGCCGACGACCCGCGCCGAGGCCCGCGCCCGCAAGAAAGAGCTCAAGAGCTCGATGAGCAAGGAAGAGAAGAAGGCGGTGGCCGCCGACCGTCGGGCGCAGCGTCTCGAGCAGCGCGAGAAGATGATGGCCGGCGACGAGCGGTATCTGATGCCGCGCGACAAGGGTGACGTGCGCCGCTACACCCGCAACATCGTCGATTCCCGGCGCAATTTCGCCGGGTTGTTCATGCCCTTCGCGATCGTGCTGATCGTCGTCATGTTCGTGCCGTCGATCGCGGTGTACTCGACCTTCCTGCTGGTCGCCTTCGTCGTGCTGATGGCGATCGACGGCGTGATCCTGGGCCGGCTGGTCAGCAAGCGGGTGCGCGAACGCTACCCCGACAGCACCGACGGCGGCCTCAAGCTCGGCTGGTATGCGTTCACCCGCGCGATGCAGCTGCGTCAGATGCGGGCACCCAAGCCGCAGGTGTCCGTCGGCGACGAGGTCTGACGGTCTCAGATGGCCACATCGGGGACACGCACCCTCGTCCTGGGCGGCGTGCGGTCGGGCAAGTCGACCTTTGGCGAGTCACTGCTCCGCGCAGCCGACCGGGTCAGCTACATCGCCACGGGTCCGACCCTGACCTCGGACGCCGAGTGGACGGCTCGGGTCGAACGGCACCGCGCCCGCCGCGACGCGCGCTACACCACCGTCGAGACCACCTCGCTCGCCGAGCACCTGCACGCGAATCCCGACGGCGCCACCCTCGTCGACGACCTCGGCAACTGGCTCGCCGCTCGGCTGGATGCGACGCAGGCCTGGTCGGCACCGGTTGCCCCGGACCGGGCGGCCGAGACCGCCTACCTGTGCGCCGGGATCGCCGCGCATCGTGGCGATCTGGTGCTCATCAGCTCCGAGGTCGGCATGTCCCCGGTGGCCCCGACGCCGGCCGGGCGCCTGTTCCAGGACGAGTTGGGTGCTCTCAACGAGGCGGTGGCCCGGGTCTGCGACCGCGTGGTGCTGGTGGTCGCGGGCCGCGTCGTCGAGCTCGCCGTTCCGCCGACGGTGTCCGCTCCCGCCCCGGTGCCGGCGACAGCCACCCCACCGACAGCGCCCGAATCGTCGTTGACAGCGCCCGAAACGTCGTTGACAGCGCCCGAAACCCCGTTGACAGCGCCCGCGATTCCACTGACAGCGCTCGATCCGACCGACGCCGAGGTCTTCTCGGCGATCGCCCCGCCCGATGAGGATGTCGCCGAGGCGGCCCGGGCCCGTCAGCGGGACCTCACCAAACCGGTCGGATCGCTGGGCCGCATGGAGGAACTCGGGGTGTGGATCTCGGCGTGCCAGGGGGTGTGCCCGCCACGGGCGATCGAGGCACCGTCGGTGGTCGTGTTCGCCGGCGACCACGGCGTCGCCCGGTCCGGTGGGGTGTCGGCCTACCCGCCGGAGGTCACCGCGCAGATGGTCGCCAACATCGCCGGCGGGGGCGCCGCCGTCAACGTCCTCGCCCGCCGATGCGGTGCCCACGTGCGCGTGGTCGACATGGCGGTGGACGCCGACACCGCACCCGAGGTCTCGACCTACAAGGTGCGCCGTTCGAGCAACGATCTCCGTATCACCGATGCCCTGACGGTCACCGAGGCGCGGACCGCGATCGCCGCCGGACGCGCCATCGCCGACGACCTCGTCGACTCCGGCACGGATCTGCTCATCGCCGGCGACATGGGTATCGGCAACACGACGCCGTCGGCGGTCATCATCGGCACGCTGACCCGGCACGAGCCGGTCGAGGTGGTCGGCCGCGGCACCGGCATCGACGATGAGGGCTGGATGCGCAAGACGGCCGCGATCCGCGACGGGATGCGCCGCGGGCGCAGGCACCGCAGCGATCCCCTGGCTCTGGTCGCGGCGGTCGGCGGTGCCGACATCGCCGCGATGGCCGGCTTCCTCGCGCAGGCCGCCAAACGGCGCACCCCGGTGATCCTCGACGGCGTGGTGGTCACCGCCGCGGCGCTGATCGCGATCGAGATGGCGCCGGGCGCCACCCGGTGGTGGCTGGCCGGACACCGGTCGGCCGAACCGGCGCATTCGATCGCGTTGGAGTACCTCGACCTCGAACCGCTGATGGAGTTGTCGATGCGACTCGGCGAGGGTACCGGCGCGTTGACCGCACTGCCCACGGTGATCTCGGCGGTCGACGTCATGCGCTCCATGTCGACGTTCGGCGAGGCCGGGGTATCCGGCGCCGACGCCGCGGGTCCGGATACCGACGCCGGCGACGCCAGCCCGGATTCGACTGCGCCGCAGCCGATACCGACCAGCTGAGCGACTCGCCGATGCTCACCGTGCGCGGCGTCGTCGTCGCCTTCTCGTGGCTGACCGTGCTGCCGGTGCCGCATCGTTGGACACCCTCCGATCCGGACCGCGCGACCGGGCGGGCGGTGATGGCCGCAGTACCCGTGGTCGGCATGGCCCTCGGCGCGCTCGTCAGCGCACTCGCGTGGGGTCTGTCGCACACCGACGCACCACCCGCACTCATCGGAATCCTCGTGGTGGCCGCACTGGCCCTGCTGACCCGAGGGATGCACGTCGACGGTCTGGCCGACACCGCCGACGGCCTCGGCTGCTACGGACCGCCGGAGCGGGTCGCCGAGGTCATGCGCTCGGGTTCGGTGGGACCGTTCGGGGTGGTGACGCTCATCGTGGTGATCGCCGCCGAGATCGTCGGATTCGCCACACTCACCGCCGAAGGCCGTTGGTGGGAGCTGGCTTTCGCGATCACCCTGGGGCGGGTCGCCGCGGTGATCGCCACCCGCCGGTCGTTGCCGCCGGCCCATGAGAACGGTTTCGGATCGATGGTGGCGGGCACTCAGCGAGTGTCAGTCGCTCTCTGGTCGATCATCGCCGTCGGGGCAGGCGTGATACTCGGCGGGTGCACGACCGAGGCGTCGGGATTCTCGATGTCGGGATTCTCCCTGTCTGGATTTTCGATGACGGGAGCCACCCAACTCGGCGTCATCACGCTCGTCGCACTCGCCGTGACCTGGGTGTTCTCCGCCCACTGTGCGCGGCGGATGGGTGGCATCACCGGCGACGTGCTCGGTGCGGTCATCGAGATCGGCACCGCGGTCACGCTCGTCGGCATACTCCTCTGACCGCACCCCGCCCCTCGGCCGTCGGCGACCTCAGGCGTCGGCGCGGGCGTTCAGTTCGTACGAGTTCGCACCGTCGAGCGCCTCACGGATGATGTCGGCATGCCCGGCATGCCGCGCGACCTCGGTCATCAGATGGTCGAAAACCCAACGGGCATTCCATGAGTCGAGATCGTCGGGGAACCACGGCGCCTCGGGTACCGGAACCCGCGTGTCCAGGTCGATCCCCGCGACCCGCGCGGGCACCGAGTCGAGAACCCGGTCGTAGATCGTCAGGACCTCGTCCAGGGTCAGTTCGGGAAGTTCGGCGCCGCCGAAGAACCCGTCACCCAATCCCATCCGCTCGGACACCGAGACGATCACGTCCCGGGTCCGTGGTTGCGGTGCGATCTCGACGGCGTTGATCCATTGTTCGACGCCCTGGGCGATGTGGGTGAGCAACCCGAGGATCGACAGCGCGCTGGGCACCGGTGTCCGTCGCGACTGCTCGTCGGTGAGCCCGTGAGCGCTGGTCCGCAGTTGACCCATCTGCTGAACCAGGAACCGGGCGATGGCGTCGTGCTCGTCGGTGACGGGCGGGGCGAGAAAACCCATGATGTTCTCCTCTGATCGGGGCGATGCTGCCACCAGCATCGCGCGCATTGCGGACAATGTGCGTCCGCAATGCGCGCGAGGGAGAAATCCGGGGTGAAACGTCCGGCTCAGTGCCGGTGGGGCCCTGCGCTCAGCGCCGGTAGAGCTCCGTCATCCAGCCGTGGGTGTCGGCGAACTTTCCACGCTGGATGCCGGTGAGGGTGTCGCGCAGTGCGAGGGTCACCTCACCCGGTTGACCGTCGCCGATGGCGTAATCGTCGGTCTCGCTCTTGACGTGGCCGACGGGGGTGATCACGGCGGCGGTGCCGCAGGCGAACACCTCGGTGATGTCTCCGGAGGCCACGCCCTTGCGCAGTTCCTCGGTTGAGATCTTGCGTTCCTCGACGGCGAATCCGGCATCGATCGCCAGGGTCAGCAGCGATTCCCGGGTGATACCGGGCAGCAGCGATCCGGTGAGCTCCGGGGTGACCAGGCGCGCATCGGCACCGGAACCGAACACGAAGAACAGGTTCATGCCGCCCATCTCCTCGATGAAGCGGCGCTCGATGGCGTCGAGCCACACGACCTGATCGCATCCCTTGGCGGTGGCCTGCTGCTGGGCGAGGAAGCTCGCGGCGTAGTTTCCGCCGCACTTGGCGAAGCCGGTGCCGCCGGGCACCGCGCGGACGTACTCGGTGGACAGCCACACGCTGACGGGCCGGATGCCGCCGGAGAAGTAGGCGCCGGCCGGTGAGGCGATGACGCAGTACCGGTATTCCGACGACGGCGCGTTGACGCCGAGTCCGGCCTGCGAGGCGAACATGAACGGGCGGAGGTAGAGCGCCTCTTCGCCGCCGGCGGCGGGCACCCACTCGTTGTCGGCGTCGAGAAGTGCGCGCAGTGAGCCGAGGAAGTCCTCGACCGACAGCGGCGGCATCGCCAGCCGTTCTCCCGACCGCTGCAGACGCAGGCCGTTGGCCTCCGGCCGGAACGCGGCGATCGAGCCGTCGGGCTGCCGGTAGGCCTTGAGGCCCTCGAAGACCTCCTGCCCGTAATGCAGCACCATCGCCGACGGGTCGAGCGCGATCGGACCGTAGGGCGTCACCTTCGCGTTGTGCCACCCGCGGTCCACGTCGTAATCCACCATCACCATGTTGTCGGTGAAGTACTTGCCGAAACCGGGCGCGGCGAGAATGTCCGCGCGCTGCGACTCCGACACCGGATGGGGATGCTCGGTACGGGTGAACTGCAAGGTCATTGGCCAATGGTACCGCCGCCGGGCAACGTGTTTCTCCCCCGCCCGTCGCGTGCGGTGAGCGGACGCTACACGTGCGACGGCACGAACGGCGGGATGAGCACCTCGACGGGGAGCTCTCGCCCGCGCACGTCGACGACGATCTGCGCACCCTTGCCGACACCGGACGCGGTGTCGATCAGCGCGAGCGCGATGCCCTGTTTCAGGGTCGGGGAGAAGGTGCCGGACGTGCATTCTCCGATCACCTCGCCGCCGGGTCCGCCGAGCACCGCACATCCGGCCCGGGGCACGCCGCGACCGGTGGCGCGCAGACCGTAGAGCCGGCGTTTCGGTCCGGCTTCCTTCTCCGCCAATAGTGCTGCGCGACCGAAGAATTCGGGTTTGTCCCAGCCCACCGCCCAACTACACCGCGCCTGGATCGGGGTGATGTCCACGGACAGTTCGTGACCGTGCAGCGCATACCCCATCTCGGTGCGCAACGTGTCGCGGGCGCCGAGGCCGGCGGGCAGGCCACCGGCCGCGCTGACCTGACTCAGCAGGGCGTCGAACACCGCGCCGGCGTCGTCCCACCGCGGCAGGATCTCGTAGCCGCGTTCGCCGGTGTACCCGGTCCGGCACACCCGCACCGGGTAGGTGGCGTCGCCGGCGGACAGGCCGGCATCGGCGAAGGCCATGTACTCCATGTCGGTGGGCAGACCGACGGCGGCGAGCACCTCGGGACTCTTCGGTCCCTGCACCGCGAACACCGCGAAGTCGCGGTGCTGGTCGGTCACCGTCACCCCATCGGGGGCGACGGCCGTCAGCGCCGCCACCACCGACGCGGTGTTGGCGGCATTCGGCACCAGGAAAACCTCGTCGGGCCCGACGAGATAGGCGATCAGATCGTCGACGACGCCACCGGAATCGTTGCAGCACAACGTATATTGAGCCTTGCCCACGCCGATCTTGCCGAGGTCGTTGGTGAGCGTGGCGTTGACGAAGTCGGCGGCTCCGGGCCCGGCCACGAGCGCCTTGCCGAGGTGACTGACATCGAAGATGCCGACCGCCTCGCGCACCGCGGTGTGCTCGGCGACGGTGCCCGAATACGACACCGGCATGTCCCACCCACCGAACTCGGCGAAGGAGGCGCCGAGGGCCTGATGACGGTCTGCGATCGGTCCGGCCAGAAGCTCAGTCATGGCCTAGAACCTACCGCGTCCACCCGGACCCGCCGCAGCGTCCGTCAGCGCGGGAGTCCCTCATCCGGCGGCCGGCACACCGAAACCCTGCACTCCCTCGTCGTCGCCCAGATCGGCGGTGTGCAAGGTGATGCCGTCCGGCGGCTGATTGCCACCGACGGTGCTCACCCGATCGCCGTCGACCGCGACGACGATGTTGGTGTGCTGCCCCCACGGGCTCGGGTGGTCGTAGACGACGATGTCGCCGGGTTGCGGACGGTACTGCACGCCACGCCAGCGGCCGGAATCGCGCAGATAGTCCGTCAGCGTCGCCACACCCGGGATACGCCAGGAACCGGAGTTCGGATTGCGCAGCGGCACACCGGATTCGCGCATCACGGCACTGACGAAGTCGGCGCACCACGGTTCGTCGACGCCCTCGGAGAAGGTGGTCGCGGGCGCGTTCGCGTCGTATTCGCGGTGAACGGCCTCGATGATCGCGCGCCGCCGCGGGTCGAGCGCGGCGGTGTCGACGGCGGGGAAGGCGGGCCGGGCCGACGGCACCAGCCCCCCGACCGCCCGCGACAACGGATCGCCGTCACCGCCCACCGCCCGCACCCCGATCACCGCGGCCACGCAGGCGACGACGAGCAGCACGCCGATACCGAGGGCCCATCGCGTCCGCGACCGTGGCGAGTTCACCGCAGATCTCACCGTGCCGAGAATAGAAGGACGCGGTGACCCCGGCCGCAACCCTCCGACGCGCGAATGACGGGCCACCCGGGCGACGTCGCTGTGGCAATGTGGACCGGGTGAGCAAGAACGAGAACGTCGACCGCACGCGCGGCCCCCAGATCACCCTGACCACGTCGCTCGACAAGAAGGACGAGGCACTCGTCGTGGGCCTGTTGTCGGCCGCCGGCGATACCGACGACTCCCCCACATTGCTGCTGGCCGCCGACGTCCTCGACGACGCGCAGGCCGCCCAGATCAGCGCCGGGCTCGCGGCGCTCGGCGCGACCGGATCGCACGGCGAGGTCACCCGGATCGCCGCGCCGGAATCACTCGGGGTCTCCGTCGTCGTGGCCGTCGGCCTCGGCGACGAGGCGTCGGCCGACGATCCCGAGAAGGTGCGTCAGGCCGCCGGCGTGGTGGCCCGCGCCCTCGACGGTTTCGATCAGGTCGCCACCACCTTGGCCGCCGCCGACCTGCAGGCCGCGACCGAGGGCCTGTTCCTCGGCGCGTACCGCTTCGACGAGTTCCGCTCGGAGAAGTCGGCACCGAAGAAGCTGCCGCCCACCACCATCGACCTGCTCGTCGATTCCGCGTCCAAGACCGCGAAGGCCGATCTCGCGCACGCGCTCGCGGTGGCCGATTCGGTGGCGATCGCCCGCGACTTCGTCAACACCCCGCCGAGTCACCTGTATCCGGAGGAGTTCGCCGAACGCGCCCGCGCCCTCGGATCGAAGGCCGGCCTCAAGGTGGAGATCCTCGACTTCGACTCCCTGGAGAAGGGCGGCTACGGCGGCATCGTGGGTGTCGGCAAGGGCTCGTCGCGCCTGCCGCGCCTGGTCCGTCTCAGCCACACCGGCAAGAAGTCGGCCAAGAAGGTCGCCCTCGTCGGCAAGGGCATCACCTTCGACACCGGCGGCATCTCCATCAAACCGGCCGCCAACATGGATCAGATGACCTCCGACATGGGAGGTGCGGCCGCGGTGATCGCCGCGACCATCCTGGCCGCGCGCCTGGAGTTGCCGGTGTCGGTGACCGCGACGGTGCCGATGGCCGAGAACATGCCGTCGGGAACCGCGCAGCGCCCCGGAGACGTGCTCACCCAGTACGGCGGCATGACCGTGGAGGTCCTCAACACCGACGCCGAGGGCCGGCTGGTGCTGGCCGACGCGATGGTCCGCGCCGGCGAGGACGACCCCGATTATCTGATCGACACCGCCACCCTGACCGGGGCGCAGATGGTGGCCCTGGGCACCCGCACCCCCGGCGTGATGGGGACCGACGAGTTCCGCGATCGCGTGGCGACCCTGTCCCAGGAGGTCGGCGAGAACGCCTGGCCGATGCCGCTTCCGGCGGAACTGCGCGCCGATCTCAAGTCCCGTGTCGCCGACATCGCCAACGTCACCCCGGCCCGCTGGGGCGGCATGCTCGCGGCCGGACTCTTCCTCAAGGAGTTCGTGCCCGAGGGAGTGCAGTGGGCCCACATCGACATCGCCGGACCCGCTTTCAACACCGGCGGCCCCTGGGGATACACCCCCAAGGGTGGTACGGGCGTACCGGTTCGGACGATCGCACGGGTCCTCGAGGACATCGCCGAGAACGGCTGAGGCGGGGTCGCCGCGGGGCGCGGCGACAACAGGCCGGCCGTGGCGGCGGTCAACACACGGGCACCGAATGTTCGGACACGTCAGGACTGGCCGACCCTCGCCGGGTAGGGTTTAGCCGGAGGGCGGCCGACCACCCAGACGCCGCCCGGGACCGATGGCGCACACACCGTCGGCCCACCGGATCATCGGACCCACCGCGTCGAGTTCAGGAGTCAACAGCAATGGCCTTCTCCGTCCAAATGCCCGCCCTTGGTGAGAGTGTCACCGAGGGGACAGTCACCCGGTGGCTGAAGGAGGAAGGCGACACGGTCGAGGCCGACGAGCCCTTGCTGGAGGTCTCCACCGACAAGGTCGACACGGAGATCCCCGCCCCCGCATCGGGCGTGCTGACCAAGATCATCGCCCAGGAGGACGACGTCGTCGAGATCGGCGGCGAACTGGCGCTGATCGGTGAGGCCGGCGAGTCCGCGGGCGATTCCGACGACTCGGGCTCCGACGATTCGGGCTCCGAGGATTCGGCCGGGGGCGACGAGCCCACCGACGCCGGCGAACCCGAAGAAGCTGCCGAAGCACCGTCGACCGAGGCCGACGCCCCCGCCGAGAAGCCCGCCGCCACCGGCGGCAGCGGCGCCTCCGGAACCGATGTGGTGATGCCCGCCCTGGGCGAGTCGGTCACCGAGGGCACCGTGACCAACTGGCTCAAGGCCGTCGGCGACGAGGTCGCCGAAGACGAACCGCTGCTGGAGGTCTCGACCGACAAGGTCGACACCGAGATCCCGTCACCGGTGGCCGGCACGCTGCTGGAGATCTTCGCGCAGGAGGATGACGTCGTCGAGGTCGGCGGCAAGCTCGCGGTGATCGGCGATGCCTCCGCGGCCACCTCCGCTCCCGAGCCGGAACCCGAACCGGAACCCGAGCCCGAGCCGGAACCCGCGAAGGAAGAGGCCGCGCCGGCCCCGGCCAAGACGGAGGCCGAACCGGTCAAGGTCGAATCTGCTCCTCCCGCAGATGATTCCAATGATCTGCAGTCGACGCCGTATGTGACGCCGCTGGTGCGCAAGCTGGCCGCCGAGAACGACATCGACCTGTCGAGCCTCAAGGGCACTGGTGTCGGTGGTCGCATCCGCAAGCAGGATGTGCTCGCCGCGGCCGAGGCCAAGAAGGCGCCGGCCCCCGAACCCGAGGCGCCTGCCGCTCCGGCACCGGCAGCCGCTCCCGCCGCCGCCGCGCCGAAGGCGTCCCCGGAGGTCAACCCCGACCTCGCGGCGCTGCGCGGCACCACGCAGAAGATCAACCGGATTCGGCAGATCACCGCGAAGAAGACCCGCGAGTCGCTGCAGACGAGCGCGCAGCTCACCCAGGTCTTCGAGGTCGACATGACCAAGATCGTGACGCTGCGCAAGGCCGCGAAGGATTCGTTCAAGGCGTCCGAGGGGGTCAACCTCACCTTCCTGCCGTTCATCGCGAAGGCCGTCGTCGAGTCGCTCAAGCTGCATCCGAACGTCAACGCCTCCATCGACGAGGACAAGAAGGAGATCACCTACTACGACAAGGTGCATCTCGGTATCGCCGTGGACACCCCGCAGGGACTCCTGTCGCCGGTGATCCACAACGCCGACGATCTCTCGATCGCCGGGCTGGCCCGCGCCATCGCCGACATCGCCTCGCGTGCCCGCAGTAACGGTCTCAAGCCCGACGAGTTGGCCGGCGGCACGTTCACCATCACCAACATCGGCAGCCAGGGCGCCTTGTTCGACACCCCGATCCTGGTCCCGCCGCAGGCGGCGATGCTCGGCACCGGTGCGATCGTCAAGCGTCCGGTCGTCATCACCACCGACGGCTCGGAGTCGATCGCCGTGCGGTCGATGTCGTATCTGCCGCTGACCTACGATCACCGCCTCATCGACGGTGCCGACGCCGGTCGCTTCCTGACGACCATCAAGAAGCGACTCGAGGCCGGCGAGTTCGCCGCCGACCTCGGGCTCTAGGGCCACGATGCGGATTGCCCTCGCCGGAGCCTCGGGCCTGATCGGTTCGGCCCTGGCTCCGGCGCTGGAATCCGCCGGCCACACCGTCCGGCGACTGGTCCGGCGCGAGGCGTCCGAACCCGGCGAGTTCAGCTGGGACCCGGAGTCGTTCGGGGTGCCGGACGAAGCCCTCGACGGCGTCGATGCGGTGATCAGCCTCGGCGGTGTCGGGATCGGCAACGGCCGGTGGAGCGGGCGGTTCAAACAGGAGCTCCGCGACTCCCGGATCACCCCGACCCAGGTGATCGCCGAGGCCGTCCGCGACGCCGGCGTGCCGACCCTGATCTCCGCCAGCGCCACCGGTTTCTACGGTGACACCGGCGATCGGGTGGTCACCGAGGCCGACGGCGCCGGCTCCGGATTCCTCGCCGAGTTGACCACGGACTGGGAGAAGGCCGCCGTCGACAACGTCGGCGACGACACCCGGCTGGCGCTGTTGCGTACGGCGCCGGTCCTCGCCCGCAACGGCGGCATCCTGTCGCGCCTGCGGCCGCTGTTCAAGCTGGGGCTGGGCGGCACGATAGGCAATGGGCGGCAGTACTTTTCGTGGATCTCGCTGCTCGACGAGGTGCGTGCCATCACCTTCGTGCTCGAGTCGCAGATCAGCGGCCCGGTCAACCTGTGCGCGCCGTCGGCGGTGCATTTCGCCACCTTCGTCGACGCGCTGGGCTCCTCCGTACACCGTCCCACCCTGTTCGCGGTCCCGGCGTTCGCGGCGCGGGCGGTCGGTGGCGAGATGATCGAGGAAATGGTTCTGGCCTCCCAACGCGTTGCACCCGCTGTGCTGACCGATCACGACTTCGAATTCACCCATCCGACGATCGCCGCGGCCCTGGACTACGCCAATGGCCACTGACTTGACCCACCCGACCGACACCGCCGCACGCGCGACGTCGCTGGGCACCGATGTGCACGCGCAGACCACCTCCCCCACACCGGCATCGCGGCGGGCGTCGGTGCGGTCGGCGTCGACGCCGATCGAGGTCCGTCACCTGGGTGTGCTCGGCTACCGCGAGGCCTACGACCTGCAGCACCGGCTGGCCGCCGAGCGCGCCGCGGGCACCCTCGATCACGATCTGCTGCTGGTCCTGGAGCACCCCTCGATCTACACCGCGGGCAAGCGCACGGAGGACTCCGATCGCCCGACGAACGGCGCCGAGGTGATCGACGTCGACCGCGGCGGCCGGATCACCTGGCACGGTCCCGGACAACTCGTCGGATACCCGATCGTGAAGCTCGCCGAACCCCTCGACGTCGTCGAGTATGTGCGTCGGCTGGAGGCCGCGTTGATGACGGTCTGCGCCGACCGCGGCGTCACCACCACCCGGGTCGAGGGACGTTCCGGCGTCTGGGTGATCGACGGTCCCGACGTCGCGCCGGTGCCGGGCCGCAGCCCCGAACGCAAACTGGGTCAGATCGGCATCCGCGTCGCACGCGGTGTCGCGTTGCACGGATTCGCCCTCAACGTCGACCCCGATCTGAGCGCCTTCGACGCGATCGTCCCGTGCGGCATCGCCGACGCCGGGGTCACCTCGCTGTCGCGTGAATCTCCTCACCCGGTCACCGTCGCCGCGATCACCGACGAGGTGATCAGCGCGGTCATCGACGCGATCGACCGGCCCACGCCATCGGCCGCAGCCGGTGACGCTCGTACGCCGCGCGTAGGATCGGAGCAGTGACCGTGGCACCCGATACCCCCCAGTCCACCTCCCCCGGCGCGCCGCCCGAAGGCCGCAAACTGTTGCGCCTCGAGGTCCGCAACGCGCAGACCCCGATCGAACGCAAGCCGAGCTGGATCAAGACGCGGGCCACGATGGGCCCGGAGTACACCGAGCTCAAGGGGCTGGTGAAACGCGAAGGGCTGCACACGGTCTGCGAGGAAGCGGGCTGCCCCAACATCTTCGAATGCTGGGAGGACCGCGAGGCCACCTTCCTCATCGGCGGCGAGCAGTGCACCCGGCGTTGCGACTTCTGCCAGATCGACACGGGTAAACCCGCCGAACTCGATCGTGACGAACCGCGCCGCGTCGCGGAGAGCGTGCAGGCGATGGGTCTGCGGTATTCGACGATCACCGGTGTCGCGCGCGACGACCTGCCGGACGAGGGTGCGTGGCTCTACGCCGAGACGGTCCGAGCGATCCACCGGCTGAACCCGGGTACCGGCGTGGAGAATCTGATCCCCGATTTCCATGCGAAGCCCGATCTGCTCGCCGAGGTCTTCGACGCCCGTCCCGAGGTGCTCGCACACAACCTGGAGACCGTGCCGCGGATCTTCAAGCGGATCCGGCCGGCATTCCGCTACGAGCGGTCACTCGACGTCCTCACCCAGGCGCGTGACTTCGGTCTGGTCACCAAGTCCAATCTGATCCTCGGCATGGGCGAGACCCCCGAGGAGGTGCAGTCGGCGATCGTCGACCTGCACGAGGCGGGCTGCGACATCCTGACGATCACCCAGTACCTGCGTCCCTCGCCGCGGCATCATCCGGTCGAGCGGTGGGTCAAGCCGGAGGAGTTCGTCGATCACTCGGAGTTCGCCGAGGAGGTCGGGTTCGCCGGGGTGATGGCCGGTCCGCTGGTCCGCTCGTCCTACCGGGCCGGACGGCTCTACGCGCAGGCGATGGCCCACCACGGCCGGGAACTCTCCGATTCGCTCACGCACCTCGCCGCCGAGGGTTCGGCCAGCCAGGAGGCCTCGTCGCTGATGACCCGCCTGGCCCGCTGACGACTGTTCACCCCGAGTCGTGACCACGTGTCGGTGACGCCGGGTTCGGACGTATCCTGGAGGGCATGGCAAAGGCGCAGGCGGCGAGCAAAGAGGACAAGAAGGCCGCGAGGAAGGCCCGTAGGCAGGCAAGCAAGGAGCGCATCACGCAGCTCTGGCAGGCCTTCCAGATGCAGCGCAAGGAAGACAAACGGCTGATCCCGTACATGGTCGGCCTCTTCGTGGCGATCGTGGCGATCTTCGTGGTCATCGGCCTGCTGATCGGGTCACCGTGGTTGTTGATCCCGCTGGGCGTCGTGCTCGGCATCCTCGCCGCCTTCCTGCTCTTCGGACGACGCGTCCAGAAGACCGTGTACACCAAGGCCGAGGGCCAGCCCGGCGCGGCCGGATGGGCACTGTCCAACATGCGCGGCCAGTGGCGAGTCCAGCAGGCCGTCACCGGCACCTCACACCTCGACGCCGTGCACCGGGTGATCGGCAAGCCGGGTGTGATCCTGGTCGGCGAGGGCTCCCCCGCCCGCGTGAAGACCCTTCTCGGACAAGAGAAGAAGAAGGTGGCCCGCGTCGTCGGTGACACCCCGATCTACGAGATCATGGTCGGCAACGACGACGGTCAGGTGCCGCTGTCCAAGCTCGAACGTCACCTGAACAAGCTGCCCGGCAACATCGATCGCAAGCGGATGGAAACCCTCGAGGGCCGGCTGTCGGCGCTCGGCAGCCGCCAGCCGGGTCCGGGTATGCCCAAGGGGCCGATCCCGGGCAACGCCAAGGTGCGCAGCATGCAGCGCACCGCGCGTCGCCGGGGCGCCTGAGCGTTCACCCACCCCTCGGCGGGCCCCGCAGTGAGAGATGACCGGATCGGCGCACCGATCCGGCACCTCCCGCGTCAACGCGTGTGCACCATCGCGGTGCCGGTGGCGCGGTCGTGCAGGGCGCGGCCGTTGTAGTCGTTCATGAGCGCGGGCACCAGGAACACGATCAGCACCTGACGCGCCAGGGCCCGGATCGGCCCGACCGACGCGACCGGCACGGTGCCGGCCACCTCGTCGGCCATCCGGTCGGGTCCGTGATCGACGCGGGCCACCCGGATCCCCACGGCGAACTGGCCGGGGGTGAATCCGAAGAGCGTCACCGAGACCACGCCGATGACGAACCAGACCGCGAGGACCGCCAGGCCGAGGTTGGGTGAGCCGAAACTCACGAACAGCAGGGCCAGTCCACCGCCGATCAGCCAGTCGATGAGCAGTGCGAGGGTGCGCGGCCAGCCCCCGACCAGGGAACCCGGCCCGGCCTCGGGCAGCCCGAGATCGGCACCGCGGTACTCGAGATCGACGGGCCGGCTGGACTGAGGACCCGACAACCACGATCCGGTGGCGCGTCCCATCAGCAGATCACCTCCGCCGGTGGCGTCGACGAGGTGATGGGGCGGGAACAGAACTCCGGGTCGTGCATGAGTCCCATGGTAGAGGCCTGATTGTGGGCCCGGCCGCCGCGCCCGATCCCGCCCGGGGTTGGTCCGCGAGGGCAATGAGGGGGATCCCTTTCGCCCCGTGTGGTCGATACGGAATAGTTGCACTGGGTACGACGCCCCGACCGCCAGATCCGCGTAACACACGAGAAACATGGCTTTGACGTACGGGCAACGTCACGTCCATACGGTTCAGGCTGAGATCCGCTGTCGCCTCTCGAAAGCGGACCAGGCGTGTCAGGTCACGCTCACGCGGCCTGACCCCGACAACATGAAGGAGTCACCGCACGGTGTACAGCAGCAACGAAGAACTTCTCGAGGGCATCAAGTCGTCGGGTGTCGAGTACGTCGACATCCGCTTCTGCGACCTGCCCGGTGTGATGCAGCACTTCTCGATTCCCGCCTCGGCGTTCGACGAGTCGGTGTTCGAGGACGGTCTGGCGTTCGACGGATCGTCGGTCCGCGGCTTCCAGTCGATCGACGAGTCGGACATGATGCTGCTGCCCGACCCGGCCACCGCGCGGATCGATCCGTTCCGCAAGGCCAAGACGATGAACGTCAGCTTCTTCGTCCACGACCCGTTCACCCGCGAGGCCTACAGCCGCGACCCGCGTAACGTCGCCCGCAAGGCCGAGGACTACCTCGCCTCCACCGGCATCGCCGACACCTGCTTCTTCGGTGCCGAGGCCGAGTTCTACATCTTCGACTCGGTGGCCTTCGACTCGCAGATGAACGGCACCTTCTACGAGGTCGAGTCCGAGTCGGGCTGGTGGAACTCCGGTTCGCCGACCGACCCGGACGGCAGCCCGAACCTCGGCTACAAGGTCCGCCCCAAGGGCGGGTACTTCCCGGTGGCCCCCTACGACCATTACGTCGATCTGCGCGACGAGATGTCGACCAACCTGACCAACGCGGGCTTCGAGCTCGAGCGCGGTCACCACGAGGTCGGCACCGGCGGCCAGGCCGAGATCAACTACAAGTTCAACACGCTGCTGCACGCGGCCGACGATGTGCTGCTGTTCAAGTACATCATCAAGAACACCGCGTACGCCAACGGCAAGACGGTCACCTTCATGCCGAAGCCGCTCTTCGGTGACAACGGCTCGGGCATGCACGCCCACCAGTCGCTGTGGAAGGACGGCAAGCCGCTGTTCCACGACGAGGCCGGCTACGCGGGCCTGTCGGACCTGGCGCGGTACTACATCGGCGGCATCCTGCACCACGCCCCGTCGCTGCTGGCCTTCACCAACCCGACGGTGAACTCCTACAAGCGTCTGGTGCCCGGCTACGAGGCCCCGATCAACCTGGTCTACAGCCAGCGCAACCGCAGCGCCTGCGTGCGTATCCCGATCACCGGCAACAACCCGAAGGCCAAGCGCCTCGAGTTCCGTTGCCCGGACAGCTCGGGTAACCCGTACCTGGCCTTCGCGGCGATGATGATGGCCGGTCTCGACGGCATCAAGAACAAGATCGAGCCGCACGAGCCCGTCGACAAGGACCTCTACGAGCTTCCGCCGGAGGAGGCCAAGGGCATCCCGCAGGCCCCGACCTCGCTGTCGGCGGTCATCGACAAGCTCGAAGAGGATCACGAATACCTCACCGCCGGTGGCGTATTCACCGAGGACCTCATCGAGACCTGGATCGCGCTCAAGCGCGAGAACGAGATCGAGCCGGTGCAGATCCGTCCGCATCCGTATGAGTTCGCGCTCTACTACGACTGCTGACACGGCTGGTCGGTGACCCCGACCGCACGCACGGAATCGAATGGCCCACCGGCATTGCCGGTGGGCCATTCGGCATCCGGGTGCGAGAAAATCGTCAAAATCCAGACCGTTACGTCAATTGTGTGTGAAGGATCCCACGCGGGACCTTTTCCTCTCACGCAATCACAGCGCAGGCCGTAACCTTTCCCACATGTCCCGTATGCTTTTTGTTGAAGACTTGGCTCCCGGTGATCGCATCAGCGTGGACGGCGTTACCGCCGTCGTGCGCAAGCAGGTCCCGCATGGAACCGACGAGCGCCTCGTCGAACTCGTCCACAGCTCCGATGATCGCGAGCAATTCGTTCTCAAGACCGGCTCGAAAGTCGAAGTTCTCTGACGAATTCGCCGGCATTTCGCACACGCCGAGTTCTCCCACAGAACATGACGAGACCGTCTTAGGATGAGGCCATGATCCGCATACTCATCCGCACCCTCGTGTATCTGATCTCGGCGGCCATCGGATTGTTGGTCGCCACCGCGGTGCTCGACGATATGACGATCCACTGGGCCGGATTTCTGCTCGCCCTGGTTATTTTTGCTGCGGCACAACTGATTCTGGGACCGTTCATCACCAAGTTCGTCGCCAAGAACGCCGAGGCATTGCTCGGTGGGGTCGGGCTGGTATCCACCTTCGTCGCGCTGCTGTTGACGCAGTTGCTTCCCGTCAGTGACGGCATCTCGATCACCGGCATCCCCACCTGGATCGCCGCCACCGTCATCGTGTGGCTGGTGACCGCGCTCGCGACGCTCTTCGTTCCCTTCCTGCTCGCGAAGGCCGGCATCCGCGAAGCCCGCGAGAACGCGGCCGACGCCAAGAACTGACCACCACTCACCCGCGGCCTCCGATCGGCGCAACGATCCCCAGTGGTTCGACGCGCCGAAGCCGTCGACGGGGCATCCAGGTTGCCCATGCGACCAGTGCCGCGCAGGCGAGCAGCACCGCGGCGCCGGTCCACGCCGCCGCCGACATCCCGCTCACATACGCGGCACGTGCCGCGTCCAGCACTGTTGCGGCGTCGCCGGGCAGCAGCGAATGAGACTGGGCGACGGCACCGGCGAGACTGTCCGCCGCCGCCCCCGATCCGTCCGCGGAGGGGAACGCCGACCGATACACCGCGCTGACGACACTACCGAGCACCGCGATACCGAGCGCGCCGCCGAGTTCGCTGGTGGTCTCCAAGAGCCCGGCCGTGGCACCTGCGCGTTCCTTCGGGGCGAGACCGACGACGTGATCGGCCACCACCGACGTCGTTGCGACGATCCCCGAGGCGAGCAACGCCGATCCGACGAGCGCCGTGATCAAGGTGTGGGTGCCGGAGAATGCGAGCACCACATATCCCCCAGTCCCCACGAGTAATCCGCTGATCATCACCACGGGCCTTCCCGTGCGTGCGGCGGCGCTCACCGCGACCGGCGCGGCGACGGCAACCGCCACCGTCGGCAGCACACTCCACATCGCGGCGCGCAGCGGACTGTAGCCGAGCACCGACTGCAGATACTGGGTGACGATCACCGAGTTGCCGAGCAGTGCGAACATGCACACCAGATTCGTCGTGACCGACACCGCGAACCGTCGTTGCGCCAGAAGCCCGAGATCGAGCATCGGTACCCTCAGACGCTGCTGGCGAACAACGAAGGCACACAATGCCATCACACCGACGACCAGCATCAGGCCACGCTGTGGTGACCAGCCTTTCGCGGCGAACTCCTTGAGCGCGTACACCGTCGGCAGCACACCGGCCAGCGCCAGCACCGCGCTGGGCAGGTCGACGTGCCGCCCGGCCACCGCCGTCACCCCGGGCAGCACGAACGGCGCCACGATCAGCAGCAGCGCCATCACCGGCAGGTTGATCAGGAACACCGATCCCCACCAGAAGTGCTCGAGGAGCAGTCCGGAGATGATGGGTCCGACCGCCACTCCGCCCGCCAGCACGGCATTCCAGGTCGCGATGGCCTTGGCCCGGCGCGCGTCGTCGCCGTCGAAGACGTACTTGATGAGGGCCAGCGTGGTGGGCATGAGCGTGGCACCCGACACCGCCAGGACGGCGCGCGCACCGATGAGCATCGCCGGCGAGGAGGCTGTCGCCGCGAGGACGGAGGCGGCGCCGAATCCCGCTGCGCCCCACATCAACAGCCGTCGGTGCCCGATCCGATCGGCCACCGACCCCATGGTCAGCAGAAGCCCGGCGAGAACGAAGCCGTAGACATCGAAGATCCAGAGTTGCTGCACGGGAGACGGATTGAGGTCGGCCGCGATGTAGGGCACGGCGAAGAACAGCACCGAGACATCCATCGAGACGATCAGCATCGGCAGGCAGAGGATCACCACCGACAGCCACGGGGAACGAGAGGACATGAGAACAACTCCTTTCTGCGTATGACACATACTGTTTATGTCATATCCAGATGATAGGAGCTATCTGCGTACAGCACAAGCAATTAGTACGATGGGCGTATGCCCTCACCCGACGACGCGGACGTCGCCGCATCCCTCCCGAGATCGATCGCAGCGTTGTGGGGTCGTTCGGTTTCGACGACCAAACGCGGCCCCAGACCGGCGCTGACCGTCCGCGACATCGCCCGCGCCGCGGTGTCGGTCGCCGACGATCGGGGATGGGAGGCGGTGTCGATGAAGGCCATCGCCGACGCCGTCGGGCTGAGCACCATGGCGTTGTATCGCTACGTCGACAGCAAGGCCGACATCATCGACCTGCTCGTCGACGAGGCATACGGCCCCGCCGACGACGCCCTGGGCACTCGCGGAACCTGGCGCGAGCGCATCGGCGAGTGGGCCATGACGGCTGCGGCGGACCTACGACGACGGCCCTGGCTCACCGAGATCCCGATGTCGCGGCCACCGGTGGGCCCCAACGTCCTGTCCTGGACCGAGGCCGGCATCCGCTGCTTCGACGGCACAGCGCTCTCGGGTCAGCACAAGATGAACGCGCTCCTGGTCGTCGACGGTTTCGTACGTCAGACCCTCCGGCAGGCGACACAGATGGGCCTGCTCGGCAGCGCCCGTCCGGAGTCCACGTCGGCGATGAGCTATGAGGAGATGGTCATCCACCTCATCGACGGCACCCACTATCCCGCGCTGCTCGGTGCGGTGAGCGACGCCCGACTGACCGACGACAACGACGACTTCGTGACCGAGCAACTCGAATTCGGGCTCGAGGTCATTCTGGACGGACTGGCACGCACGATCGAGCGCGCGTGAGCCATCCACCAAACGGTCAGCCGCGATCGGCCGCCAGATCGGCGAAGAGCGCCTGATTGTGGCCGAACGCCCCGATCGCCTCGTCGACGAGACGGTCGACGCCGTCGGCATCGAGGGGCAGCGCGTCAAGGCTGTCCCGGTAGGAATCCTTGTAGCGCTTGAGCTTGTCGATGTCGAAGGCGTAGAAGGTCAGCGCGGCGTCGTCGACGCCGTAGTGCTGACGCATCCGGTGCGCGACGACCTGTCCCCCGCTGAGGTCGCCGAGGTACCGCGTGTAGTGGTGGGCGACGTAGCGAGCCGGGTCGGCCGCGGTGGCCTCGATCGCCGACACGTAGGCCGCCACCGCGGGAGTCGGTGTGATCGCGTCGACATCGACGCCCAGGGCGGTGAGGTCGGCCGTCAGCCGGGGCACACGTCGGAGTTTCTCGTCGCGGACCGCGTCGGCCACCGCGTCACCCGCCAGCCGATCCCCGACGTCCTCCAGAGCGCGATAGACGAACAGCAGTTGCTGCGCCAGCCCGGCGTACGCATCGACATCGAGGCGGCCCGACATCAGGTCGTCGATGAACGGGGAACTCTCGGCCTGCTCATGTGCCACTGCGGTGGCCGCACGCAGCCGCGCGGACACCGTGGCCGGGGGAACCGTGGCGGGGGGATCGGAAATCGACGTCATGATGCACCTTTGATACCACCCTGGGCACGACGGAGGGAAGGTGTGGCAAACCTGATCACACCCACCAGCCCCGCGCGGGCGGTCAGGAGGCCACCAGAGTGACCACCACTCCTCGATGATCCGACCCCGACACCGAGAACGTCCGCACCGAGGTCGCGATGAACCCGCGCACGATCACGTGATCGATCGCCGCGAGGGGGCGGTCACCGAATCGATCGGTCGGGAAGGTCGGTCGCCATCCGGCCCCGGCCTGGGAGGTGGTGTCGGCGAACCCGTCGGTCAACAGGTCCCGATACTGCACGTGATCCCAGGTCGCGTTGACATCGCCGGCCACGATCACCGGGCCGTCGGGCAACGCCTGCAACTGATCCTTGAGCAGACCCATGTCCTGCACCCAGTCGCCGGCATGCCCGCTCAACGGCGCCGGCGTGTGCACCGCCAGCACCCTCGTCGACGCCGCCCCCGGGACCGGCGTACGCACAGACAGATTGTTGAGCACCATGTTGGGGATGCGCTCCTCGTCGGTGAGCGGCCGACTGCTGAGCAGCACGGTGCCGGCGGCCTGCGGTCCTGGGATCGCGTACTCATACCGGAGTCGCCCCGCCAGCGCACTTGCGCGGACCCGGTCGAGTGCCTCCGGGGTGACCTCCTGCAAGGAGACGAGGTCGGCGTCGGCGGCCGCCGCGGCGACATCGTCGACGTTGCCACCGCCGAACTGGAGATTGGCGGTGACCACGGTGAAGCGGTCACCGGCCGGGGCGGTCTGGGACACCCAGAGCGGCCCCTGGGTGAAGCACAGCACCGTGATCGCGACGACCGTCAGCGCCAGCGCCATCCACCGTCGCAGCACGAGGAAGAGCACGAACGCCGCCACGCCGGTCACGATCGTCAGCGGCACCAGGGCGGTGGCGTAGATCGCGTAGGTGCCCCGCGAGGTGAAGAAGTGCAGGAATGCGCCGACGGCGGTGACCGCGAGCAGCACCCATCCGATAATGATCGCGACGAAGGCGAGCAGTCTGCGCACCCTCAGGCCCCGAAGACCTTGCGCACCACGTTCTTTGCCCGGCGGGTCACCCGCAGGTAGTTCTCCAGGAACTCCGCCGCCTGGTCCTCCGGCCAGCCGGCCGCAAAGGCGATCTGCCGCAACTGCTTTCCGGGGGCCGGCAGTTGATCGACCGGTTTACCACGCACCAGGACCAGTGCGTTGCGGGCCTTGGTCGCGGTCAGCCACGCCTGTTTGAGCGTCGCGACGTCGTTCTCCCCCAACAGTTCCGCCGATCCGATCGCGTCGAGGGTCTGCAGCGTCGAGGTGTTGTGCAGCGACGCGTATCGGTGGGCGTAACGCAGCTGCATGAGCTGCACGGTCCACTCGACGTCGGCCAGTCCCCCGCGTCCGAGTTTGGTGTGGGTGGCCGGGTCGGCGCCGCGCGGCAGCCGCTCGGAGTCGACGCGGGCCTTGATCCGTCGGATCTCACGCACCGCCGCCGACGACACCCCGCCGGCCGGGTACCGGATCCGGTCGGCCATGTGCAGAAAGTCGATGCCGAGTTGATTGTCGCCGGCCACCTGGTGGGCCCGCAGCAATGCCTGGATCTCCCACGGCTGGGCCCACTGCTCGTAGTACGCCTCGTACGCCGTCAGGGTGCGCACCACCGGCCCGTTGCGTCCCTCGGGACGCAGACCGGTGTCGACCACCAGAGGCGGATCCTGGCTGGGCGAACCCAGCATCGACCGGACCCGTTCGGCGATGCCCTGCGCCCACCGCACCGCGACCTGCTCGTCGGCGCCGGGTTTGGGCTGGCAGACGAACAGCACGTCGGCATCGGAGCCGTAGCCGAGCTCCAGCCCGCCCAGGCGTCCCATCCCGATGACGGCGATGAGTGCCGGCGCCTCCTCGCCGCGCTCCGCCTCGGAGGCGTTGGTGGCCACGGTCAGCGCCGCGTTGAGGACCGCCGCCCAGATGCTCGAGAGGGCATGGCAGACCTGCGGCACATCCATCATCCCGAGGACGTCGGCCGAGGCGATGCGGGCGAGTTCGGCGCGGCGGTGCGACCGCGCCGCGGCGACCGCACGTTGCAGATCGGTCTGCCGCACCGCGGAGGCGACGAGGCCCTTGGCCACATCCTCGGGGCGGGTCTCGCAGAGTTTGGGCCCGTTGGCCCCGTCGGAGTAGAGGTGGATGACCTCCGGCGAGCGCATCAGCAGATTCGCGATGAACTCGGAGGTCCCCAACACCTTCATCAGGCGTTCGGCGACCACACCGTCGTCGCGGAGCAACCGCAGGAACCAGTCGTTGTCCATCTCCTCGCAGAGGCGGCGGTAGTTGAGCAGTCCGGCGTCGGGGTCCGGGGTGTCGCCGATGTGCTCGAGGAGTTGCGGCAGGATCAGCAACTGCACCTGACCGCGTCGCCCCGGCGCCGACGCGAGGGCCCGGATGTGGCTGAGCGCCCGCTCGGGCTGGGCGTATCCCAGCGCGGCCAGACGCCGCTCGGCGGATTTGTCGCTGAGCGTCAGTTCCTCGGGGTTGAAGCGGGTCGCGGCCTCCAACAGCGGCCGGTAGAAGAGTTTCTGGTGGAGGCGACGCACCCGCAGCGCCTGGTGTTTGATCTGGCGACGTAACACCGCCGTGGCGTCCAGGTCACCTTCGCGGCGGATGTGGGCGGCTCGCGCGAGCCACCGCATGCCCTCGTCGTCGTCGAACTCGGGCAGCAGATGGGTCCGCGTCATCTTCTGCAGCTGCAGCCGATGCTCGAGGAGCCGCAGGAACTGGTACGACGCGATGAGGTTGGCCCCGTCGTCGCGTCCCACGTAGCCACCGGCGGTCAGCGCCTCCAGAGCGTCGACGGTGGCGCGGACGCGGAGCTTCTCGTTGACCCGGCCGTGCACCATCTGCAGCAGCTGCACGGCGAACTCGACGTCGCGCAGGCTGCCGCTGCCGAGCTTCAGGTTGCGTTCGCGTTCGTCTTCGGGCACGAGTTCCTCGACGCGCCGGCGCATTGCCTGCACCTCGTGGACGAAGTCGTCACGCTCGGCCGCCTGCCAGACGAGGGGGTTGATCGCCTCGAAGTACGCGTTGGCCAGTTCCATGTCGCCGGTCATCGGACGGGCCTTGAGCTGGGCCTGGAACTCCCACGTCTTGGCCCACCGGTCGTAGTAGGCGATGTGTGATTCGAGCGTGCGGGTCAGTGCGCCGGCCTTGCCCTCGGGACGCAGTGCCGCGTCGACCTCGAAGAACGCGAGCGATCCGACCCGCATCAGCTCACCGGCGATGCGGGCCGAGCGGCCGTCGGCGGGTTCGCTGACGAACACCACGTCGACGTCGCTGACGTAATTCAGTTCGCGCGCACCGCATTTGCCCATCGCGATGACCCCGAGCCGAACGGTCAACGGTGCGTCACCGCACACCTCCCGGATGGCCACGGCCAGTGCGGTGGTCAATGCCGCGTCGGCGAGATCGGCCAGGAACGCTCCGACCTCGGGGAACCACATGACCTGCTCGTCCTCGACGGTGGAGGCGACGTCGTGCGCGGCGAGCTGCAGGATCAGGTCACGGTAGGCCAGCCGCATCGCCACGACCGCCTTGGGCCCACTGAACCCGGCCCGAAAGACCTTGTTGCCCTTCTCGAGCTCACCCTGTTCGGCCACCGCGTCGACCGACGCCAGCATCGAGGAGTAGATCTCGTCGAGGCTCGGCAGCGTGTCGGAGATGAGTGTGCGCCACGACGACGGCTCGGCGACGAGGTGATCGCCGAGGGCGTCGGAGGAACCGAGAATCCCGAAGAGCCGCCCTCGAAACCCCTTGTCCGCCCGCAGCAAGGCGTCGATCTCATCCCAGTCGCCCGGCGCGGCGGCGGCACGGAGCCGGGTCAGCGCACGCAGGGCCAGATCGGCGTCGGGCGCGCGGGACAGCGCCCAGAGCAGATCGATCGACGTCTCCGAATCCCATCCCAGCTCGGCCAGGTCGGCGGGCGCGGACGAGTTGAGCAGACCCAACCGCCCGGCGCTGGGGACGGCACCTCGACCGTGGAGCGATGTCACCCCACGAAAGTAACGCCCCGCACGCCGGACTCCGACGCCGGTCCCCCTTCAGCGTGTCTGCCGGACCGCGTGCCGGGATGCCCGATGTGTCGGGTGCGCCGGAGTTACAGCGGCAGGTAGTTCTTCAGCTCGAACGGGGTGACCAGGCTGCGGTAGTTGGTCCATTCGGTCCACTTGTTGCGCAGGAAGTACTCGAAGACGTGCTCGCCGAGGGCTTCGGCGACCAGTTCGGAGGATTCCATCGCCTGCAGTGCGTCGGCGAGGCTGCCGGGCAGTTCCTTGTATCCCATGGCGCGACGCTCTGCCGGGGTCAGCGCCCAGACGTCGTCCTCGGCCTCGTCGGGGAGTTCGTAATCCTCGGCGATGCCCTTGAGTCCGGCGGCGAGCAGGACCGCGAAGGTGAGGTAGGGGTTGCAGGCCGAGTCGGGGCTGCGCACCTCGACGCGCCGCGACGACGCCTTGTTGGGGGTGTAGAGCGGCAGGCGGATCAGCGCTGACCGGTTGGCGCCGCCCCAGGTGGCCGCGGTGGGGGCCTCACCGCCGTGGATGAGGCGCTTGTAGCTGTTCACCCACTGATTGGTGACCGCGCTGATCTCGGCGGCGTGATGCAGGATGCCGGCGATGAACTTCTTGCCGGTGTCGGAGAGCTGCATCGGGTCGTCGGGGTTGTGGAACGCGTTGGTCTCGCCCTCGAACAGGCTCATGTGGGTGTGCATCGCCGAGCCCGGGTGATCGCTGAACGGCTTGGGCATGAACGTCGCCCAGGTGCCCTCATCGATGGCGACCTCTTTGATGACGTAGCGGAAGGTCATCACGTTATCGGCCATCGAGAGCGCGTCGGCGTAGCGCAGATCGATCTCCTGTTGGCCGGGTGCGCCCTCGTGGTGGGAGAACTCCACCGAGATGCCCATCGATTCGAGCGCCTCGATGGCATGTCGACGGAAGTTGGGCGCCGCGTCGTGAACGGCCTGATCGAAGTAACCGCCCGAATCCGCCGGGGTGGGCACGCTGCCGTCCAGCGGCGCGTCCTTGAGGAGGAAGAACTCGATCTCGGGATGGACGTAGCAACTGAATCCGAGATCGGCGGCCTTGTTCAACTGCCGGCGCAGCACGTGCCGGGAATCCGCCCAGCTCGGGGTGCCGTCGGGCATCGCGATGTCACAGAACATGCGTGCGGAGTGATGCCGGCCGGCCGAGGTGGTCCAGGGCAGGATCTGGAAGGTCGACGGATCCGGCTTGGCGATGGTGTCGGCCTCCGACACCCGCGAGAACCCTTCGATGGCCGAGCCGTCGAACCCGATTCCCTCGGAGAACGCTCCCTCGAGCTCTGCCGGCGCAATGGCGACGGACTTGAGATATCCCAGAACGTCGGTGAACCATAGCCTCACGAATCGGATGTCGCGCTCTTCGAGGGTCCGGAGCACGAATTCCTTTTGGCGATCCATGACCGCCGACATTAGGGATCCCCTGTTAAATCCGTGTTACGTTCACAAGTCGAACGCAACATCCTGCAACTTTCGACATCTCGTCTCACGATTCGGACAACTGCTCTCCCATCGTGGACACACGGCCTGGCGGTCGTGGACCACCGCCCTGGCCGTCGTGGACCACGGCCGGGGGGGCGATCCGCCCGGCCGATCAGCTCGTGATTCGCGTCGGTCGCCGACGCGCCGATGTGACCAAACCCATAGTCGACGGCGCCCTGTGGGTGAACATCCGATGGGACAATGGGGTGTCCCACCCGCCCGGGTACCTGCCGACGCAGGACTCGAGGAAGAAAAGAGACAACGATGTCCGACGTTTCCATCTACGGTGCGTCCGCACCGGCCACTCCCGCAGATTCCGGCGCCGCACCCGCGCGCCGTCGAGTCACCCGCGTTCATCACCTCGCCCAGATGAAGGCCGAGGGTGAGAAATGGTCGATGCTCACCGCCTACGACTACTCCACCGCACGCATCTTCGACGACGCCGAGATCCCGGTCCTGCTCGTCGGCGACTCGGCGGCCAACGTCGTCCTCGGTTACGACACCACGATCCCGGTCAGCACCGACGAACTCATCCCGCTGGCCCGCGCCGTGGTCCGCGGCGCACCGCATGCCCTCGTCGTCGCCGACCTCCCCTTCGGCAGCTACGAGGCCGGCCCGCAGCAGGCCCTCGAGACCGCGGTGCGCTTCTTCAAGGAGACCGGCTGCCACGCAGTCAAACTCGAGGGCGGCGAACGCGTCGCCGATCAGATCGCCACCCTGACCGCCGCCGTCATCCCGGTGATGGCCCACATCGGGTTCACCCCGCAGAGCGTCAACGGACTCGGCGGTTTCCGCGTCCAGGGCCGCGGCGACGCCGCCGATCAGACCATCGCCGACGCCATCGCAGTACAGGAGGCCGGAGCCTTCGCCGTCGTCATGGAGATGGTCCCGGCCGACCTCGCCGGCCAGATCACCCGCAAGCTCACCATCCCCACCGTGGGTATCGGCGCGGGCAACGAGACCGACGCACAGGTCCTCGTCTGGCAGGACATGGCCGGGTTCACCCACGGCCGCACCGCCAGGTTCGTCAAGCGCTTCGCCGACGTCGGCGGTGAACTCCGTTCGGCCGCAGCCGAATACGCCGATGAGGTGCGCCGCGGAGTCTTCCCCGGCCCCGAGCACAGCTACTGAGTTCCCCGATACCACCATGACGATGCCCGCCGTGATCGGCGGGCATCGTCATGTCGCGTTGGGCGATCTTCGGGGATTACTCAGCGGGTGGACAACCACTGACGCAGGCCGGGTTCGAGCGCAGGATTCTCCAGCAGATGCGGATGCAATTGCGGCGCGTTGTTGGCCATGTGGACCAGCACGTGTCGAGGGGTCTGCGGGTCACGTGCCATCCGGACATCGCCCGGCAACGCGGCCGGAGCCGACGGTGCCGGCGTCGCATGCGGGACCGGAGCAGGAGCCGGGCCCGGTGCACCTGACGACGCGGGAGGCGGGGGCGGCGGCGGTGGCGGCGCGGCTCCGATGGGCGGCCCCGCCGACGGCGCCGGGGCGGGCGGCATCTGACCGTACGGAGACACCGGCGGCATCATCCCCGGCTGCATCGAGCCGGGCGGCATCGCATTCGGGGGCATCCCGTTCGGTGACATCCCGTTCGGGGGCATCCCGTTCGGTGACATCCCGTTCGGGGGCAGCCCGTTGGGCGGCATCGAGTTCTGGTTTCCGGGTCCTTGCAGCGCCCGAAGTTGGCGCGCCACCATTTCCCGGTTCTGCCACAGCCACTTCCCGGCCGCGATCGCCACGATCAGGACGATGATCGCGACTATGTAGCCGATGCTTCCGGAGATGGAGATACCGCCGCCGCGGCGGCGGGCCAGGACGTCGACCGCTGCCGGTCCGGCCAGATGGATGTGTTCGATCATCGGCGACTGGTGATCCCTTCCGCGCCTCGTTTCCGTTAGCGCATCGCACGTTACGGCAGTCCGGCGCCCACACCCGGTTCGTCCGACCGGTTTCATCCGGTCGGACGAACTCACGCCGCACCGGACGTACGACCAGGACGTCGGTCGGCGCGCGATGAGTCGCACATCGATGCCCTAGGGTCGAGACATGCGCGAGTTCTATCCGGAGATCGAGCCCTATGCGTCGGGACATCTGGGCACCACGGACGGTCAGCAAATCTATTGGGAGACCTCCGGTAACCCGGACGGCAAGCCGGTGGTGTTCGTCCACGGTGGTCCGGGTGGCGGGACCGCGCCGGATCAACGCCGGTTCTTCGACCCGGCCAGGTACCGGATCGTGCTGTTCGATCAGCGTGGATGCGGAAAGTCGCGACCCCACATCGCCGACGGTGCCGACCTCGCCGTCAACACCACCCCCGGACTCATCGCCGACATGGAGGCGTTGCGCGGGCACCTGGGCATCGACCGCTGGCAGATCTTCGGCGGCTCGTGGGGCTCCACACTGGGCCTGGCCTACGCCCAAACCCATCCCGATCGCGTCACCGAACTCGTCCTGCGCGGCATCTTCCTGCTGCGCCGCAGCGAGATCGACTGGTACTACAACGGCGGCGCCGCCCACATCTACCCCGACGAGTGGGAGTCCTACCTCGCCCCGATCCCGGAGGCCGAACGCGACGGTGATCTCGTCGCCGCATATCACCGACTGCTCACCTCCGAGGATCGGAGCGTTGCGGCGACCGCCGCGCGGGCCTGGACCGGATGGGAACAGGCGACGAGTTACCTGGTACCCAAGCCGGCGGAGGCGGCCGCGGCCAAGGAGGACGCCGGCCCGCGGTTCGACATCGCCTTCGCCGCCATCGAGAACCACTACTTCGTGCACCACGGTTTCCTCGACGACGGACAACTGCTGCGCGACATCGGTCGCATCGCCGACATCCCGGCCGTGATCGTGCAGGGTCGCTACGACGTGGTGTGCCCCATGCGCAGTGCGTGGGATCTGCACCGGGCGTGGCCGTCGGCGACGCTGCACATCGTCGACGACGCCGGACATGCCTCTTTTGAACCGGGGATTCGCCATCATCTGATCGAGGCGACGGACGACTTCGCCGATCGCTGAGCCTGCGACGGCGACCACGATCCACCGCATAGACTTCGGATATATCCGTTTTCTCGACAGGAGGACCCGTGGCCGCTGAGCAGGTCGAAGTAGAGCTGAAGTTCGACGTCGAGGCCGGCATCGTCGCCCCCGATCTGCGGGCTCTGCCGGGAGTGGTCAGTGCACGCACACCCGAGACCTTCACCCTCGACGCCACCTACTTCGACACCGACAACCTCGATCTGGCGGGCAACCGGATCACCATGCGCCGCCGCACCGGCGGGCACGACAGTGGGTGGCATCTCAAGCGGCCCACAAACATTCCCGGTGCCCGCAAGGAACTGCGGATCGGATTCGACGAGGCCCCCGCCGACGGTGACATCCCCGACGCACTGATGCTCCCGGTGCTCGCCCTCACCCGCCACCGCAGCCTCATCCCGGTCGCGGTCATCTCGACCACCCGCACCATCACCACGCTGCTCGGCGTCGACGACGTCGAACTCGCGGAGTTCGCCGAGGATCACGTCACCGCCCGGTCACTGCTCCCCGGCGGCGACATCCAGCAGTGGTCGGAGTGGGAGTTCGAACTCCTCGCCGGCGGCACCCCACGACTGTTGAAGGCCGCCCACAAGCACCTCCGCGCGGCGGGCGCACACGAGCCGTCGAGTGCGTCGAAACTCGCGCGGGCGATCGGCTCCACCCCGGTCCACTCCGAGCCGCGGCTCGGAAAGCGCCCCACCGCACTGGAACTGGTCGTCACCGACCTCGCGATTCATCGCAACGCGTTGATCGCCTACGATCCCGAGGTGCGCGTCGACGCCTACGACGCGGTCCACCAGATGCGGGTGGCCACCCGCCGCATCCGCAGCATCCTCAGCGGATTCCCCACCGTGCTCGACCCGGACCGCACCGCCCACCTCAACGACGAATTGCAGCTGCTCGCACGGATTCTGGGCGAGGCCCGGGATTCCGAGGTCCAACTGGAGATCGACACGAACCTGCTGCGTGGGCTCGAACCGTCCGAAACCCTGGCGGCCGCACTCACCGACACCGAATCGGCCATCCACGATCGGGCGATCCGGGCCGCCCACGCCGCGATGAACTCCCAGCGGTACTTCACACTCCTCGACGACATCGACGCCCTGATCACCGACCCGCCGGCCGGCCCGGACGCCGACATACCCGCATCGTCGGCAGTCGGTGCCGCGATTACCAAGAACCGCAAGAAGATTCGGAAGGCGCAGGCCGAGTTGGCCTCGCTCACCGAGGGTTCGCACGAATGGCAGGAGCAACTGCACGTGATCCGCAAGCGGGCCAAGAAGCTGCGCTATGCCACCGATGCCGGAGAACCGCTGCAGATCAAGAAGTATCAAAAGGTTGCCGCTGTCGCGAAGAAGATCCAGTCGGCACTCGGCGATTACAACGACACCCGCATCAACCGCGCCCGGCTGAGCGAGATCGTCGACACCACCACCACGCTCAGCGGGCGGGACATGTTCCTCCTGGGCCGGATCGACACGCTCCAGGAGGCCGCGGGCGAACGTGCCCTGGCCGCGTATCGCACGGCCGCGAAAGCGCTGTAGCGCAACGACTCCGCGTCAGACGACCGGCGCGAACCCGACGGTGCGGCGCGTCGGATCGGCGGTGGTGAGCCGCACCGTGATGCGCGTGGCCTGCGGCGGCGTACCGTCGCAGCGCGCCATCACGGCCGGGTCGTCGATGAAGATGCGCGCAGGCTTCTTCGCTTCCGCGGCGGACAGCACGACCGCATCGAATCGGTCACCGACGCGGTCGGCGAGCACCATCGCCTCGGCCAGGTCGATGCTCTCCCGGTCGGCGGCCGAGCCGAGGGCGTCGGCCGACCGCAGCACCTTGGGCAGGGCGGGGAGCGCGCGGATCACCCAGTCGGGCACCGGTTTTCCGGCGGTGACCGCCAGGCACACCTCGGTCGCAAACCGGTCCCCGAGGCGGCGGAGCGGAGCGGTGACGTGTGCGTAGACCCCGCCGATCGCCGCGTGCACCATGGACTCCGGGGCCGCGTCGGTCGTTTCGGATCCGGTCAGGGCGAGGTATCCCGACCCGCGCATGAGTCCGCCCGCGTGGGACATGAGCGCGAGGGTCGTCGGCTCGTCGGGCGGCAGCGACGCCAGGAATTCGCCCGGAGTCGCCTCCGACGGCCACGGAACACGCAGGGCCGCGGCGGTGGCACGAAGGTCGGTGACCGATTCGGCCGGTGCGGGCGGCAGGGTGCGCAGCAATCCCACGCCGTGGGCGGCCATGATCTGTCCGGCGCTCATCCCCGTCAACAGTGAGACCTGTGAGTTCCACATGTCCGCCGCGGTGTGCGGAGCGAGCCGCAGACTCCACCCGGCGGCGTCGCGCACCACTTCCTGATCGGGCAGGTCGAGTTCGATCGCACCGCGCGACAACGCAACCCGACGGCGCAGCTCGCCGAATCGCGGCAGGTCGACGATGGAGGGATGCAGCGCCCCTGCGGCGGCGTCGGCGGTGACCTGCTCGTAGTCGAGTCGGGCCACCGACCGCACGGTCGCGCGTCGGACGTCGACATCGGTGACCTCACCCGCTCCGGCCACCGCGATGGTCCACAGCACTGCCGGCCGCGTCACCTCCGGCAGCAGCGAACCACTGCCCTCCGACAACACCCGTGGGTGCAGCGGCACCGATCGGTCCGGAAAGTAGATCGTGGAGCCGCGGCGGCGGCTTTCCTGATCGAGCGCCCCCTCCGGCTCGATCAGGGCCGCGACGTCGGCGATCGCGTAGCGGACGACGAAGCCGTCACCGACGGCCTCGATGTGGACCGCCTGATCGAGATCCATCGAGCCGGGAGGATCGATCGTGACGAAGGGGATATGCGTGTCGTCGGTGCGTTCGTCGGCGTGCCGGTCGACCGCGTTCTCCGCCTCGTCGAGTGCGGCCTCGCCGTAATCCTCGGAGACACCCAGTTCGCCGCGGATCGCGTCGAAATCGATATCCGGCGCGGAGAATCTGCGTTGCACTCCCCGACCCTAACCGCGGCGCCGCGCCGGTTCCACGGAATCCGGCGTACGCCATCTCGTTGACGACGCTGCCTCCCTCGTTGCCGGCGCTCTCGTGTTCGGCGACAGCACCTATCAGTCCCCGATTGCGCCCGGCGTATCCTGTACGGGCGAACGAGTCGGCCGGGCGGCCGCGGCGCATGGGACGACCAGTCACTGGAAACGCCAGGCGCCGAGGAAAGTCCGGACTCCACAGAGCAGGGTGGTTGTCAACGGCAACCCGGGGTGACCCGCGGGACAGTGCCACAGAGAACAGACCGCCGACCGCGAGGTCGGTAAGGGTGAAACGGTGCGGTAAGAGCGCACCAGCGATGCGGGTGACCGCGTCGGCTCGGTAAACCCCACCCGGAGCAAGGCCGAAGCACGGACCGCAGGGTGCGTGTGCGCGGGTGTTACGAGGGCTGCTCGCCCCAGCCCGCGGGTGGGCCGCTTGAGGTACCCGGCGACGGAGTGCCCAGATGGATGGTCGCCGCCGACCTATGGTCGGAACAGGATCCGGCTTACACGCCGACTCGTTCGCCCTTCCCCGAGCCGCCGCTGCGCCGATTCTGGGCGCCGTCAACGACATGGCGAGCGCCGTCGACAACATGGCGAGCGCCGTCAGTGCAGAACCGAGCGCCGTGAGTGCAGAACCGAGCGCCGTCAGCGCAGATGGGCGGTCTCGTTGACCGACCGCACAACCGCACCACCGTCCGGGAAGAACTCCGTCACCGACACCGACGCGAGGTCGAGGTGCAATCGGAAGAGCAACTGTGGGCCGACGTCGAGCGCATGCCGCAGCAGTGACTTGATCGGCGTCACGTGCGACACCACCACCACGGTCTGACCGGGGAACTGTCCGAGTAGCCGTTCTTTGGCGGCGATGACACGCTCGGCGGTCTGGGTGAAACTCTCGCCTCCCGGTGCGGGCACCGACGAATCGCCGAGCCACCGCGCGTGGATCTCCGGGTCACGGGCCTTGGCCTCGGAGAACGTCAGGCCCTCCCACGTGCCGAAGTCGTTCTCGACGAAGCCCTCGTCGACGATGACCTCACCGCCGACGCGATCGACGATGGCCTGCGCGGTCGCCCGCGTCCGCTCCAGCGGCGAACTGATGACAGCGGCCACCTCGGATTCCAGCGCGATGCGTTCGGCGGCACCGGCGGCCTGGGCGACGCCCAGCCCGGTCAGTGCCGGATTACCCCGCCCCGAGTAGCGGCGCTCAACCGACAACGGCGTCTGTCCATGCCGCACCAGCACCAGGCGGGTGGGTGCGGCCATCTGTCCCTGCCAGGAGGGAGCGCTCACCGGCCGGGTGCTCACAGACCGGATTCGTGGGTACGGATGAGGATCGCACCGCACTCCTCACACCGGATCACCTCGTCGGGATCGGCGGCACCGATCGCCGACAACGTGCCGCGGTCGAGCTCCATCCGACAGGCACCACAGCGCCGCGCCCGCAGCAGACCGGCACCGACCTTGCCCGCGGCCCGCTGGCGGTCATAGATCGGCATCAGTTCGGTGGGCACCTCGGCACCGATGTCGGCGCGCCGGGCGTCGAGGGCCTCCCGATCGGCGGTCACCGTGGCGAGCGCCTCCTCGCGCCGACCCTGCAGGGCCGCGAGCTCGGTCTCGAGATGCGCCACGGTCGCCGAGGCGCGCTCCTGCTCCGCGACCACGGCCTCCTGCCGTTCCATCAGCTCCAGCAGATCGTCCTCGAGCACCTGCCGGCGACGTCCGAGCCCGGTCAGCTCGTGTTGCAACTCCGAGAGCGCCTTGGGGGCGAGGCCTCCGGCGGTCAACAACGCCGAATCCTTCTGCTCCCGATCCCGCATACCGGTGATCTCGCTGTCCATCTTGCGATAGTCCCGATCGAGGTCCTCGGCGGAGATCTCCGCGCGCACCAGATCGTCGCGGGCGGCGTCGATGCCGCGAGTCGCCTCGGCGATCTCGGCATCCTCGGGCAGATTGCGGGCGCGGTGGTCGAGCCGCGCCAGTCCGGCGTCGACATCGGCCAACTCGAGCAGGAGTCGTTGCCGGGCGGCATCGACCTTCATCGGGTGTCTCCTTGTGTCATGGAAGTTGTGTCATGGACGTTGTGTCATGGGTGCGGTGTGTCATGGGTGCGGTGTGTCATGGATGCGGCGTGTCATGGACGTGGCAGCCTCCCCGGGCCGCCCTCGTCTGTCTGGGTGAACGTTCACGCTACGCGCCGCGACGTCACGGTGCGCAAACGGTGAACGGATCCGTGGGAGTGGTGTACACCTCGACCGCCGATCCGGTGGCCGCGGCGATCAGTGTGGCGGCCTGAGCACACCACGGGAATTCGGTGGCCCAGTGTCCTGCGTCGATGAGCACCGGCCCACCGGCGCGCAGCGACTCGTCGACAGGATGGTGCCGGAGATCGCCGGTGAGATACGCATCGACGCCCGCGCGGCGCACCGCGTCGAGCAAGGAGTCGCCGGCGCCACCGCACACCGCGACGGTCTCGATCCGGCGGTCGGGGTCACCGGTGGCCCGCACACCCCACGGCGTGCCCAACACCCGGGCGGCGTCGGCGGCGAACTCCCCGACCGTCGTCGGCTTCGGTAGTCGCCCGATCCGTCCGAGTCCGAGTTCAGAAGGCAGTGACGCCATTTCGATGACGTCGAAGGCGGGTTCCTCGTACGGGTGCGCCGCACGCAGGGCGGTGAGCACCGCGGCCCGCAGACCCCGGCGCGCCACCATCTCCACCCGTGCCTCGTCGACACGCTCGCGCACCCCGATCTCACCGATCGTCGGATTCGCCCCGTCGCGCGCCTCGAACTGCCCGACGCCGACCACCGTCCACGCGCAGTCGCGGTAATCGCCGATCTGTCCGGCGCCGGCGGCGAACATCGCCTCGCTGACCTGTTCGGCATTGCCCTCGGGCACCATCACCACCCACTTGTCGAGGCGAGCAACGGGTTCGGCGTCGACGGGCCGGGTGTCGAGGAGACCCAGGGCGTCGGCGAGCGCGTCGGAGACACCGGGGCGAGCCTTGTCGGCGTTGGTGTGGGCGGTGAACAGCGCGATCCCGGCTCGGATCAGGCGGTGCACGATGCGGCCCTTGGCGGTGTCGGCAGCCACCGATTCGACGCCGCGCAGCAGCAGCGGATGGTGCGCGAGAATCATGTCGTATCCGCCGACGACCGCCGCATCGACGACGTCGTCGGTGACGTCGACGCATACCAGGATCCGACCCGCTGATTCGGCGCGGTCCCCGCACACCAGACCGACGGCGTCCCATGTCTCGGCCAGATGTGGTGGATAGGCCGCCTCGAGCACCTCGACGACCGCACCGACCGTCACCGGCACATCCTCATGAATGGCCAACGGAGATCTCCTCTCGCGCCCGCTCCAACGCCGTGACGAGACGGTCGACCTGGTCGGCCGGCCGCACCGCCAACCGCACATGGTCGTCGCCGAGACCGACGAAATTCGCAGCGCTTCGCACCGCAATACCGTTGTTGCGCAACGACTCCCGGATGGCGAATGCGTGCGGTAGCTCGATCAGGACGAAGGGCGCCGACGGCGGGGCACTCACCGACACCCCGATCTCGTCGAGCCGCCGCACCAGATGGTCACGCTCGGCGCGAACCGCGATGGCCTGCTCGGCGCAGAACCGCACCCCCTGCTCGGACACACACGCGGCCAACGCGGCCAGCGCCGGCGATGACAACGGCCAGGCCCGCCGCCCCGATTGCAGGCGGGCCAGCAGGTCCGGCGCACCCAGCAGATAACCGGCCCGCAGCCCCGCCAGCCCGAAGGTCTTGGTGACACTGCGGACGACGATCACGTCGTCGAACCGACGATGCGCCAGGGACTGGGGTTCGGTGCGCCCGCTGACCGGGTCGATGGTCAGGTCGGCGAAGGCCTCGTCGACGACGAGCACCCGACCCGGACGACGCAGCCCCGCCAGCCCGTCGGCGTCGTGCAGCATCGACGTCGGGTTGGTCGGATTGCCGACGACCACCAGGTCCGCATCGGGGGGAATGCGGGACGCGACGTCGGCATCGATCGGTTGCGCCGGGTCGATCACGACCTGCGTCACCGCGATCCCCGCGGCACGCAGCACCAATTCGGGTTCGGTGAACGACGGCTGCAGGAGTGCGGCGTGGCGCACGCCGAGTTTCGGCAACAGCTCGAAGCCGTCGGCGGCACCGGCCAGCAGCATCACCTCGTCGGTGGCACGTCCGTGCACATTCGCGATCGCCGCGCAGGTCCGCGCGCTCGCCGCGTGCGACGGGTATCGGGCCAGGTCATCGAGGGTGACCCCGATCGCCGACCGCACGAACGACGGCGCCGGGCCGCGGACGTTGACGGCGAAGTCGAGCATGCCGTCGCCGGCCTCCTGATCGCCGTGGCGGTCGAGTGCGTGCAGCCCCGATGTCATACCGTCAGAGACTACGTGCACCATGGACGGGTGATGTCCCGGCCAGACCCAGAGTCGTCCACCACCGAGCGACCCACGACCACCGAGCCCTGCCATGCCGCAGAACCACCGAGCGCTGCAGGGTCTCCGAGCGCTGCGGGGTCACCGAACCCTGCCGACCCGGGTACCGTCCTGCTCGTCGACCTCGACGGCACGATCACCGACAGTTTCACCGGGATCGCCAACAGCTTCCGACATGCACTCGCCGAGGTCGGTGCGCCACCGCCACCCGAGAGTGTGGTCGCCGGCGTGGCCGGCCCCCCGATGATCGACACACTGATGGCGCTCGGTCTCGACGAGGAGACCGCCGATGCGGCGATGCGCGCCTATCGTGCGCGCTACACCGACGTCGGCTGGCTGGAGAATGCGGTCTTCGACGGTATGGCGCAACTGTTGGCCGACCTGTACGCCGCCGGACGCACACTGGCCGTCGCGACGTCGAAGAACCAGAACACCGCGCGGGCCATCCTGGATCACTTCGGGCTCTCCGCCAACTTCCGGGTGATCGCCGGTGCCAGCGATGACGGCACCCGGCGTCACAAGTCCGACGTGATCGCCCATGCGCTGGCACAATTGGGCATACCGCTCGACCCGCAGACACACCGACCGCAGCAACCGGCGGTGATGATCGGCGACAGATCCCACGATGTGGAAGGTGCTGCCGGATTCGGCATCCCGACCGTCATCGTGGGCTGGGGGTATGCCCTGCCCGGCGAGCGCGACGCTGCCTCTTGGAGCGTCGAGTCGATGGAAGATCTGCGCGAGGTACTCGGTGTCTGACCTACTCCACGTCTGTTTCGTCTGTACCGGCAACATCTGCCGTTCCCCGATGGGACAGAATATTTTCGCCCAGTCGCTACTCGACGCCGGCCTGTCCGACCGCGTCGAGGTGAGCAGCTGCGGAACCAGCGGCTGGCATGTCGGCGAGGCCGCCGACAACCGTGCCCGGACCGAACTGCTCGCCCACGGCTACCCCGACGGTCACGTCGCCGCCCAGCTGGGCCCGGAGCACATCGATGCGGACCTGTTCGTCGCCGCCGACGCCGGGCACGTGAAGGAACTCGAACGTAAACGGCTCGGCGATCGGACCCGACTGCTGCGAAGTTTCGACCCGGCGGCACCCGCCGACGATCTCGATCTGTCCGATCCGTACTACGGCACACCGGAGGATTTCGCGGTCACCCGCAGCCAGATCGAGGCGGCGATGCCCGGACTCCTCGACTGGGTCCGGGACCGCCTGGGCGACTGAGGCGCCCGGCGATCAGGCCGTTCGTGCGTGCTCGGCGACCCGTTCCGAGAGGGTGAGGTCGTGCACGAACCGCATCTTCTCGACGACCGGTTCGGCCAGCACGAACGGATACAGGCCACTGTGCCCCATCGATCGATTGATCTGGTTGAACGCCCAGATCGTCGGTAACCAGCATGCGATGAGCCGGTCGAAATCCGCGACGTCGGCGGGCGTCTCGTCGAGTGCTGCCTCCGACGGCGCCATCGCGAAGCGCGCCGCGGTGTCGAGGGTGTCGCGGATGTGCAGGTAATGCGCGAATGTCTCGGCGAAATCCTCCCGCGGATGCATCGTCGCGTACCCGGACACGTGACTCGCCGACCAGTCGCGCGGAGCACCTCGGGAGTGGTGACGACGCAGCGCGGCGTCGTAGTCGGCATCGGGATCACCGAACAGCCGCCGGAACTCGGCCGCCCGGGCCGGATCGGGGGCCTCGTCGACGAGCACCATCTGGTAGTAGTGCCCCAGCTCGTGGCGAAAGTGTCCGATCACCGTGCGGTAGCGCTCGGCCAGTTCGACGCGCTGACGTTCCCGATGCACCGGATACCCTTCGGCCAGATCGAGGGTGATCACACCGGCGCAGTGCCCGGTGATCACCGACACATCTCGGCTCGACAGGAGGTCGAAGGCGAGTCCGGAACGCGGATCGTCGGCGCGCGCGACGATCGGCAGGCCCAGTTCGGACAGTTCCCAGATGACTCGGCGCTTGGCGGTTTCGACCTGCCCGAAGACCGCCACCGCGCGGATGTCCTCGTCGCGGGGGCGGGTCCGGGTGAGCCGACAGGACGCGCACAAGGCGCTGCGATGATCCTTCGGCACCAACCAATTGCATTGCGCACGAACACTGTTGGCGCATCGACGAACACTCGTCCCAGCGATGACGGCGTGCCCGGAACCATCGAGCAGCACCATCGTGCCGGCGGCCGGCCAGAATCCCAGCGCGCTCCCGCAGTGCAGACACAGACTGTTCTCGAACGTCAGGCGCTGGCCGCACCGCCGGCAGAGAAAGTCACGCATTGGAACAGCTTAGTAGCGGCGTCGCACGAATCCGGGCACAACGCGCGGACCGCTTCTCGGTACCGTTGAACCATGCGCGCACTACGTAGCATTCGGCCGGGGTGGATCGCCCTGTCGATCGTCGTGGTGGCGTTTGCGGCGGCCTGTTTCATGCTGCTGGCACCCTGGCAGCTCGGCAAGAACACGGCGACCTCGGAACGCAATGACCTGATCAAGTCCGCGGTGGCCATCGATCCGGTGCCGATCAGCGAGCTCGCCCCGCCCGGTGCGCCGTTCGCCCCGAAGACCGAGTGGCGCGAAGTCACCGTCACCGGGTCATTTCTGACCGACAAGCAGGCACTGGTCCGGCTGCGGTCGGTGGAGGAGCGGCCGGCCATCGAGGTGCTGACACCCTTCCGCGTCGCCGGGAGTGATCGTGTCCTCGTCGTCGACCGCGGATATGTCCGACCCGACCAGAGTTCCACCCCGGTCATCCCGCCGCCGCCGGCCGGCGAGACGACGATCACCGCGCGTATCCGCGCCGCCGAGGGCACCTCCGACGGGCGGGGCGCCCGGGTCGAGGGCGGCGCGCTGACGGTGTACACGATCGATCCGGCGCAGCTGTCGGCGGCGACCGGGACCGCCATGGACCCGTTCTATCTGATGTTGTCGCCCGGTCAGCCGGGCGCGCTCGGTGATATCGGACTGCCGCAGCTCGATTCGGGTCCGTACCTCTCCTACGGCCTGCAGTGGCTGGCGTTCGGAATCATGGCACCGCTGGGCGCCGGCTACTTCATCTTCTCCGAGATCCGGCAGCGGCGCCGGGCCGCGGCGGCGCAGGCGGCTGCCGCCCAGCCGCCGGCAGCGGGCCCCGACCCCGACCGTCCCGACGCGACGCCGACACCACTCGGCGATCGGCCGCAGCCGGCTGCACCGCTCACGCCGCCACCCCTGTCGCGCTCCGAACGTCGCAAACAGTTGCGCGCCGAGTTGCGTTCCGCCGCAGGCGCACCGGCAGCGGACCCCGCACCCTTCGACGACACCGCTCCGGTCGGTATCGGCGCCGGACCCGACACCGAACACGCCACCGGGACCGTCCGCGACAAACTCACCGAACGCTACGGCGGCTGAGCGACTCTGCTGCTCGCACCCGGGTCCACGCGAGCGCCGCGGCGACGATCACCGCACCCACCTGCACCCGACGCGACAGCCGCACCGCCGCAGCCAGATCGGCGGTCGTCGGCGGGTGTCCGTCGCCGAGCACCGGCCGCTGCTCGACGCGGTGCGGGTAGACGGTACGCCCGCCGAGCCGCAGACCCAGCGCCCCCGCGAACGCCGCCTCCACCACCCCGGCATTGGGACTCGGATGCGCCGACGCGTCACGCCGCCAGGTTCGCACCGCGCCCGCACGATCGGGACCGATGAGCGCGACGAGCATCCCCGACACGCGCGCCGGTAGCAGGTTCAGCGCATCGTCGACGCGGGCCGAACACCACCCGAACCGCCGGTATCGATCGTTGCGGTAGCCGACCATTGCGTCGAGGGTGTTCGCGGTGCGGTACCCGACGATGCCCGGAACACCGGCGAGCGCTCCCCACACCAACGGGCCGACCGTCGCATCCGAGGTGTTCTCGGCGACCGATTCGGTGGCGGCCCGGCAGATCCCGGCCGCGTCGAGCGCGTCGGGGTCACGCGCACACAGACTCGGGACCAGGCCGCGGGCACCGGCGAGGTCGTCGTCGTCGAGCGCGTCGACCACCTGCGTGCCGACGCGGGTCAGGGTGGTTCCGCCGAGCGCCGCCCAGGTGGCCGTCGCGGTGAGCACGACCCGCACCACCGGGCGGTCGGCCACCAGCACACCCGCACCGGCGCCTGCCGCCACGGCCGCGCCGACGCACAGTGCGCAGTGCACCACCCCGGCGGTGCGGGTGTCGGCGTAGGTCGCCGATTCCAGGGAGGCCGCCAGACCGCCGAGTCCGGCGACGGGATGGAACCCACGGGGATCGCCGACGGCACGATCGAGGAGATAACCGAGCACCAGGCCGCTCGGCGACGGCCGGAACGCCCGCATCAGTCGGCGGAGGCGACGAGTGTGCGCGTGGCACCGCGTACCAGCAGCGCCTCGCTGTCGGCGATCATGGTGAGGTCGTGGTCGGTTCCGTAATCGCGCCGCACGGACTCGATCATCGAGGGTGGATAGATCGGTATCTGCCCGTCGGCGTGCGGAATGGGGACGGTGTCGATCCACCCCAACGCGTGCGGGTCCACCGGTCCCGGCGACTCGCCCGGATCGTCCATCCGCTCCACCGGGGAGATGTCGGGTCCCGCGATCACCGACCCCGCGCTGCAGCCGATGTACGGAAGTCCCTCGCGCACACGGCCGTCCAGGATCTGTTCGGCACCCGCCCGCCGCAGCGCCCACAGCAGCGCGAAGGTGTTGCCGCCGGCCACGTACACCGCGTCGGTCCGCTCGATCGTCGCGGCGAATTCGGCCTGCTCCTGCTTCGCCCCGGACAGATCGACGACCGTCGCGCCCAGCCGGACAAGTCGGTCGCGTTCCGGTTTCGCCCAGGAGGGGTCGGCGTAGGGGATCTTGGCGTCGTCGATGTAGCCGATCGTCAACTGCGACAGAGACTTTCCCGTGGTGTCGGCGAGAAACCCGGGGACCGCACCGAAGCCCCAGGACAGCAGCAGCAGATTCACCTGCGCCACGCTACTACGCCAGCGGATACACTTCGGATTCTCATGGCACACGCACGTCCGGTCCCGATCGCCGGCACCTACCCGATCGACACCGGCACCGCCGAGTTGGCGCCGGACCCGATCTCCGGCGGATGGCTGCTGCAGATCAACGGCGCGCATTCCTCACACATCGATCCCGACGATCCGACGGTGCTCGACTTCGAGTATCTGCGGCAGATGGCCGCGGTCATCGACGATCGGTTCGACACCGGGGACCGCGTGCGCGTGCTTCATCTCGGTGGCGCGGCGTGTGCCCTGGCGCGTTACCTCGCCGACCGGTATCCGGAGTCCCGGCACGTCGCCGTGGAGGTCGACGCCGAACTGGCCCGGCTGGTCCGCGAATGGTTCGAGCTGCCGAGGGCGCCGCGGCTGCGCATCCGGGTCGGTGACGCCCGTGCGGTCACCGAGTCGCTGCAGCCGCGGACCCGCGACGTCGTCGTCCGCGATGCCTTTGCCGGCGACCGCACCCCGGCCCATCTGGCCACCGTCGAGTTCGTGGCCGCGGTCGCCGAGGTCCTCACCCCGGATGGGCTCTACCTGGCCAACTGCGGTGACGGTCGTGACCTGACGCTCGTCCGCGCCGACGTCGCGGCGGTCGCGGAGGTATTCGGCCACGTGATGCTCGTCGGCGACCCCGCCATGCTCAAGGGCCGACGCACCGGCAACGTCGTGGTGGTCGGCTCCCGTACCCCGGTGGAGCCGTCGGCGGCCCTGGTTCGCCGGCTGCTCAGCGATCCCCTTCCGGCCCGGGTGATCGCGGGCGAACAGGCCCGCGCGTTCGGCCGCGGCGCCCGGCACGACCCATAACCGTCGACTGGGCGCCCTATCCCGTCGAGTGGGCGCTCTATCCCGTCGAGTGGGCGCTCTATCCCGTCGACTGGGCGCCCTATCCCGTCGAGTGGGCGCTCTATCCCGTCGAGTGGGCGCTCTATCCCGTCGAGTGGGCGCTCTATCCCGTCGAGTGGGCTCAGATCACGTAGTCCATGCGGTCGAGGATCGCCGTCCCGAGGTTCTGATCGCCGATCACGGTGACCCGTTCCCGGTCGGCCGAGGTGCGTCCCCCGGCCAGGCGCGCCAGATCCGCGGCCTCCAGGCGCAGCGTGACGTCGGCGGAATCGTCACCACCGTCGAACGAATCCACCAGCCCCGCACGCCCGTTCACCGCGACCCGGATCGTGCGCGCGGCCGGCCCGGTGATGTCGAAGACCACCGTCGTACCGTCGGGTGCGCCGGCACGTTTGCCGACGACGAAGGGCAGCGACGCGGAGATCTCGTCGAGCACCCAGGCCGTCGCCGCCTCGTCGGGCGCCCCACCGATCGTCGCGTCGCGCAGGTCCACTTCGTGAATCCAGCAGTCGAACACCCGGATGCGCATGAATCGGCCGTAGGTGTCGGGGCCTGCCGGGGTGAGCGCGTCGGCGTCGAACTCCGCCTGGGTCATCGCCGTCAGCGCCGCGGTGCGGGCGGCGATCACCTCGTCGAATGCCTCGAGTACCTGTGCGCGTGACTGCGTGCGGAAGTGCTCGACCCACTTCTCGTTCAGTTCGCCGATCGGATTGCGAACGTGATCGCGGTCGGCGAGCCCGTCCGGCGCGGTCACATCGCGGCCGTCGAGCATGCTCTCGGTGCCGACGATGTGAGCGATGATGTCGGCGTTGGTCCAGCCCGGAAGAATCGACGGCGCCGACCACTGCGCGTCGTCGAGGTCGGCGGCGAGTGCTCGCAGTGCCGCCCACTCACCGATCAGCGCCGGGACGAGGTCGGTGGCCGGCAGTGTGGTGGTGGGCATCATGTCTCCGCTCATGGGGCTGGTGGGAATGTCGGGCTGACGATGTGACGCTACGCCCCACGGCGTGGCCGATGCAGGCCGTCGCGCGGATCACCCGGTCCCGCAGCCCTGTCCCCCATTCGGGTGACCTGGGACTACTCGCGGTCCGACTGCCGGTCATGCCCTAGTCTGAGACGCGTGTACGGGAGTCACCGAGGGTTGCCGCGAATCGCCATGCTGCGTGCCCTCACGGCCGTCACGCTCATTCTCGGTGTCGTGCTCGGACTGCTCGGTGTCGCCTCGCCGGCATCCGCGGTGACGCCCGGATGTGGCGGCAACCGCGTCCCCAGCGCGGACACCACACACACCACCCGGGTGGGTGGTGTGACGCGGACCTATCGGGTGCATGTGCCCCGCGGATACACCGGACGCAGTTCCTTCCCGTTGGTCCTCGCCTTCTACGGTCACGGCGAGAAGTCACCGAAGTTCGAGCGCTACACCGGGCTTTCGGATCTGCCCGCGATCGTCATCTATCCGGACGCCACCATCGGTACCGACTCCACCACGTCGTGGCAGGGTGCCCCGTATTCCTCGCCCAAGGCCGACGACGTGGCCTTCACCTCGACGATGCTGCGCGAGATCCGCGCGAGCTTCTGCGTCGACCGCAACCGGACCTTCGCGGTCGGGCGGTCCAACGGCGGCGGACTGGTGTCCATGCTGACGTGCCGACTGTCCGGGGAATTCGCCGCCTACGCGATCGTCAACGGCGCCTACTACGACCAGACCTGGCGGGCCTGCCCGGGTGGACGCACCGGCGCCGGCGCACCTCCGTTGTCGGTCATCGACTTTCACGGAACCTCCGACCCGATCATCCACTACGACGGTGGCGTCCGCTTCGGTGAGCGCTACACACCGATCCCCGACGTCCTCACCGCGTGGTCCCGGCGAAACGCGTGTCTACCGGCTCCGGTGCAGGCCCCCCTCAGTGCGACCACCACGATCGTCGACTACCCGCTCTGCGCCGCCCTCGGCCACGAGATCGTGCACTACCGGATCACCGGGGCCGGCCACGGCTGGCCCGGCGCACGACTGGCCACCGCCACCGGACCGGGAACGAAAGTCGCTGCCACCCAGCTGATCTGGCAGTTCTTTGGCCGGCACCCGCGGACGGCATGAGCCGATGAGCACCGACGACCGAGCCATCTCGGATCGATCCGGGACCACCCTGGGGCCCTACTCCATCGGGGAACTGCTCGGGCGTGGCGGCATGGGGCAGGTGTATCGGGCCACCGACAACCGCAAGGGCCGGGTCGTCGCCCTCAAACTCCTCAATCCGGATCTCGTCGACAACGACACCTTTCGTGACCGATTCGAACGCGAGTCACGCGTCGCGGCCAAGCTCAACGATCCGCATGTCGTCCCCATCCACGACTGGGGCGAGATCGACGGACTGCTCTACATCGACATGCGGTTGGTCAACGGAACCGATCTGCGCGGCATCCTCAATCGTGAAGGGGCACTGCCACCGACCCGCGCGGTGGCCATCCTCGCCCAGGCCGCCGAGGCCCTCGATGCCGCCCACGCCGATGGCCTCGTGCATCGTGACGTCAAACCCGACAACATCCTCGTCGACACCCGCGACTTCGCCTACCTCGCCGATTTCGGTCTGGCACAAGCCGATACCGACACCCGACTGACAACTGCCGGCGCCGCGATCGGGTCGTTCGCCTACATGGCACCCGAACGGTTCGGCCCGGGCGAGGTCGGCGCCGCCGGCGACGTGTACGCCCTGGCCTGTGTCCTCTACGAAACGCTCTCCGGCTCACAGCCTTTCGCGTCGGCGACCACCTTCGAACAGCTCATCGCCGCACACCTGAACCAGGACCCACCACAGTTGGGATCACCGATCGACCCGGTCATCGCGCGCGGCATGGCCAAGGAACCGGGTGCCCGCTTCCCGACCGCCGGGGCGCTGATCGACGCCGCGCGCGCCGCCTACGAGGGTGCCACCGGGCATCACCGGATCTCCCGGCCGACGATCCTGCCCGCCGGTCCCGTTGTCGGCGGCGGCACCGGCATGACCCCGTTCGGCATGACCCCGTCCGGACCGGACTCGCCGGGAAAGACCCCGTCCGGCCGCTCGGCACCGTCGACCCGCGGTCCGGCACCGTCACCGGCCGGGCGTCCCGCTCAGGGCGGCCAGGCGCCCGGCCCGGTTCAACTCAACAAACCGAGCACACCCGTCGCAGGCGCCTACGCGTCGGCACCCCCGACCGCCCCACCGCAGGCCGCCCCGTCCCAACCCTTCCCGTCGCAGCCGTTTGCGCCGCAACCACAGCCGACCCCGAGCGGACACTTCGCCACCCAATCGGCCCCATACGCTCCGACCGGGCACTACACCTATCCGGCGCCGGCCGCCCCACCACGCCGCACCTCACCGGTGCTGATCATCCTGATCATCATCGCGCTGCTGCTCGTGGCCGGAATCGGGATCGGCGCGTGGGCGCTGGTACGAGGATCGGATTCCGGGGGCGGCGCCGACACCCAGGTGCCCGGCGCGGCCGGGACGACGACGCAACCGGCGATCACCACCGTGGCACCCACGACGCCGGCCGCGACCACCGCACCGACGACGATCGCTCCCACCACCGCCACCCCCACGACCGCGGCCCCCACCGGACGGGCCGCCTTCGATCTCGGGTTGTCGACGCCGATCAGCACCCCCGCCTGCGACGGCACCGGCATCGTCGTCGTCGGCAACGCCGTCAACGAGGCGACGTGGGCCAGCGAGGTGCAGGGTTACCTGGACGCCTATCCCGGCTCGAGTTACCTGCGCACCGACCAGTCGTGCTCGTCGCTGCGTCGTCGCGACGACAACGGCAACGTCATCTACGCCGTCTATCAGGTGGCCGGCCGGACGATCGACGACATCTGCCGACTGCGCAACCAGCTCGGCGGACAGTCCTACGGCAAGTGGCTCGACAACACCACCGACCCGACCACCAACATCCCCGCGGCCCAGTGCGGCGGCTGACGGGTCGGCACCGACGGTGATCGCAGAGGCCGAATGCGGACAGTGATCGTCCGCGATCTGGGGCACCATGGATTCCATGTTGGAAACCTCGGCCCGATTGCTGCACCTGCTGTCCCTACTGCAGATGCGGCAGGAATGGTCGGGGCAGGAGCTCGCCGACCGCCTCGACATCACCACCCGCACCGTCCGCCGCGACGTCGACAAACTCCGTGAACTCGGCTATCCGGTCGATGCGACGGTCGGCGTCGGCGGCGGCTACCGGCTGGGTGCCGGGGCGGAGATGCCACCGCTGCTGCTCGACGATCAGGAGGTCCTCGCCGTCGCGCTCGGTCTCGACGCGGTGACCACCGGACCGGTGGCCGACATGGCCGAGGCCTCGGCGGGCGCGTTGAGCAAACTCCGGCAGGTGATGCCGTCGCGCCTGCGTCACCGGCTGGACGCGTTGTCGTTGGAAGCCGTTCCGCGCCAACCCGGTCCGGGCGCGGTGACGGCCGAGACACTGACCGACATCGCCACCACCTGCCATCGGCGCGAGCGGCTGCGCTTCGATTATCGCCGTGGCGACGGCACCGAGTCCCGGCGCGATGTGGAGCCCTACCGGTTGGTGCGCAACGGGATGCGCTGGTATCTGGTGGCCTTCGATCCCGACCGTGACGACTGGCGGTCCTTCCGGGTGGATCGGATGGAACCCAAGACGCCGACCGGACCCCGGTTTTCGCCTCGTGAACTCCCCGACGGCGGCGCCGCGGAGTTCTTGGAACGCAGCATCGGGTCGGTGTACCGGAAGGCCTCGGCCCGGGTCCGCATCCACGCCCCACTCGCCGAGGTGGCACCGATGATGTCGGAAGCGTGGGGCACCCTCGAGTCCGCCGACGAGACGACGTGCGAACTCCGGGTCTTCTCCACGTCACTGGCCTCCATCGCACGCTGGATGCATGCCTTCGACGCCGACTTCTCGGTGATCGAGCCCGATGCGCTGCGGGTCGAGTTGGGTGCCGTCGCCGACCATCACGAGAAGCTGGCGGCACGATACCGTCGCGCGTGCGGAGGGTCGTCGTGACCTTTTCGTGACCGACGCCGGCGGACCCGTTGCGACTACGCCACGAGTCGCGTCGGCCGATTCCGCAGCCCGCACATCGCACCTACGTTGGCCTCATGAGGCTCTTGGTCACCGGCGCAACCGGTTACGTCGGATCACGACTCGTGTGCACGCTGCTCGCGGCCGGGCACGACGTCGTCGTGACCTCGCGGAACACCGATCGGCTGGCGCGATTCGACTGGTTCGACGACGTCACCGCGGTGTCGATGGATGCCGACGACGCCGACTCGGTGTCGCGTGCCCTGAGCAGGGCAGGTGACCTCGACGCGATCTACTACCTGGTGCACGGCATCGGTCGCTCCGACTTCGCCGACGCCGACCGTCGGGCGGCCTCCCACGTCGCCGCGGCCGCCCGGGACGCGGGCGTGGGTCGCATCATCTATCTGGGCGGTTTCGTCCCCGACGGCGAGAAGCTCTCGGCGCACCTGCGCAGCCGCGCCGACGCCGGCGAGGCGCTGCGCGTCGACGGCGGCGCCGACCTCGTCTGGTTACGGGCCGCGGTCATCGTCGGCGCGGGTTCCACGTCGTTCGAGATCATCCGGTACGTCGGCGATCGTCTGGCGGTCATCCCGGAACCCTCGTGGACCCGAAACCCCATGGACCCCATCTCGATTCGCGATGTGCTGCACTACCTGTCGGCGGCCTGCGACCCGGGCCTGCCACCCGGCGACTACGACATCGCCGGGCCCGACTCCTGCCAGTACCGGTCGGTGCTCGACGCCTACCTCGACTCCATCCGGATGCCGCGCGTGCGCTTCTCGGTGCCGTTCGTGGGCACGCGACTCGTCGGGAAGGTGGCCGGCGTGCTGGTGCCCATCCCGTCGTCGCTCACCGAGGAACTCATCACCTCGCTCGATCACCCGATGCGTGCCGCCGAACATCGCATTCGCGACCTGGTACCCGATCCCGCCGGTGGCCTGACGCCGATGCGCGACGCCGTGCGTGCGGCGGTCTCGTCGCCGGCCCCGCGATCGGTGTGCGCCCTGCGCGATCCGCACCATCTGGCGACCACCGACCCGTCCTGGGCCGGCGGCGACGTGCCCCGGTTGCGTCGACGCATCGCCGGGGCGATCACCTCGGCTGCCGGCACCGCGGGTCGACTCGGACGCACTCTGCTGCCAGTCTGACGACGTGGACTCACACGCCCGACTCACCGCCGCCTACCGCGCGCTCACCGCCGACGGCGAGACGACCGCACCGACACATCAACGCCGACGACGCCGGATCGTCGCCGGCGTACTCGTGGTCGGCGCCGTGCTGCTGGGGTTCTCGCTGTCGGCAACGCCGGGCGACGCCTCGTTCTACCCACTGACCATCGCGTTGGGCGTGGTGTGGGTGATCGGTGGTGTCCTCGGCGGCCCGCTACGGGCCGGCCGATTCGCCGTCAACGGAACCGCCGACATACGCACCGCCGCCGGTCTCGGCGTCCTCGTCGGTGTCGCGGTCGGCGTGTGCTTCGTCGCCGGCGCCTTCTTCACCCGCCTCATCCCCCCGCTCAACGACCTGATCGGGCAGGTGCTGGCCTTCGCTGACAGCGGCAACCTCGCCCTCGTCGCGGTCATCACCCTGGGCAACGGGGTCGCCGAGGAACTGTTCTTCCGGGGCGCGGTGTTCACCGCCGCCATCCCCCATCGACCGATCATCACCTCGACGGTGATCTACGTGGCGGCCACCCTGGCCAGCGGCAACGTGATGCTCGGGTTCGCCGCCATCATCCTGGGGACCGTGTGCGCGGTCCTGCGACGCGCCACCGGTGGCGTTCTCGCCCCCGTGTGCACACACGTCGTGTGGTCGACGATCGTGCTGTTCGCGCTGCCGCCGATCGTCGGGTGACACCTATCCGATGCCGCCGACCGCGGGTTTGGGTGTCACGCACCTCACCGGCTACATTCATGTGTTGGTACGGCACTCGCCGACCGACCCGCGCGTATAGCTCAGCGGTAGAGCTCTGGTCTTACACACCAGCGGTCAGGGGTTCGAATCCCTTTGCGCGCACCACGATCGACACAAGCCCGGGCCGATCACGGACAGGGGCCGAGGATCGCCACGACGCCGAACCCCACCGATAACCTCCGACCGCTGCCGTTCACCGTGGCAATGAGCCGACGGGCCTCCTACATGCCAACCACCATGCGGCTGCTGGTGTAGCGCCGCACCTACCCACCGGACGCATCGACGAGGCGACCGCCTTCGCCGGCGGCACCGTCAGACGCGTGAACCGCAACCGTCGACGCCCCCGGGTCGCCACCGTCGCCGATCCCGCCACCTGATCGTCGGCTCACGGTTGCGGCGGGTCGGGTCCAACCGGTGGGCGCACGCCGCATTCCGCATCGAGAGTCTGCTCAACACACCACTATTCGTGGGTTCCGAGGGTCTTCATGTCGGAGCTGTGGCTCGCCCACGACGGGGAGAACCGCTATCGCGGGGTGTTCGAATGGCCGGGGCGGACGTGGCGAAGGCCCATGTCGGTGCACTCTGGTGGTCTCTGGAACTCGTCAGCAATCGGCGACAGCATCCGTTCTCGGATCGACGAGGGCCGGCGCGACGACACACCCCTCCCGGGACACCGCACCCGTCGGCGAGTCCATGGTGGTGTCCGGTGGCCGGACCTTGACCCAGGAGACCCGGTGTTTGACACTTGCGGACATGTTTGTGATACGGGGCACATGCCTGACCGGCTTCCTCGAGGAAGCCACCGCCCTCGGCGCAGACGGGCAGACGCTGCTCCGCAGCGCGGGCATCCCGCCCGGTGCGGTCGGTGATTTCGACTCGTTCATCACCTATGTCGCGATGATCCAGGTACTCGAGGCGGCCGCACAGACAACGGGCGCCGCCGACTTCGGACGGCGAATGGCACACCGCCAGGGCATCGAGATCCTCGGCCCGGTCGGTGTCGCGGCACGCACCACCCGCACCGTGGCCGAGGCATTGCACGTATTCGAGAACTACCTGGCCGCCTACAGCCCCGCGATCACCATCGAGGTCACCGCACATCCGTCCACCGAGACCACGTTCATGGAGTTCCGGCTACTCATTCCCGATCCCCCGCCGCACCGGCAGGCCATGGAGATGTCTCTCGGTGTGGCCCTACGCGTGCTCCGATTCCTGCTGGGGTCGACGTATTCCCCACTGAGCGTGCACATCCCGCACGAGCCACTGGGTTCCCGTTCGGACTATTTGCGCGAGTTCGGTTGCACGCCAAGATTTTCCGAGACCAAGGCGGGCTTCACCCTGCAGTCCGCGGACCTGGCACGCCCTCTGGTCGCCGACGAGACGGCCCACCTGGCCATGTTGGGATACCTGACCACCGTGATCGGCCGACAGGACCGCCACGTGAGTTCCGCGGTCCGCGATCTCGTCCGGCAACTCCTCCCCACCGGTGCGGCCACCCTCGAGGTCACCGCACGACAGTTCCATCTGCATCCCAAGACACTGCAGCGACGCCTGGCCACCGAAGGCCACACCTTTGCCGGCATCGTCGACGGCGTCCGTCGCGAACTCGCCGAACGTTGGCTCCGGGACACCGACATGACGCTGACGCATCTCGCTCACGAATTGGGTTATTCCGAACAGAGCGTCCTGTCACGATCCTGCCGCCGATGGTTCGGGATGGGCCCGGCCGAGTTCCGCGCCGGGCACCGACTCGACCCCAAGAGCGCAATGAACCGTGCCCCAGGTCACAAGCCTGTCCTCTCCGGTCAAGAATCTGTCGTCTGAGGTCAAGAGATCGCCGCGAATGACCGGCATGGTGTTCATCACAGCCCAACACGCAGTGAAAGGAACACCACAATGACTGCTCCCACCACCCGCCCGGTTCCCGGGCCCGCCACCACCATGTCCGGCGCCCTGCTGCCCGTCATGCCTTTGCCCCAGGGTGAACTGCTGACCGTCAACACCGAGCAGAGCCCGCTGATCCGCGACTCCCTCGGACCGGGCGTGCACTTCAAGCCACTGCGCCTGGATCTCGAACGCGGCGAGTGGGTCGTGCTGGCCACTTTCGCGCCCGGTACCTCGATCCCGCTGCACTATCACACCGGCACCGTCGACGGATACACCCTTTCGGGCTGCTGGTACTACTCCGAGTACCCCGACCAGCCGCAGACCGCCGGGTCCTACCTGTACGAGCCCGGCGCCTCCGCCCACAGCCTGACCTGCCCGGCGACCAACACCGAAGACACCGTCGTGCTCTTCTCCATCACCGGCGCCAACGTCAACTTCAACGAGGACGGCAGCTTCCACTCCGTCCTCGACGCCGCCCTCATCGCGCACCTCACCGGCGCCCTGTCCGAAGCCCAGGATCTCGGCCCGATCAACTACATCACCGGTGGCTTCGCCGGCTACACCGTCGAGGAGGTCTGATGCGCGCGGTGGGTATGCAGGATTCCCGACTGACGGTCACCGAGATCGCTGAACCCACACCCGGCCCGGGTGAGGTGCTCGTCGACGTGCTGGCCTGCGGTATCTGCGGCAGTGACCTGCACTGCGCGGCTCACGGCCCCGAATTCAACAAGGCCACCCACGGCGCGGCGGGCGTCGAACTGCTCGATTTGTCCAGGCCGGTGGTGTTCGGTCACGAGTTCGTCGCCCGGGTGTCCGCCTACGGTCCCGACACCCAGCAGAACATCCCCGTCGGAGCGCGCGTCGTGTCGATGCCGATCCTGCGGCGCGAGCAGCCGGTCATGCTGGGCTTCGCCGGAGCCGAGGCCCCCGGGGCCTATGCGGAAAAGATGGTGCTCAGCGAGCCGCTGCTGATCCAGGTCCCCGACCACGTCGACACCGACATCGCCGCTCTGACCGAACCGCTGGCGGTCGCCTATCGCGCGGTGAACCACGCCGGCGTCACCGAGAACACGGTGCCGCTCGTCGTCGGTTGCGGCCCCATCGGCCTCACCGTGATCGCGGTTCTGAAGATGAAGGGCATCGGCCCGATCGTCGCGGCCGACTTCTCGCCGGAGCGACGTGCACTGGCAACCCGCCTCGGTGCCGACATCGTCGTCGACCCGGCCGAGCAGTCTCCGTACGAAGCGCTGCACGCTGCGGCGGCCACCGATGACCAGGCCCGGATGGCCGCTCCGACCGCAGTCCTCGGGCAACTGCCGCTGCGTCCCACCGTTGCCTTCGAGTGCGTCGGCGCGCCGGGACTGATCCAGCAGATCATCTCCGGCATTCCGGCCGGCTCGCGCATCGTGGTCGTCGGGATCGCGATGGGCTCCGACAGCTTCGAACCCGGCCACGGGATCCTGAAGGAACTCGACATTCAGTTCTCGCTGTACTACAGCCCGGTGGAGTTCGCCGAGACCTTCGCCCATCTCGCGGCCGGCGACTTCGACGTCGCGCCGCTGCTGAGCGACACCGTCGGGCTCGACGGCGTCGCCGATGCCTTCGAACGTCTGCGAACCAACCCGCACGACGCGAAGATTCTCGTCGATCCGACCCGCTGAGCACATCGGGCCAGTCGTGTCCGTACCGTCGCGACTCAGGCGACGGTACGGACACGCTTTGCGCCCCTGCACACATGCGGCGGGTGGAGGCGAACGGTGATCTGAGGTCTGCCGACCGAATGCGAGTCTGCACAGCAAAGCGATCACACTCTTCGCGCCGGGTGCCTTGACCCTGGCATCGCACCGAAAGTGACAAGCCAAGCGGGCCGTGACTACTACAGCGTGTCGACCTCGCCGTCTGTACGCTCCCACGCTCCGACGATCAGGGCGTCGATCTGCTGTTCGTCCAGGTTCATGTAGGCCATTGTCGGCAGTACCGGCGCAGCGAGCCCGACCGAACGCGCCGAGTCGGCGACCGCTCCCCGTAGGTACCCGAAGAGATACTCGGCTCCCCAGCCGGTCAGCATGTCGCGTAATTCGTGCTCGGCGGGCGCACTGCTGTCGTTGCCCAGATGGAATCGCACCTCACAGTCCTGCAGTGACACCATCTGATCGTCGACGACCTGAACAGCACCCCGAACTCGCACAGTCGGATGGTCCCGACCGTCGCCCTTGTCGGAGGTCTTGACAGACAGTGCGACGCTGACTCCGTCCGGCTGGTCATCCTCGGCAGTGACCACGATGAACTCCGTGCCGAAGGGCGCGGGGGTGTTGTCGTCGGCCCACCGACGAATGACCGAACGGCAATGCCAACGAATATTCGCGCCGGTTACCCGATCCTGGAGAGAACCCATCACGCGAACTTGCCCACTCGTCGCGGGCGCACGACGTCTGACGATTCGTCGACAAACCCGTCCTCCGCGTCGTAGAGCAGCCGGTTCGAGGGCATGAATCCGCGCACCAGACTCTGCTCGTACTCCGCCTCGATCTCACTGCAATGCACCACCCGCATATCGAGAGCCGCTTTGCACTGTGTGAGGTACTGGCGGATATCGGACAGCCGCGGGTTACTGTCCAGGCGTTCCATCCTGGACACGGTGCTGTGGTCGACGCCCATCAATGCGGCCAGTCGGCGCTGGCTGAGTCCGGCTGCCTCACGAGCTTCCACCAACTCGCGCTTGAACTGGACCTCGGCCCGAGCAGAGCGCCGTGCTGCAAGCCGCTTGACCGACAAGATCATGCGCACTCCTTTGATCCGTTCGATGTCGCCAGTGTTGCACAGTGTGCACCATGTGTCCGTCAGAGGGTGCGAAATAGCAGGTCACGGTCCCGGCACCATCTCACGACGACGTCCATCGCCTGACGCACATGTTTGGTCTGCTTGTCGCTGGACCTCGGTGTCGCACCACGGCCGACGCGCTCGCGCATCTCACGTGCCGTCTTGAACCCCAGAAAGGCCGCAAGCAAGACTCTGTCGATCTCCGGCTCAGCGAAATAGAGGCGGTACTCGCGGCTGCCGCGCTCGCTTCGCCGCGCGATCCCGGTCGCCTGAGTTCGCCCAGCCACGGTTTGTTGAGTCGATGGATCCGTTCCCCGATCGGAGCGTCGTAGTCCGCCTCCCCGAGACCGTCTACGGTCGCGGCCTCCATCAACGCATCGAGCAACTCGAGCGCGTCGACTTCGAATGGAGTTTCGTCGTCGGGATCGGCGGGGTTCCGCTCCGCCTCGAGGGTCGCTCTGACCGCCTCGTACGGGTCAGTGGTGCGCCATTCGCAGTACCCAGCTTCCGCTCGCGAGGGTGCCCCTCGACGAATCACGACATCACTCGCTCACCACCGGGGCGATCCGACCACCGAAGAGCCCACCGAGTTCCGCGCGTCCTCGTCACAGTCGCACGGTAACGCCGAGGTGTGACAGTCGGCCGACGTCCCGTGTCCTGGCGATCCCCACGTCCCCCGCCCGAATGAACCGGCGCGAGCCCGAAGCCACGGCAAACACGCCACGTCGGACCATTACCCTCGCGAAATCGGTCTCAGGTGTCTTTAATCATCTGCATGGAGTCCGCACAGACACGTCGTGGCCGGGGTCGCCACGCCCGGATCGTGGTCGCAGTTCTTTCCGTCATCGTCGGCCTGACGACCGCATGCTCGGTGAGTGGTACGCCCGTCGCGGCCGGGCCCGCCATCGACGGCTTCGTCACCGGCGTCACCGCGATCAACGATTCCGGGGCGAGTTCGTCGACGGTCACCGGCACCCTGAGCGGCGGCGACGACGCGGGCCCCAAGCTGACGCTCCGGGACAACGTCACCGCCGTCAACGGTGGTTCGTTGCTGCAGGACACCACCTCGACGGCGCCGATCCAGTCGATGCGCATCGCTCTGGAGGCCAAGCGCAACGGGCAGCCCACCGGAGCGCCGGCACCGGGATACACCGAGGTGAAACTGGGGTCGGCCACCTCCAACGCGTCGGTGGTGATGACCTTGGCACAGACTTTGCCGTCGGAGGACTTCGCCTTCTACTTCGCCGGCGTCGACGCATCCGGCAATCAGGGACCGTTGGTACGCCAGGAGGTCAAGGCCATCAAGGTGGGCACCGGTGCCGTGCAGGTGACCGCGTCCTGGGACGTCGACAGCGACCTGGACCTGATCCTCGTCGAGCCGTCGGGCAGCAAGATCTACTTCAACGAGAAGACCTCGTCGAGCGGCGGTGAACTCGATCTCGACTCCAACGCCGACTGCGATATCGACGGCAAGCGCAACGAGAACATCACCTACCCGCAGGCCGCGTCGGGCACCTACACGGTGTACGTCAACCTGTACGCGTCGTGCGGCACGTCCTCGACGAACTACGTGGTGACGGTCAGCGTGGGTGGGCAGGCACCGCAGACCTATACGGGCAATCTCTCGACCCCGAACCGGACCGCCGACACCTCCGAGATCCACGAGGTCACCACCTTCCAGGTCGGCTGAACCACACTCCGTCCCGCACGCCGCGTCGACGCGCGGACGTGCCGTCTGCGACAGTGCGGTCGAATGACCACCCGGGAAATCCGCGACATCGGTTGGGTATCGTGACGTCGACATCGCGGATGGCGCACCAAAGGGGGTCTGGTTGAACGCGAGCACGGGCGGGACTGTCGGCGGCTACCGACTCGTCGCGCCCATCCGCGCCGACGCCCTCGGCCAGGTGTTCATCGCCGACCACTCCGCACCGCCGCGGCGTGAGGTCTTGCGGATTCTCGCAATCGACACCCGCACCCCGGAGGCGCCGTCGCAGTTCGCCCACCGGGCACGAGCGATGCAGGGTGTCATCCATCCCGGCCTGGCCGGAGTCCTGCAGTTCGGCGTCGACGCCGGCCGGGCGTGGCTGACCAGCCGTTACGTCGACGGCCATCTCCTCACCGGCGACCGACGGACCGACGCGCAGGCGCTCGCGATCGCAGACCTGATCGCCGACGCCCTCGACCATGCCCACCGTCGTCACCTGGTCCACGGGGACCTCGCGCCGAATCAGATCCTGCTCGCCTCCGACGTCGCGGCCGGGTCGCCCGGCAGCGCCGTCCTGCTCGACCTCGGCGTGATCGGCCTCACCGGACGTCCCACACTCGATCCGCTGGCGGGAACCGCGATCTACACGGCACCGGAGGTCATCGGCGGGCAGACCGCCGGCCCGGCCTCCGACCAGTACTCACTCGCCTGCATCCTCTACCAATTGCTCACGGGTACAGCACCTTTCATCGGATCATCGGATGCGGAGGTGATCGACGGCCACCTCCATCGGCCGGCACCGCCGCTGAGCACCCACCGGCCCGACCTCGCTGCCGCCGACCGGGTGTTCGGGCACGCCCTCGACAAGGCACCCACCCGCCGCTATCCGGACTGCCGGTCGTTCGTCGCCAGTGTCGCTGCGGTACTCGGCGGTTCCGGCGCGGCGGCGCCTTCCGTTGCACCCGAGGCGGCACCGTCTCTGCGTGGACGCGGCCAGTCATCGACGCCCGCACCCGCGCCCACGCCGGAGGCGGCACTCGTGCCACCGCCATCCGCGCCCGCACCGAGACACATCACGGAGCCGGCCTCCACGGCGCCGGGCGCCGTATCAGGGGCAACCATCACTCCGCCGACCGGTCCTGCCGCGTCGCCTCCCACGCTGGTGCCCACCGACACGACGCCTCCACCACCGGTGCCGTCGGCGTTCACCGAACCTCCGCGTACGCCCGCGACCGCGCCGCCGGCGAGCGAACCGCCGCCGACCTCCGCGTCGTCGCAAGCCCTCTTCGCCGCTGCGGCGACACCATCGGGGACGACCTCGCCCGAGGCGCTACCCCCGCCCGCCGACCGCTCACCCGGCCCGGAGCGTCTCGGCCACACCTATCCCGGCAGCGCAGCCCCGACGGCACCGAACCCCGACGCCGCCACACCCACGCCGCGCCGTCGGCCGCGACGCGCACTGGCGATCGGCCTCGGCGTCCTGGCCGCGGTGCTCGTCGCGGCCATCGCCGTGGGCGCCACCCTGCTGGTCGTCGGCGACGGCTCCGGTGACCTGACCCAGGTGACGGCCACGACGCTGTCGACCGGACACGGCACCACGTGCACCATCCGCGACAAGCAGGCCTACTGCTGGGGTGATGCGGCGGACGGCAAACTCGGGACCGGTGCCACCTCACCGGCGATGACGCCGGTGAAGGTCGAGGGACTGACCAACGTCACCGCCATCGCGGTGGGCTGGACGTCGGTGTGCGCGGTGCTCGACGGTTCACTGTACTGCTGGGGCGGCAACGCCGACGGCCAACTCGGTGACGGCAGCGTTACCGACCACCCGACCCCGACCAAGGTCCGGGGTCTGACCCACGTCACATCGGTCACGGTCGGCTCCGACGTCAGCCTGTCGGGCAACGACATTGCCACGACGTCGACGGTCTGCGCGGTCGCCGACGGCGGCGCGTACTGCTGGGGCGCCAACACCCATGGCCAGATCGGCAACGGCACCACCGACCCCAGCAATGTCCCGACCAAGGTCCGGGGCATCTCCGATGTCACCGCGATGACCACCGATTCCGCCCAGACCTGCGCGTTGACCCGCCCGGGGGACGTGTACTGCTGGGGCGACAATCGGCAGGGCCAGTTGGGCGACGGCACGATGACCGATCAGCGGTCCCCGGTCCGTATTCCGAACGTGTCGTCGGCGACCGACGTCGCCACGGCGGTCGGCACCACGTGCGCGGTCAGCGACGCCGCCCTGTGGTGCTGGGGCAACAACACCTACGGCCAGATCGGCGACGGGACACGACGACTCACGCGCGTGCCGACACAGGTGGCCGGGATATCGAATGTCCGCAGCGTCGCCCTGGGAGGCCAGACCATCTGCGCCACCACCGACGACGCACCGTATTGCTGGGGCAACAACAACAGCAACGCGGCGGTGAAGGACCCGCGCGGGTACCTGCTGACACCGACCAAGGTCACCGGCATCACCGGAACGGCGACAGCGGTGACGACGGCGGCCGCGACGACCTGCGCCGCCACCGAGGAGTCGGTGTACTGCTGGGGCTACAACCAGGACGGTGAGGCCGGTATCGGTTCCGCCGACTACATCGAGTCGCCGACCGAGGTCGCGTTCTGATGCGGGCCGACACGCTGCGCTCGGTGGTGCGGCCCTCGCCGGTGGTGCGGACTGAGGGGATCCGGTAGAGATGGCGCAACTGGAGATCGGCAGCTCCTTCGCGGGCTACCACGTCCTGGACAAACTGGGTTCCGGCGGCATGGGGGCGGTGTATCTCGTCGAGCACCCGCACCTGCTGCGCCGCGAAGCCCTCAAGATCATCTCCCTGTCCGTCAGCGACAACACCGAGTTCCACCAGCGCTTCGTCAACGAGGCCCGCACGGTGGCGATGCTGAACCATCCCGGGATCGTCGCCATCCACCACTACGGCGTCACCGACGACGCCCCGTGGTTCACCATGACCTACGTCGACGGCACCGACCTGACCCACGGCGGGCTACCCGACACCGATGTCGCCACCATCGCCACCCGGGCGTCGGCCGCGCTGGATTACGCCCACCGCCACCAGGTCATCCATCGCGACATCAAACCCGCCAACATCATCTGCACCCGCGAACCCGACGGCAGCATCGACCAGGTCGTCCTGCTCGATTTCGGCATCGCCAAACTCGCCGACTCTACCCGGATGACCGCCACCCACGCGTTCATCGGCACACTCGCCTACGCCGCGCCCGAGATCATCGACGGCCACCCCGCCGGACCGGCATCCGATCAGTACTCGCTGGCCTGCACCATCTACGAACTCCTCACCGGCCGTGCGCCTTTCGACGCGCCCACCCCGTCGGCCATGATGGCTGCCCTGCTCGCCAAACCCGCGCCGCCGATCTCGACCCTGCGTCCGGACCTCGCGGCCCTCGACCCGATCTTCGAGCGGGCCCTGGCCAAAGACCCGACGCAGCGCTACCCCGACTGCGCCGCCCTCGCCGGCGAACTCACCACGGTCCTGGCCGCCTCGTCCGGTCAGGGTCCCGCAGCCGACTCCGTCCCACTCACCTCGGGCACCTTCGGCGCATCGGTGGCCGCGTCGCCCGTACCCGATGCACCCGCACCCGGTCTGATCGACGGCAACGCCCCGACCGTCGAATCGCGTGACCGGTCGCCGCATCGTCGACGCAACTGGCTCCTGGCGGCGGCCGCCCTGATCGTGGTGGCCGTCCTCGCCGTGGCCGCCACCGTGTGGGCGACGCACCGGTCCGATTCGTCGCCGGTGGACGCGGTGGCCGCTCCGTCGTTCACCGACATCTCCGTCGGGGTCTTCGTGTCCTGCGCCATCCGGGACCGGGAGGCGTACTGCTGGGGACAGAACGATCACGGCCAGTTGGGCGACGGCTCCAACAGCAACCAGACGACGCCCACCAAGGTGGTCGGCATCACCGATGTCACCGACATCTCGGCCAGCGGCAGCAGCGTCTGCGCGGTGGCCTCCGGTGAGGCGTATTGCTGGGGAACCCTGGACAACATCCGGACCCCCACCAAGGTCCCGGGCATCAGCGACGTCACCGACATCTCCACCAACGGGTCGAGTTTCTGCGCCATCGCCGGCAGCTTCCTGTACTGCTGGGGCACCAACACCGAGGGGCAACTCGGCGACGGCACCACGACCGCGCGCACCGCACCCACCAAGGTCGAGTCACTGCAATCGGTCACCGATGTGTCCGTGGGCGACGAGACGACGTGCGCCATCGCCGACAGCGACGCGTACTGCTTCGGACACAACGAGCAGGGACAGATCGGCGACGGCACGCGGGTCAACAGGCTCACCCCGACCCCGGTGAAGGATTTCACCTATCCGGCGGCGATATCGTCCGGCGACACCTTCGACGACGGGACGACCTGTGCGCGCCGATCCGACGATGCCGCGTATTGCTGGGGGGACAACACGTCCGGGGCCATCGGCGACGGCACGACGACCACTCGGCTCACCCCGGTGACGGTGTTGCCGGACACCTTGTCGGTCGTGACCGGCTACGGGGCGACCTGCGCGATCACCACCGCACGAACCCTCAAGTGCTGGGGAGACTCCCGCGGGCCGCGAGGCTTCGACGATCAGCTGACCCCCGCCGATGTCCCGGGTCTGAAGAATGTGACAGCGGTGTCGATCACCAGCGGAACCTCCTGCGCCATCGCCGACGACGACATCTACTGCTGGGGACTCAACAGCTACGGCGAGATCGGCAACGGAACCACCGACTCCGTACGGACGCCGACGAAGGTCACCTTCTCCTGACGCGGGATCATCCATTCGTGATCAACCTGTAGCCCCCCTCGAATTGCAACAGAAGTGACTGATGTAGTTCAGTGGGACTATTGTGACTAAAGTTTTCAGACCTCGCCCCACAGTCGGCGGCTATCGTCGCCGCCGGACCCTGCGTCGTATCGGCGTGGCCACGCTCGGCGCGTCGGCGGCCATCGCCTTCCTCGGAGCGGGAACGGCCTCGGCCGACCCGATCGACGACATCGCCGGCGCTATCGCCGGGCAACTGCCCAACTCGTCGTCGGAGCTCGGTGGGCTTCAGGATCTGCTCCCCGCGATCCCCGGGCTGGGCGATCTGCTGCGCCCCGACGGCGCACCCGGAACCACACGTTGCACCTCGGTCATCCAGATCGGTGACTCCACCTCGGTCGGCGTCGATGACACCTCCCACGTCCCCACCGCCGCCGACACCCTCTCGGCACAGTACAAGCGCGTGGGTGCGACGACGGTCGAGCTCGACGCCGACGGTGGCCGCTCGATCGTGGAGAAGCTCAACGGACGCCCGAACGCCGACGACGCCGTGGCCGCCCATCTGGCCAAGGGACAGCAGGGCTGCTGGGTGATCGCGATGGGTGTCAATGACGCCGCCAACATCGCGGTCGGCAGTTCGGTGGACGCCGATGCACGAATCGACCGCATCATGGGTCAGCTCCAGGGCCGGCCGGTGCTGTGGCCGACGGTCGCCACCTCCGACCCGAGCAATCAGGCCTACGACGCCGCGGCGATGACGTCGTTCAACAATGCGTTGCGTCGGGCGTCGGTGCGGTATGCGAACCTGGCCGTCTACGACTGGGCGGCGGTCGCCCAGCCGGGCTGGTTCGCCGACGGCATCCACTACACCGCCGCCGGTACCGCCGAACGCAACCGTCGCTTCGCCGACGCGCTGGCCACCGCTTTCCCTCCCGGAACAGGTGCCACACCGACGGTGAAATGGGTCGCGGGCTGAGTCCTCGAGACCCTTGCGGATGCAAAGGACCTCCGCATCGAAAACCTTTGTGACACACTCTGATTTCGCGAATCGGACAGACCTTCACCCGTCCGGACGACAGTCCCGTGACGGCGCTGTGGAATTGTCGGCGGACATGGCTACACTGATCGGCTGGTGCACCCTTTCGGCGCACCTGGACACAGTTGTCACCCCCGCCCGCCTCCAGAACGAAGCCGCAGTCTGCCCGTATGCCACGTCCCACCCACAAGGGGTCCACGTACCTCCCCGCACTCGACGGCCTCCGCGCGCTCGCGGTCGGCTTCGTCGTGCTCTACCACCTCCACGTCCCGGGATTCTCCAGCGGACTGCTGGGCGTCGGGGTGTTCTTCACCCTCAGTGGATTCCTGATCACGTCGCTGTTGCTGGCGACGCGGGCACGCACCGGCGGCTTCGAACTCAAACGTTTCTGGCTCGCACGTGCGCGCCGACTCATCCCGGCGGTGTTGCTCGTCCTGGGCACCTCGCTGATCGCGGCCGCGATCGCGATGCCCGACAAACTCGCGAAGTTCTCCTGGCAGGCGCTCTCGGCCCTGTTCTACGTCAACAACTGGTACAACATCGGATCGTCGGACTCCTACTTCGACAGGTTCAGCGGACCGGGCCCGTTCGATCACCTCTGGTCGCTGTCGATCGAGGAGCAGTTCTACCTGTTCTGGCCGCTGCTCCTGGGGCTGCTCCTGCTGGTCTTCAAGAAGCGGATCTGGGTCACCCTGGTGATCCTCGCCCTGGCGCTGGTCTCGTTCCTGCTGCTCAACGGCGTGGCGCACGCCGGCTTCGACAACACCCGCGCCTACGAGGGCACCGACACCCGCGCCGGCGGACTCCTCCTCGGAGCGGCGTTGGCGTTCTGGTGGCCGGCCCGCGCCCGGACGGTCAGCCACAATCAGCGCTGCACCATCGACGTGTTCGCACTGGCCGGACTGGGTCTGATGGTCTACCTGATCGCGACCACCCCCGACGGATCGCTGTCGCTGTATCAGAACGTCATCGCGCTCCTGTCGATCGCAACGGTCGCGGTCCTCATCGCCACGGTGGTACCGGAATCGCTGGTCGCGACGGTGCTGGCGATCCCACCACTGCGATGGATCGGTGAACGCTCCTACGGCATCTACCTCTGGCACATGCCGATCATCGCGTTCATGCCGGCGACCTTCCGGTCCGAGAAACCCGTGACCACCGGCATCATCGTCGTCGTCACGACGCTGATCCTGTCGTCACTGTCCTGGCGGTACGTCGAGGACCCGATCCGACGTCAGGGTTTCCGCAAGGCCTTCACCACTCCCCGCGATCCAGAAGACACACTCATGAACCACTTCCTGGCCTGGTTGATCGCCCTCACCACCCGCTTCACCGGATGGCTGGACGCCCTCCAGCAGCGCGTCGAAGCCCGCGCGGCGCAGACCGCGACACCGGAGATCGTGACCCCGGACACCCTGACCCCGGACACCGCCGGTCCCCTCGCGCAGGCCACGTCGTCGACCGCACCGGAGACGGTCCCGGCGACGTCGGGCTGGCAACTCGGCGTGCCCGGCGACACCGCGCCCGAACCGGCCGACGTCAGCACCGGCGAGAACTCACCCACAGGAGACCCCACACCGGCCGAGGCACCCGATCCGATGGAGGTCGAAACGCTCTCGTCCGCGGACATGCCCATCGACGTCGAAGCCGCACTCGACGAGGGCTACCTCTCGGCCACCGAGACCGTCGAAACCCCGGCCGTCTCGCTCACCAAGGCCGAACCCGACGCACCGGCAGACGAAGCACCAACGGACGACGACGCCACCGCCGAGATTCCGGTGGCCCGCGCCGCCGCCGATGCGGACCTCGAGGAGACCGCGACCGTCGATGACGCAGCCGTCGATGACGATGCCACGATCGAGATTCCCATCATGCGGGTTGTCGACACCCCGGACTCGATGAGCAGTGAGCCGAGCAGCGCGGCCGATCACGCCCCGTCTGACACCGGCGAAACCCTCGGCGGTTCCGAACCGACACCCGCGGTCGGACCGACCGACGCCGACACGGTCCAGATCCCGGTCGCCATCGACGTGGAGGCCGCGCTGGACGCCACCGATTTCGTGGCGAACGAGCAGCCGGTGAACGACGCCCCCGTTCTCGAAAGCCCGGTTCACGAGAGCCCGGTTCACGAAAGCCCGGCCTCCCCGGCCGACGCCGAGACCGCCCGCATCCCGGTCGCGCCACCCCGACCCGGTCAGCCGCCGCATGGTCCGCACGGCCCGGCTCCGTCGACACCGAGTCTGCGGCGACGTCGCCGGCAGTCGCATCTGATCATCTCGATCGTCGTGGTCGCCGCGCTGGCGGTCGGCGGACTCGTCGCGCTCGGCGGACTGCATGCCGACACCCCGGATTCGCTGGACAATGCGTCCCTGGCCGAGGATCTCCCGACGACGCCGTCGACCCGACCGGCCGGGCCACTGCTGCCGGTCACCCAACGCCGCACCAGCTGCACGACGGTGATCCACATCGGTGACTCGACATCGATCGGTATGAACGACCCCGACAACCTGCCCAACCCCGCCGACCGGATCGCCGGACGGTACCGGGCAGTCGGTGCGAAGAACGTCATCACCGACATCCAGGGCGCCCGGTCGAGCCTCGAACTGGTCAACGGCGAGCCGAACGCGGTGACCGCGATCCAGGGTCACCTGGCGCGCGGCGAACGTGGCTGCTGGGTGATGGCGATGGGAATCAACGACACCGCCAATGTGGAGGTCGGCGGCCAGGGACCGGTCGACATGCGCATCGACCGGCTGCTCGGCCCCCTGAAAGACGAGCAGGTGCTCTGGCCGACGGTGATCACCAGCCCGTTGAACCAGAATCCGGCGTACAACAATGCCGCCATGCAGCGGTTCAACAAGGCGCTGCTCCGCGCCTGCAAGCGCTACCCGAACCTGCGTCTGTACAACTGGGCCGCCGAGGCGCGTCCCGACTGGTTCAGCGACGGCATCCACTACACCCCGGCCGGCTACATCCAGCGCGCCTACCGATTCTCGATCGCCTTGGCGTCGGTGTTCCCGGCCACCGACGCACCGCCTCAGGGATGCCTACTCGAGTCGTCGGGCGTGCAGACGATCCCGCCGTCGCCGACACCGCGTCCCGCACCGACCAGCCCGCAGACCGCAACGCCGCCCCGCCAGGGCTGACCCACCGGGTTGCGTCGCGAGCGAAACCCACTGTCCCCCATTAGGATCACCCATGAACGGGGCCTGTCCCCCGCGTGATCGACAGGGCCGGAAGCCGATGATGTCGCGAAGGTCGCAGCGGTCTACACTTTGACCGGCCGCTGCCGCGAACCAACCCTCGTCTCGAACCACCCAACGCCGACGTGTCCCCGGGGGCCACACCCATCAACGATTTCCTGCTCGCCCTGCTCACCGTGGTCAATCGTCTCGTGTCCTGGTTGACCGGCGTACAGGCACGTCATCTGGCCCGGCGCACCGAGGCCGCCACGGTCACCGGCACCTCGGAGCCGGTCGTCACCGCTCCCGCCGCCGAACAGGCCCATGAGCTCGTCGGAGCCGGTGTCGGACCCGCCATCAGCGGATATCCCCCGCCGCCGGTCCCATCGACGTCGCTCGTCGACGACGATGAGTCGGACCCGGCAGTCGATTTCACGACTGCCGACGATCCGGCGCCCACCACCGAGCCGGACGCCACCGAACCTGACACCACCGAGCCGGACACCACCGCGTCGCCCACCACCGACGCGGAATCAGCACCGACGCTCGAACGCGACGACGCCATCGGGGTCCCCGACACAGCGCCGTCGGTAGGCGATCCGGACGCGGCAACGCCTGCGAGTGATCCGGCCGATCGTTGCGCCCACGATGATTCTCAGGGCGAGCTGTCCACGCCCGGGAGCGACGTCGCCGACGACCACGCCGACACTCACACCGACGCCGACGCCGACGCCGACGCCGACTCGGATGAAACCCCGGCCGACGACACCGGCCCCGAGACGGATGCTCGGGTGGAAGTCCCGATGCTCGCAGTCGCCGCCGAGGCCACCGACGACGACCACATCACCGCCGACCACATCACCGACGACATCACCGCCAACGAGGCCGACGAGGCCGCCGACGAGGCCGAGGTCGACGCCTCGGATTCCCGGGTCGGAAACGTCGCCGAACCAGCCGACGACCTGGCCCCGATCCCGGCGCCGATCCCGATGATGCGACAGCGACGCCGAGAGTTGATGCCGCCCCTCGGTGCCCGACCGGACACGCCCGTCCCGGACTCGCCGCTCGCCGCCACCGCCGTGGAAGCCGACGCCGCCACCGAACCCTTCCCCGTCCACGTCGACGAGCCGGCCACACCCGCCGCGGCCGTCGCCGCCGAGACCGAGCCGGCCCCGCCCACCCCCGTGGCGCCGGGTCGCATCCGGCATGCGCTCGCCCTCGACGGTCTGCGGGGTATCGCGGTGCTGTCGGTGGCCGTGTATCACTTCTACGGACCCGCGATGCCCGGTGGATATCTCGGCGTCGACATCTTCTTCGTCCTGTCCGGGTTCCTCATCACCTCGCTGTTGGTGCGCGAGCGCGGCGCCACCCACGCCACCTCCCTGTCGCGGTTCTGGCAACGGCGAGCGCGACGCATCCTGCCCGCGGCGATCACCGTCCTGGTGATCTGCACGGCGGTCGCCGGCCTGATGGGCGGTGACGTCGCCGTCGCACTGGTCAATCAGTTCCTCGGGTCGGCGTTCTTCGTCAACAACTGGGTACAGATCGCCCAGTCGCACAGCTACTTCGCCGACACCTCACCGCAGATCTTCATGCACTATTGGTCGCTGGCAATCGAGGAGCAGTTCTACCTCGTCTGGCCGTTGGCGTTCATCGCGATGCTGTGGCTGCTCCGGCGCGCTCGACTGCGGACACGGCTGCGCACCATGGCGGTGGTCGCGGCCGGCCTCGCGTCGGCGTCGGTGGCGGCGATGGTGCTGCTCTACGACCCGAGCACCGACCCGAGCCGCGTCTACTTCGGCAGCGACACCCACTCCTTCGGGCTGCTCATCGGCGTGGTGCTGGCGCTGCTGGTCACCACACCCGACGCCGACGCCCACGACTCGTGGCCGCGACGGGTCGGTGCCCGTGCGGCGACCGTGATCGGGTGGACCCTCGCACCGTTGGCCTTTGTCGGACTCGTCGTCCTGTTGTTCACGCTTCCCGACACGGCGCCGGTCACCTATCGCGGCGGCCTGGTGGCGGCGAGCATCCTCACCGCCTGTGTCGTCCACAACGCCATCCGCGACACCGGACCGGTGGCGGCGTTGCTGCGCATCCGGGTCCTGCGGTGGCTGGGCGAGCGGTCGTTCAGCCTGTACCTGTGGCATTGGCCGGTCGTGGTGTTCCTGCGGCAATGGCTCGACGGCGGCAACGCCCGCGCCCACGAGGCGTGGCCCGACTGGGCGATCGGCATCCTCGCCGGCGTGGTCACCCTGGTCCTGTCCGAGATGTCCTACCGCTGGATCGAGACACCGTTCCGACGCCGCGGTTTCCGTGGCGTGCTTGCCGGCCTCGGTTCGTCGGAACGCGTTCCGTCCCTCGCCGCCGCGATGGCCGCGTCGATGGCCGTGGTGCTCTTCGCCGGCGTGTCCCTGGGGACCAGCCCGGCCAAGTCGCAGTTGGAGACCCAACTCGAAGAGCTCGCCCGACTCCAGCAACAAGCGAATCTTGTTGCACAGCAACAACCTCCACCGCGTCCGACGCCTGTCGCCCCGACCCTGCCGGCCGGTCGGGACATCACCGGCATCGGCGACTCGGTGATGCTCGCCTCGTCGCAGGCCCTGATCGCCCGATTCCCCGGGATCTACATCGACGCGCAGGTCTCCCGCCACTATTCCGGCGGCGAGGGCGTCATCCAGAATCTCGCCGCCACCCGAGCGCTACGCAAGTACGTGGTCCTCGGATTCGGCACCAACGGGCAGGCGTTCGACGGTCAACTCGACCGCATCCTGAAAGAGATCGGGCCCGGCCACAAGATCATCCTGCTGGTTCCGTTCGGTCCCGTCGACGGCATCCCCCAGGCGGCGCAACAGGTCCTGCGCTACGCACCGCGACACGCCGACGTCTTCCTCGCGCCGTGGTGCCAGGCGGCCGCCGCGCACCCGGAGAATCTCGGGCCCGACGACGTCCACCCGATCGGGCCGGGCACCTGGATGTATGCCGACGCCGTGACCGCCGGTCTACGTCAGGCGGTCACCGGGCAGCGGGATCGCTCGATCTCCTGCCCGATCTGAGTCCGGTCGACGCCCGGACCCGCCGACCGGTCAGCCGGTCACCCACCGGGTCGACGGGGTGGCGCCCGCACCGGGTGGATAAGCGACCGACAAGGCATCGGCGAACCCGCGGTTGCGCTCGGCGGTTCCGGCCGCGGTGTAGTGGATACCGTCGCCACCGAAGTCGTCGGCACCGGCGTGTCCGGCCCAGTCGTAGACGGCGAGATTGCCGTATCGGGTGGTCGCATCGCGCAGCGCGGTGTTGAAGGTGGCCATCGCGGCCGCACCGAAGGCCTGGTTGCTCGGGTGGGATGAGGTCACCGTCGGCCACAGCACCGGCTGGCCCTGCAGTTGCGTCATGATGCGATCGATCCGTTCGGCGGCCCCGATCCCGCCACCGGCGATGGCACCGGCATCGTTGACACCCATCGCGATGACCCAGCATCCGCGCTCACCGGCGGCGAGACGCGATGCGACGGCGTGTTCGGCGTCGGGTGACGGTCCGCCCACGACGGCCCGGCCGCTCACCGCGTCGACCGTGACCTTGGTGGCACCGATCCGGCGGTATTGCGCGGTCGCGGTGTCCCCGGCGGTGGGCAGCATCGCCGCATTGTCGGCGGCCACCGATGTCGAGTCACCGATCTGGATCACCGTCGTACACCGTGAGGTGCCCTCGCCCCGCTGTGTGATTCCCTCCGGCGTGGTTCCCTGCAGGGTCCCGAGGAGCCCGTCGACCACGCCCGGCAGATCCTGCAGACCCGGCAGATCCGTCGTCGACGACCCGCTCGGCAGCTGGGTGAGAATCCCGGAGAGGTCATCGAGCGGCGCGGCGCCGGCAGGTCCGGTGCCGAGCACGGCCAGCGCGACGCCGGCACCGATCGCACCGAGACCACCCCTGGCGATGATCCGGTGACGAGTGAACTGAGAACGGAAAAATTTCATCACAACAGTCACACTGAACTACACCAGTCACTTCTGTCGCAACACCTGGCTGGCTACGAGTTGGTCAAGAACCGAGGAGATCCGGACCGGACGGAACCGGGACGCCCGAGCCCGGGATCAACCCAGCGTCGCGAGGGCGCGGTCCCAGACCGCCTCGGTGCGCGCCTCCCCCGGCCCGACGACGTCGGCGAACACGATCCGTCCGTCCGCGTCGACCACGAAGGTGCCGCGATCGGCGTATCCACGCTCGGCGCTGAACACCCCGTAGGCCCGCGCGACGGCACCGTGCGGCCAGAAGTCCGAGAGGATCGGGAAGAGAAATCCCTGCGTGGACGACCACACCTTGTGTGTCGGTGGCGGCCCGACCGACACGGCAACCGTGGTGAGGTCGTCATTGCTGAACTGCGGGAGATGGTCGCGGATGTAGCCGAGTTCGCCCTGGCAGGTCCCGGTGAACGCCAACGGGAAGAACACGATCAGCACCGAGCGACCCTCACCGAGCAGTCGCGACAGCGACACCCGCTGATTGTTCTGATCACGCAGTTCGAAGTCCGGTGCGAGATCACCGACCTCCAGGGGAACACGCCGGTCTCCGACCGCGACGTCGGAGGCCAGGCTGTCGGCGTCGTGGACGGCCGGATCGCTCATTGCCGCTTGCCGGCCCGCGACTTCGGCTGTACCAGACGAGAACCCGACCAGTCACCCAGACTCACCACGTTGGTCTGCGTCAGTCCGGCAGTCGGGGCGGCCTCGGCGATCTCGCTCGGGTCGACGTAACCGGTATTGCCGGTCTTCGGCGAGAACACCCAGACGTACCCGTCGTCGGCGAGTGGGGTGATGGCATCCATCAACCGGTCCACCAGGTCACCGTCATCGTCACGCCACCACAACACCACCACGTCGATGACGTCGTCGGCGTCCTCATCGAGCATCTCGGCGTCGATGGCGTCCTCGATGTCGGCCCGCAGGTCGTCGTCGGTGTCGGTGTCCCAACCCAGTTCCTGGACCACCATGCCGGGGTCGAACCCCAGCTTCTGTGCACTGCTGCCGTCGGAGCCAGTGCTCCCTGAGGCGGCTACCACCGCGCGAGACCTCCTGAGGTGTGAGTGTGTGCCTGTCGGCTGTTTGGAAACAGCGTAGTGCACCAAGGGGTGGTTCACCGAGATGAATTCGCGGACACGGCGATTTCCTCGCGCCCGCCACGCGTCCGGGTCAGCGGGTCGGCGTCGGCGTCGCGGCGGCGCTCGGCGCGCCGGACAAGCCCGGCGGCGTGGGCAGATACTCGGCGCACACCGTCAGCACGGACTGCTTGTCACGCGTCCAGGTATCGGCAATCGGGTTGAGGCCCACCAACTCCCGACGGGCGATCGCCTGGCCGAGTCGATCCGAACTGGCGAGGAAGGCGTTGACGGGGTCGGTCACCGTCGCCGGAATCGACGCCGCGACCTCCGCCCGGATCTGATCGGCACCGGCGATGAGACTGGCCCGCGCCCGGTCGTCGAGATCGCCGACACGATCGTAGGACTGCACGTCGTTGAGCTTGTCGACGAAGGTGTTGTAGCCGCGGACCATCACCACCATCGACGACATCGCCTGACGGCACAGCGCCACCGTCGACTCGCGTTGCGCGGCCGCCGCCGACGCGGACTGCTCCGACGAATACAGGGAGACCTCGTCGGAGTCGGCGCCCGGCGAGCCCGGGACCGTCGTCGCACAGGCACCCACCATCAGCAGAGCACCCGAGCAGACGCACGCCACGACCAGACGCACCCGCCGCGACGCACCCGGGTGAACCCGTTGATGGCGCACAGCCTCTCCTTACTCGTCGGTAATCGAAGTCGAACGCTACCGCAGGTCAGTGGGTTCATGCCGAAACCCACGCAGCCGGTGCCAACCGAACCGTCATGGGGCACGATGGGAAACGGATTCCGTCAGCGTCGACAACCATTCGCCGCGCGGAGCCCGCGTGTCATCGACTGCCGGGCACCACCCCGTCCCGGCCCCGATCGAGGAGTAGGCATCACCGTGACCGAACAGGCAGAGACGACCGAGCGTGCAGCGACGACCGAGCAGGCGACCACGGACGTCAGTGCGACCAATGGCGTGGCGGCCTCCGGAGGGCCGCAGGGACCCCGCGTGCGTGTCATCCGCGAGGGTGTCGCCTCGTATCTGCCCGACATCGACCCCGACGAGACCAGTGAATGGCTGGAGTCCTTCGACAAGCTCGTCGAAGAACAGGGCCCGGCCCGCGCCCGCTATCTGATGCTGCGCCTCCTCGAGCGCGCCGGCGAGAGCCGTGTGGCGATCCCGTCGCTGACCTCCACCGACTACGTCAACTCCATCCCGACCGAGAGCGAGCCGTGGTTCCCCGGCGACGAGCAGGTGGAACGCAGCTTCCGCAATTTCCTGCGCTGGAACGCCGCGATCATGGTCCATCGCGCCCAGCGTCCGGGTGTCGGCGTCGGCGGCCACATCTCGACGTACGCGTCGTCGGCCGCCCTCTACGAGGTCGGTTTCAACCACTTCTTCCGCGGGATCGATCACGCCGGCGGTGGCGATCAGATCTTCATCCAGGGACACGCCTCCCCCGGCATCTACGCGCGGGCCTTCCTCGAGGGCCGCATCGGCCCCGAGCGGATGGACGGTTTCCGCCAGGAGCACAGCCACGCCGGCGAGGGCGGCGGACTGCCGTCGTATCCACACCCCCGGCTGATGCCCGACTTCTGGCAGTTCCCGACGGTCTCGATGGGCCTGGGCCCGATGAACGCGATCTACCAGGCGCGCTTCAACCACTACCTGCACGACCGCGGCATCAAGGACACCGCCGACCAGCATGTCTGGGCGTTCCTCGGCGACGGCGAGATGGACGAGACCGAATCGCGCGGCTTCGCCAGCTTCGCGGCCACCGAGGGCCTGGACAACCTCACCTTCGTCATCAACTGCAACCTGCAGCGCCTCGACGGACCGGTCCGCGGCAACGGCAAGATCATCCAGGAACTCGAGTCCTTCTTCCGTGGCGCCGGCTGGAACGTCATCAAGGTCATCTGGGGTCGCGAGTGGGACGCGCTGCTGCACGCCGACCGCGACGGCGCCCTGGTCAACTTGATGAACACCACCCCCGACGGCGACTTCCAGGGCTACAAGGCCAACGACGGCGCGTTCGTCCGTGAGCATTTCTTCAACCGCGATCCGCGCACGAAGGAACTCGTCAAGAACATGAGCGACGCCGACATCTGGAAGCTCAAGCGCGGCGGTCACGACTACCGCAAGATCCACGCCGCCTACGCCGCGGCGATGGCCCACAAGGGGCAGCCGACGGTGATCCTGGCCCACACCATCAAGGGCTACACGCTCGGCAAGCACTTCGAGGGCCGCAACGCGACCCACCAGATGAAGAAGCTGACCCTCGACGACCTCAAGGCCTTCCGCGACTCGACCCGCATCCCGATCAGCGACGCCGAGCTCGAAAAAGATCCCTACCTGCCGCCGTACTACCACCCCGGGATGGACGCCCCGGAGATCGAGTACATGCTCGACCGACGCAAGCAGCTCGGCGGTTTCCTGCCGGTGCGCCGCACCAAGGCCAAGGCGCTGAAACCCGACGTCAGCGGCGCACTGAAGACCGCGGGCAAGGGTTCGGGCAAGCAGCAGGTGGCGACGACCATGGCACTGGTCCGCATCTTCAAGGAGTTGTTGCGCGACAAGGAGATCGGCAAGCGGATCGTACCGATCATCCCCGACGAGGCCCGCACCTTCGGGATGGACTCCTGGTTCCCGACGCTCAAGATCTACAACCGCAACGGCCAGCTCTACACCTCGGTCGACGCCGAACTGATGCTCGCCTACAAGGAGAGCTCGGAGGGTCAGATCCTGCACGAGGGCATCAACGAGGCCGGATCGGCCGGATCGTTCACCGCGGTCGGCACGTCGTATGCCACCCACGACGAGCCGATGATCCCGCTCTACATCTTCTATTCGATGTTCGGGTTCCAGCGGACCGGCGACAGCTTCTGGGCGGCCGGGGATCAGATGGCCCGCGGTTTCGTCATCGGTGCCACCGCGGGGCGGACCACCCTGACCGGTGAGGGACTGCAGCACGCCGACGGCCATTCGCCGCTGCTGGCGGCCACCAACCCGGCGGTCGTCGCCTACGATCCGGCGTTCGCGTTCGAACTCGGCCACATCATCGCCGACGGTCTGAAGCGGATGTACGGCGAGCAGCCGGAGAACATCTTCTACTACATCACCGTCTACAACGAGCCGATCAGTCAGCCGGCGCAACCGGAGGATCTCGACGTCGAGGGTGTCCTCAGGGGCATCTACAAGTTCGCCTCGGCACCGGAGGGTAAGCAGTACCCGGCCAACATCCTGGTCTCCGGCGTGACGATGCCCGACGCCCTCAAGGCGCAGGGAATGCTCGCCGAGGACTGGAACGTCGGTGCCGCGGTGTACTCGGTGACGTCGTGGTCCGAACTCGCCCGCGACGGTGTCAAGGTCGACAAGGCCGCGGTCCGCAACCCCGCCGACGACCCCGGACAGGCCTACGTCACCAAGGTCCTCGGGCAGTCCGACGGCCCGTTCGTCGCGGTCAGCGACTACATGCGGGGAGTCCAGGACCAGATCCGCGCCTACGTCCCGGGCACCTATCTGACGCTGGGCACCGACGGCTTCGGCTTCTCCGACACCCGCCCGGCCGCCCGGCGTGTGTTCAACGTCGACGCCGAGTCGATCGTGGTCGGCGTGCTGGTCGCGTTGGCCCGCGACGGCCACATCGACACCTCGGTGGCCGCGCAGGCCGCCGAGAAGTACAAGATCACCGACGTGACCGCCGCGCAGGTGTCCTTCGCCGACACCGGCAGCGCGTAGCTGCCACTCCGAGTTCTCGGCAGGCCGATGCGTCGCGGTGAGGGCAGTCATGACCGCCCTCACCGCGGTCGTCGTCAGGTGGTCAGGTAGCGGTGGGTTCGCCGCGAAGGCGGTGGTGAGCTCGTCGATCATCCGCTGCGTGATCGGGTCGAGATCGTCCAGATCGTCGGGGTCCTCGCCGAGGTAGTCGAGTCGTTCGGCGATCATGGTCTCGGCGGTGAACTCCCGGCCGAATGCATGTCGATGTCGATGCTCACGGCGGGTGACGAGTATGACGATCACCGCGACTGGTCGGTCGGACGTATGGCACCGCCTACATTGAAGAGATGTCCGACGCGCGCGCCAACCAGACGCCCCCACCCACCGACGTCTTCGGTGAGCGTGGCGCCCACGTTCCGGCACCGGCGACCGTGCACGACGCACTGCCCGACACCCTGCTGCGTCGGGTCAAGCAGTACAGCGGTCGCCTCGCGACCGAGGCCGTGCACTCGATGCAGGATCAGCTCCCGTATTTCGCCGATCTCGACGCCGCACAACGCGCCAGCGTGCAGCTCGTGGTGCAGACCGCGGTGGTCAACTTCGTCGAGTGGATTCAAGATCCCGAGGGCAACGTCAAGTTCACCGTGCAGGCCTTTCAGGTGGTCCCGCAGGACCTCGCCCGCCGGATCACGCTGCTGCAGACCGTCGAGATGGTCCGTGTGGCGATGGAGTTCTTCGAGAAATGGCTCCCGTTGCTGGCCCGCAACGACGCCCAGCTGCGCGCCCTGACCGAGTCGGTGTTGCGCTACGGGCGCGAGATCGGCTTCGCCGCGGCCGCCATCTACGCCTCGGCGGCCGAGTCACGCGGTGCCTGGGATTCTCGCCTCGAGGCCCTCGTCGTCGACGCGGTGATCCGCGGCGACACCGGTCCACAGTTGATGTCGCGGGCCGCGGCACTCAACTGGGATTCGGACGCGCCGGCGACGGTGATCATCGGCGCGCCGCCACCCGAACAGAACGTCTCGGTGCCGCTGGCCATTCACAACACCGCCAAAGCCCATGAGCGAGCGGCACTTTCGGTGGTTCAGGGCAGTACCCTGGTGACCATCGTGAGCGGCGCGATCCGGCCGACGGACCCGTTCACGACCGCTCTGCTCGGGCATTTCGCCGACAGTCCCGTCGTCATCGGTCCCACCATGCCCAATCTCGGAACGGCCCACACCAGCGCCACCGAGGCGATGGCCGGCATCGCCGCAGTCGTCGGATGGCCGGGCGCCCCGCGACCGGTGCACAGTCTCGAATTGCTTCCCGAGCGGGCCCTCAACGGCGACGCGTCGGCCACTGCCACGCTCATCGACACCCTGGTTCGCCCGCTCGCCCACGGCGGCGCCGTCCTCAACACCACCCTCGAGGCGTACCTCGACTCCGGGGGGTCGGTCGAGGCCTGCGCGCGCGAACTGTACATCCATCCAAATACTGTTCGGTACCGACTGAAGAAAATTGCAGAAGTCACAGGACGTGATCCAACTAACCCTCGCGACGGGTACGTCTTACGTGTCGCCGCAACGGTGGGTCGTTTGACACACTTCAGGAACGAATCATCGTCTGCAGCCACTTGAGAAACATTTGCCACACCCCTGTTTCCACATTTCTGCTGGCAGACGCCCAAAGGACACGTTCGTGTAACGAATCTCAGAGTGATGACGATGCGGGTGGCGCACCGGTCACCTTTGTGGGAACCCTACAAATCCTTGTTCTGAGGTTCATAAACCTCTACACCGCCATCGGGCGGTCAAACAGTGTTCTCTGGTCACGTGCTCACGATGCTTGCGCCCGGTCAGGGCTCTCAGACTCCCGGCATGCTGACTCCTTGGGTCGAGCTCCCCGGTGTGCGCGACCAGCTCGCCATCTGGTCGAAGCTGATCCGTCTGGACCTGCTTCGCCTCGGCACCACGGCCACCGCGGAGGAGATCACCGACACCGCGGTGACGCAACCACTGGTGGTCACCGCGGCGCTGCTCGCCTACGAGGAGTACCGCAAGCGCGGTGAACTCCCCGCCGACGCCGTCATCGCCGGCCACTCGGTCGGTGAACTGGCGGCCGCGGCCATCACCGGCGTCATCAGTCCCGACGAGGCCGTGAAGCTGGCCGCCATCCGCGGCGGCGAGATGGCCAAGGCATGCGCTCTCGAGGACACCACCATGGCTGCGGTGCTCGGTGGTGACGAGCAGGTGGTGCTCGCCCGCCTCGATGAGCTCTCGCTGGTCCCGGCCAACCGGAATGCGGCCGGACAGATCGTGGCCGCTGGGCAGGCCGCCGCGATCGACGAGTTGATCGCCGCCCCACCGGAGAAGGCCCGTACCCGCAAGCTCGCGGTCGCCGGCGCCTTCCACACACACTTCATGGCACCCGCCCAGGACGCAGTCGCCGAGGCGGCCGCCGCCATCACTCCCGCCGACCCCGACCGGACCCTGCTGTCGAACTCCGACGGCCGCCCGGTCACCGACGGCGCCGACGCCCTGGCCAAGCTGGTCGCGCAGGTCACCCGCCCGGTGCGGTGGGATCTGTGCTCGGCGTACCTGCGCGAGAACGGCGTGTCCGCCCTCGTCGAACTACCGCCCGCCGGCGCGCTCGCCGGCATCGCCAAGCGTGAACTGAAGGGCACTCCCACCGTCGCGTGGAAGGCACCCGAGGACATCGAGAAGGTCATCGAACTTGGATAGCGGTCGCGGCTGACCGCGACCCCCGGAAATCCGGCTTCGTGCCGGATGTCCAAGCAACGTGTGAGTGCGTCGTGCACGCATGGTGCTCCGGAGTTACACATCACTTTCGAATTCAGAAGGGATCCACCCACGTGGCTGCCACCCAGGAACAACTCATCGCCGGCATCGCCGAAATCATCGAGGAAGTGACCGGCATCGAGCCGTCCGAGGTGACGATGGACAAGTCGTTCGTCGATGACCTGGACATCGACTCGCTGTCGATGGTCGAGATCGCCGTGCAGACCGAGGACAAGTACGGCGTGAAGATCCCCGATGAGGACCTCGCGGGCCTGCGCACCGTCGGCGACGCCGTCGGCTACATCCAGAAGCTCGAGGCCGAGAACCCCGAAGCCGCTGCTGCCATCCAGGCCCAGATCGAGGCAGAACAGAACTCGTGAGCTCGCCTTCCCTCCGCGAGTACTCCACGCTGGGCGGGAACTTCCCGAGTGTGGTGGTCACCTCGATGGTGGCCACCACCTCCCTCGGCGTCGACCTCGACTCGACCTGGCAGGGTCTCCTCGACGGCAAGACCGGCATCCGGGAGCTGACCGACGACTTCGTCACGAAGTACGGCGAACTCCCCTGCCGCGTCGGTGGACGGCTGCTGGCCGACCCCGCCGAGGAGGTCACCCGCGTCGAGGCACGCCGCATGGCCTACGTCGAGCGCATCGCACACGTCATGAGCAAGCGCCTCTGGGCGCACGCCGGTGAACCCGAGGTCGATCCGGAACGCCTGGCCGTCGTGCTCGGCACCGGTCAGGGTGGCGGTGACGCCATGGTCGACGCGGTCAAGGCCATCGAGGAATCCGGCAATTACCGCAAGGTCTCCCCGCTGGCCGTCTCGATGGCCATGCCCAACGGACCTGCTGCCGTCGTCGGACTCAACGTCGGTGCCCGCGCCGGCGTGATCACGCCCGTCTCCGCCTGCTCGTCGGGTGCCGAGGCCATCGCGCACGCGTGGCGCCACATCGTCATGGGTGACGCCGACATGGTGGTCACCGGTGGCGTGGAAGGTCACATCGATGCGATCCCGATCGCCGCGTTCTCCATGATGCGCGCGATGAGCACCCGCAACGACGACCCGGCCGCGGCGTCACGTCCGTTCGACAAGGACCGCGACGGCTTCGTCTTCGGCGAGGCCGCCGCGATGCTGGTCCTCGAGCGCGAAGAGCACGCCAAGGCGCGCGGTGCGCACATCCACGCACGCGTCCTCGGTGCCGGGATCACCTCCGACGGTTTCCATCTCGTCGCCCCCGATCCCAGTGGTCAGGGCAACGCACGGGCGATGGCACGCGCCATCCAGACCGCCGGGTTGACCAAGAGCGACATCGCCCACGTCAATGCGCACGCCACCTCGACCCCGATCGGCGACACCGCCGAAGCGGTCGGCATCAAGGCGGCCATCGGCGATCACGCCGCGGTGTACGCCCCGAAGTCGGCACTGGGCCACTCCATCGGCGCCGTCGGTGCACTGGAGTCGGTGCTGACGATCAAGAGCGTCGAGGAGGGCATCATCCCGCCGACGCTCAACCTGGAGAATCAGGACCCCGAATGCGAGATCGACGTCGTGCACGGTGAGGCCCGCAAGGGTCAGATCGATTACGCGTTGAACAACTCGTTCGGGTTCGGTGGACACAACGTGGCCATCGCCTTCGGGCGATACTGACGCCCACCTCTGTCCGACAGGAGACGACGCGTTGACCATATTGGCCCCCATCGACGGCCAATCGGGATCTGCCGATCCCCGCGACCCCGTGTTGCGGCTGACCACCTTCTTCGATGAGGGTTCGATGTCGCTGCTGCATCCCCGCGACAAGTCGGGTGTGCAGGCCGCCATCGGTCTGGTCCACGGCGTACGCACCGTCTCCTTCTGCACCGATGGCACCGTGATGGGCGGTGCCATGGGTGTGGTCGGATGTGCCCACATCGTCGGCGCCATCGACACCGCGATCACCGAACAGGCTCCGGTGGTGGGCATCTGGCATTCCGGCGGCGCCCGGCTCGCCGAGGGCGTCGAGGCACTGCACGCCGTCGGCGGGGTGTTCGAGGCGATGGTGCGCGCGTCCGGATACGTCCCGCAGATCTCCGTCGTCGTCGGTTTCGCCGCGGGTGGTGCGGCCTATGGTCCGGCGCTGACCGATGTCGTCATCATGGCCCCCGAGGGCCGCGTCTTCGTCACCGGTCCCGACGTGGTGCGCAGCGTCACCGGCGAGGACGTCGACATGGAAACCCTCGGCGGCCCACTGACTCACGGCAAACGCTCCGGTGTCAGCCACATCACCGCCGACTCCGAATCCGACGCCTACTGGCGGGCGCGGCGCCTGGTGGACACCTTCGCCGCCCAGGGCAGCATCGACCCCGCCCACGCACAAGCCCGCGACACCAACCTCAAAGCCCTTCTGCCCGAATCGAATCGGCGTGCCTACGACGTGCATCCGGTCATCGAGGCACTCCTCGACGGCGGGCTCGCCGCCGACGGCCGCACCGAGATCTCGAGTTTCGAAGAGCTGCAGGCCAAATGGGCACCCAACATCGTGATCGGATTCGGCCGGCTGGCCGGGCGCAGCGTCGGCGTCGTCGCCAACAATCCGCTGCGCATGGGCGGCTGTCTCAACTCCGAAAGCGCCGAGAAGGCGTCCCGCTTCGTCCGCCTCTGTGACGCCTTCGGCGTCCCGCTGGTGGTCATCACCGACGTCCCCGGCTACCTCCCCGGCGTCGGGCAGGAGTGGAACGGCGTGGTCCGCCGCGGCGCAAAACTGTTGCACGCCTTCGCCGAATGCACCGTCCCGCGCGTCACGCTGGTGACCCGCAAGATCTACGGCGGCGCCTACATCGCGATGAACTCCCGCGCCCTCGGCGCCACCGCGGTGTTCGCCTGGCCGGGCTCCGAGGTCGCCGTGATGGGCGCGAAGGCCGCCGTCGGCATCCTGCACAAGAAGGCCCTCGCTGCCGCACCCGATCACGAACGTGACGCCCTGCACGATCGTCTCGCCACCGAACACGAGGCACTCGCCGGCGGCGTCGGCCGAGCGCAGTCCATCGGCGTCGTCGACGAGGTGATCGACCCCGCCCGCACCCGCAGCATCATCGCCGATGCTCTCGCGGCCGCGCCGGCACGACGCGGGCGGCACAAGAACATTCCGCTGTAGCGCCCGGCACACAGATGGGTCCACGCAGATAGGTCCAAGTACCCAAAAACGCTGCGATGGCGCCGATTTCACGCGCGTCCGATTCCGCTGGGCCTACACTGGACCCAGATGAGCACCACCCGAGGCAACAACATGTCAACGACGACACCCGCCCGTATTCGCACCCTGACGGCGATCGTGGCGTGCCTGTCGGCGGCACTCGTCGCGTTGTCCCCGGCTCCGCAGGCTCACGCCACCTCGCCCACTCCCCCGCTGGTGGGTGCCGGTCTCATCATCGCCGGCACCCCGGAGCCCGACCAGGTGGTCTATTGCGTCCTCGCCGGCGCCGGACACGACAGCACCGGGCAACAACTCGCATTCACCGCGGGCCACTGCGCCGGCCTGGGGTCGACCGTCCGCGCCATCGACCAGACCGCGGAGCTCGGCACCGTGATCGCACGGCGGGTTCCCGGTACGCAGGTCACCGAGATCGATCAACTCGACTACGCCCTGATCCGCCTGCATCCGGGTGTGCGCGTGGGCCCGGTCCCCGGTTCACCGATCCATCCCACCCGGATCGGTGCACCACACCTCGGCGAGATCGCCTGCAAATACGGTCCCGGAGTGATCTTCCCGGGTGAACGGTGTGGGGTGATCGATCGGGTCAGCGCGGTCGAGTTCGACACCTTTGCCTTCGCGATCTACGGCGACTCCGGCAGCCCGGTGTACAACCCTTCGCACACCCTGATCGGCATTCTCTCGCGTCCGTGGTCGGTACCGATGCTCTCCACCACGACGGTGACCCGTATCGACGCCGCAGTCCGCCACGCCCGCTCCAGTGGCGCCCTCGTCGGCCAGTTCACACCGAGGGCGTAGTCACCGGCACCCACCGACACATTTCGGCCCCGGGCAATCCATCCCGGGGCCGAAACATGTTGTCCTCGTCGGTGTTCGAAGATCAGCCCACCCGCTGCGCCAGCCAGGTGACCTCGGCGCCGTAGCCGCCCATCCGGTAGTTTTCCAGGGCGTTGTCCCACGCGGTGCCGAGCGCCGACTCGATCTCGCCGGCCAGGCCGGCGCTGTCGGGTTGCGACTCGATCATGGCGCGCAGTTGGGTCTCACCGATGATCACGTCACCGTTGGCGCTCATCGAACCGCGCCACAGACCCAATCCGGGCACGTAGCAGAAGCGTTCGCCGTCGACGCCCTCACTGGCGTTCTCGGTCACCTCGAAGCGCAGCGCCGACCACTCGCGCAGCGCGGTCACCAGACGCGCGCCGGTACCGACCGGGCCCGCCCAGTCGACAGTGGCACGCTGCAGACCGGGCTCGGCGTCCTGTGCCGACCACTTCAGGTTCGCGCGTGCATTCAGGGTCGACGACAGAGCCCACTCCACATGCGGGCACAGCGCCACCGGCGCCGAGTGGATGTACACCACTCCTGTCGTCATGTCCGCAAACTGATTCAGATTGCGCACCTTGTTCACCTCCGGTTGTCGACGAGGAACGTCTTCCCCAACACACCTCGCAACACCGGATATCACAGTTCTGCGTTCAATTGTGCCTGACGATGCACGTGTTGCGCTAGTTCCTGGTGATAATTCGTGCGTTCAATGTGGTCAACGAGACGCCCGTAGTTCGGCGACGACGGCGTCGTTGAACTCGCTCCACAGCGGTTTCGCCCAGGTGCCGAACGGCCGGTCGGTGAGCACAACGCACGCCGCATCGAGGTCGGGATCGACCCACAGGAAGGTTCCCGACTGACCGAAATGACCGAACGTGGACGGCGAGTTGGTCGTCCCGGTCCAGTGCGGCGACTTGTGGGACCGGATCTCGAACCCGAGTCCCCAGTCGTTGGGCCGGTGCTTTCCGTATCCCGGGACGAAGCCGTCGAGACCGGGGAACCACACCGACGTCGCCGAGGCCGACATTTCCGTCGAGATCAGTCGCGGCGACAGCAGGTCGGCGGCGAACACGCCGAGGTCGGCCGCCGTCGAGGTTGCCCCGTGGCCGGCCGGACCCACCAGCGCGGTCGCCGACAAGCCCAACGGCGCGCACACCGCGTCGGCGAGGTAGTCGGCGAACGCGATGTCGGTCGCCTGTTCGACGGTCTCGGCGAGCACCTCGAAGCCGGCGCTGGAGTAGATCCGGGCGGTGCCCACCGGCGCCTGCACCTCGCGACCGTCGAACGCCAGCCCCGAGGCGTGGGCGAGCAGGTGTGCGACGGTGGCGCCGGGTGGTCCGGCGGCGTCGTCGAGTTCGACGGCGCCCTCTTCGACCGCGACGAGAACCGCCTCGGCCACCAGGAGTTTGGTGACCGAGGCGAGTTCGTAGACGCGGTGCGTGTCGCCGTACTCGGCGACTATCCGGTTTCCGCTGACACAGGCCGCCGACACGTGGTCGACCGGCCACTGCGCGAGGGCATCGAGTGCTGACACATCACGCAGCGTACGCGGATCGACTCACCGATCCTCGTCGGTGTAGCGGATGACGCCACGAATGTTCTTGCCGTCCAGCATGTCCTGATAGCCCTGGTTGATCTGATCCAGACGGTACTGCCGGGTGATCATGTCCTCGATGTTGAGCTTGCCCAGCCGGTACATCGACAACAGCTGCGGGATGTCGAGCTTCGGGTTCGCGCCACCGAAGATGGTGCCCTGCAGGTTCTTCTGCAACAGGGTCAGCATCGCGAGGTTGAGGGTCACGTCGGATTCGAGCATGTTGCCCATGCCGGTCAGGACGCAGGTACCACCCTTGGCGGTGATCCCCATCCACGAGTCCACATCCTTGCCGTGCACCTCGCCGACGGTGACGATCACCTTGTGTGCCATGTGGCCGTAGGTGATCTCGGCGATCGCCGGGGCGGCCTCCTCGACCGAGGCGAATGTCTTTGTGGCACCGAACTTCATCGCCTGTTCGCGCTTCCACTCGACCGGATCGATCGCGAAGACGTTGCGCGCGCCGGAGATGACGGCACCCTGCAACGCCGCGGTTCCGACGCCGCCGACGCCGACGATGGCGACGTCCTCGCCGGGACGCACATCGCCACTGCGGGTCGACGAGCCGTAGCCGGTCGGGATACCGCACCCGACGAGCGCGGCGACCTCGAAGGGGATCGACTTGTCGATCTTGACCGCCGATGCCTCGTGAACCACCATGTACGGCGCAAACGTCCCCAGTAGCGTCATCGGGTAGACGTTCTCACCCTGGGCCGTGTGGATGCGGAAGGTGTTGTCGGAGACCGCTTCTCCCTGCAGGAGCATGGCACCCATGTCGCACAGGTTGGCCATCCCCGACCTACAGGACGGGCATTTGCCGCAGGACGGGATGAACGACAGAACCACGTGGTCGCCGACCTCGAAGTCGGTGACGCCCTCACCGATCTCCTCGACGACACCGGAGCCTTCGTGGCCACCGAGGATCGGGAACCCCGCCATCGGGATTCCGCCGGTCATCAGGTGATGATCGGAGTGGCACATTCCGGCCGCTTCCATCCGGATCTTGATCTCGTGTGCCTTCGGATCGCCGATCTCGATCTCTTCGATCTCCCACGGCTTGTTGAGTTCGCGCAGCAGCGCGCCCTTGGTCTTCAACGTGAACCTCCACTCGTGACCGGCCCGGAACACCACTGCCGGCCACGTCAGACGCGACCGGGGCGGATTCCTCACCAGCAGAACCAGGCAGCGTGACCCGTGTCACGCCTCCGGTCAGAATTGTAACGTGTTTCAGTTTTGGTGTGTAACGTGTTGCAGTTTTTCTCCGTGCGCACCGCGTCCACCGACGCCGGGATGTCGATCCGGATCAGTCGGAGAGTCCGGCGTCCTTGCTGCCGTAACTCGACCGCAGGGTCGGCTTGATGACCTTTCCGCCGGCGTTGCGGGGCAGCTCGTCGACGATGACGAGGTCCTTGGGATGCTTGAACCGGGCCAGGTTCTCGTTCAGGTACGGCTCGAGATCGGTCAGCGTGAGGTCGTGCACGCCTTCGGCGAGCACCACGACGGCCACCGGGACCTCGCCCCACTTCTCGTGTGCCCGACCGATGATCGCGGCCTCGGCGATCTTGTCGTGGCCGAACAGCGCGTTCTCGACCTCGGCGCAGTAGATGTTCTCGCCACCGGAGATGATCATGTCCTTGGCGCGGTCGACGACGTAGAGGAAGCCCTCCTCGTCCTGACGGACCAGGTCGCCGGAGTGGAACCACCCGCCGTGGAACGCGTCAGCGGTCCCCTGCGGGTTCTGCCAGTAGCCCTTCATCATGTTGGGTCCGCGGTAGACGATCTCGCCGACCTCGCCGGGGGCGACGTCGTTCATCTCCGGATCGACGACGCGCGCTGTCACCGCCGGGACCACCTTGCCGATCGATCCCAGCTTGCGCAGCGCGTCACGACCCTCGAGCACGCAGGTGATCGGCGACATCTCGGTCTGACCGAACACCGCGACGTTGAGCGCCTCGGGGAAGGTCTCGTTCATCGCGTTCAGGACCGAGTCCGACGCGGGTGCGGCACCCCAGCTGATCACGCGAAGCTTCAGGTCACGCGGACGTGCCTGCTGCGCGGCGCAGACGGCCTGCCACTGCGCGGGCACCAGGAAGATCGAGGTGGTGCCCTCTTTCTCCAGGGTGTCGAGCATGTCGTTGGGGTCGAACGCGCCGAGTGGGTGGATGACCGACAGGGCACCCATGTAGATCAACGGCGCCATCGCACCGAGGCCGGCGATGTGGAACATCGGTGCCACGCACGAACCGATGTCGTCGGTCCGGGTGTGCAGCGCCTGCAGACAGGTCACCGCCTGCGCCTGCAGGTTCTGGTGGGTCAGCATGGCGCCCTTGGGCTTTCCGGTGGTGCCGGAGGTGTACATGATGAGCGCGATGGTCTCTTCGGGTACGTCGATCTCCGAGAGATCGGCGGAATCCTCGTTCGCCAGCGCCTCGAAGGACAGATGCGCGTCGTTGGCCGTGTCGCCGACGACGATGATCTGCTCGATGGCCCCGGTCGCGGCACCGACGGCGTCGGCCAGCGGCGCGAGCAGCGACTCGGTGACGATGACCTTCGCGCCGCTGTCACTGACGAGGAAGGAGATCTCGGCCGGGCTCATCCGCACGTTGACCGGCACCGGGATGGCCCCGATGAGGTTGGCGCCCATCACGGCCTCGACGTACTCGGTGCGGTTGAGCAGCACCAGCAGGATGCGGTCGCCGAAGCCGACGCCGCGGCGGCTCAACGCCGCCGCGAAGGAACGGGAGCGCTCGTCGAGTTGCTTCCAGGTGGTGACCTGCCGAGGAACTTCAGCGCGGCCCCGTCCGGGTTCATCGCGGCATGGCGCTTGACCTGGTTGTTCCAGTGATTGCGACGTGACCGCAGCGGCTCGGTGGTCAGGTCCTGGTCGTTGTCGAGGGTGGCAGTCATCGGCGATGGCTCCTTCATGCTTGGCGAGCAACGGGGCTCGGTTGTCGATCGAACGGGGCGTGTCGGGGTCAGACGCCGTGGGCGTCCAACCGGGAGTCAGTGACGCGCGGCGGCGAATGCCGCGAGCGCCGCGGAGAATTCGGGAGATTGGAGCAAGGTGGCCTGGCCGTCCAGTTCGCGGGCGAGTGCCGCTTCGAATCCGGCCATCGTATGTGCGTCGAGCGCCGCCTTGGTCAGCCGCAGGGCGGTCGGCGAGGCGGCAGCGAGTTTGGCGACCACGGCGCCGACGGTCTCGTCCAGCACGTCCCGGTCGGCCACCACATCGGTGATCAGTCCCGCGTCGAATGCCGCAGGCGCACGCAGCTTTTCGCCGAGCAAGGCCATGGCATTGGCCCGTGCCCGCCCCACCGCGGCGGATACCAGCATCGACGCCCCGCCATCGGGCATGAGTCCGATGTTGATGAAGGCGAGCAGGAAATACGAGCGCGCGGTGGCATAGATCAGGTCGGCCGAGAGCGCCAACGAGGCACCGATACCGGCGGCCGCACCGTCCACCGCGGCCACCACCGGCACCGGAACCGCTCGCACGGCGCGGGCCAGGTCAGAACCGTTGGAGATGATGCCGCGCGCCTGAGCCTTGCTGAATCCGTCGATCGCCCCGCCCTCGGCCATCGACGTCACGTCGGCACCGGTGGAGAAACTGCCGCCGGCACCGTCGAGCACGACGACGCGCACCGCGTCGTCGGTGGCCCAGCGGTGCAACGTGTCGATGATCGTGGTGCTCGCCGCGGTGTCGAGTGCATTCATCCGCTCGGGGCGCGAGATCGTCAGTCTGCCGACGCCGTCGTCGTCCAGCGTGACCACGACACCGGTCGCCTCACCATCGTTGATGTTGTCGCCCACCACTCCCCTGACGTCGTTTCCCAACCCGCGTCAACACGGGTCACACAGCGCTCACCGTACACCATGGTGAGATCTGAATCACGAGAATATTGGTTAACATATATGATTGCTAGGGCCCGTTTGCCTGCAGTTTTTGCAACTTTGCCCGTCATTACGATGGTGAAGCGGGTCTCCGGCTACGCTGACCCGTGTGACCGTTCGCAGCTCTGTTGACTCCCCCGACGACCCGCGCCGGGCCGAGTCGGCGCAGCGCCGGGAGCGGGTACGCCGACCCGCCGATCGTCGACGTCACCTGATCGAGGTCGCCGCGCGCCGATTCAGCGAGGGGGGCTATCACGCGGTACGCCTCGACGACATCGCCGAGGCCGCGGGCGTCTCGGCGCCCGCACTCTATCGACACTTCCCGAACAAGTACGCCCTGTTCGCCGAGGCGACGTCGACGTTGGCGCAGCGTCTGGCCGATGCGATTGACGGCATCGACGTGAACACCGACGATCCGCCGACCGAACTGGCACGGTTGCTCGCCGCCATCGCGGCGACCGCCGTCGACAATCGCCGAACCGGTGGCCTCTACCGCTGGGAGTCGCGATATCTCCTCGGCGCGGACCGCGAGTACGTCCGCAGCGTGGTCATCAACCAGCACCGCCGCCTGCGCTGCGCCCTCGTCGGCGTGCGCGCCGACCTCGACCGCCACGATGCCGACCTGTTGACCGCGGCGATGACCAGTGTGGTGGCGAGCCCCGCCACCCACCGCGCGTCGCTGCCGGCCCGCGAGGTTGCGTCGCTCCTGCGCGACGCGGCGATGAGTCTGGTCGATCTGGATCTGCCCCGCCCGGCGAAGAGCGCCGGTCAACCGACCGGCCTCGCGCCGAGCGCCCGCCGCGAGACGATCCTCTCCCAATCGATCAACCTGTTCGCGGCGAACGGTTTTCACGATGTGACCATCGAGGACATCGGCCAGGCGTCCGGTGTCGGCGCGTCCGGTGTGTATCGCTACTTCCCGAGCAAGGTCGCGATCCTCGAGGCAACGTTCGTACGGGCACAGGACCGGACGGCCGCCATCATCGCCGACGCCCTCGCCGCCTCGCGCACCCCCCGCGAGGCGATCACCGAACTGGTGCGCCGATACGTCGATTTGTGTTGCAACAATCCACAACTCATCGCCGTATACGAGACGGAGGTGGGTCATCTCGGCACCGCGACCCGCACCACGCTGCGCCATCACCAGCGCCTCAATGTCGAGGAATGGGCGACGTGGGTGACCCGCGAGCGTCCGGACATCTCGGCCACCGCCGCCCGTTTCCTGGTGCATGCGGAACTGGCCGCCATCGCCGACCTGGTGCGCGACAACGCCGCGCCCGATGCCGACCGGATCACCGCGGTCGGAGTACGAATCCTGTTGGGGAAGAACTGAACTGGTGGCGATGCTAGTTGTCGACCTCGAAGCCGTCGAGCAGCCAACGACCGTCCTCACGGGTGAGGGTGACCAATGCCCGTGACTGATAGGTGATCCCGTCGGGCACCTGACTGGCCACCTCGGGTGAGGTCACCTTCTGATCGATCGAGACCAGCACCACCGCATGCGTATCGCTCATCGACTCGATCCCGGCATGGTCGACGGTGCCCGTCGACGCGGCCTTGGCGTTGGCATTGCCGGCACGGGCATCCTGTGACGACGCGATGAAATTCTTGGCGAATGCGGGCGTCGACACCTCCCGGATCCGGCGATCGAGATCGTTGTAATCGGCAGCGTCGTAGGTACTCAGCGACGCCGCGTACCGCTTGGCCGCGTCGATGACGGCGACGCGGTCGGCGTTCGACGGTCCCGCGGCGGCCGCCTGTTTCGCGTCGGCGAGTTGATAGGCCAGGACACCCGTGGCCACGGCCAACGCGATCACCACCGCAACCAGAGCTGCCACCAGCGCGAACAGCCGCCGGCTGCCCGCGACCTGCAGCTTCCGTCGGCGACGCCGCGGGCCGGATGACAACGAGCCGTCCATCTTGCGGGGAATCCGATCGGGATCGGCGGCCCGGGACGCCTCGGCGGATGCGTCCCCGACGGTCTCGTCCGCCGCGTCGGTCTTGTTCAGGTCGACGGTGCGTCCGCGTCGCTTGTCGGCCTTGCGCTCGGCATCGGCACGGATCTGCTCCCGGTTGCGCCGATTGGCGTCGAGAAAACTCTGACCGTCCAGCGGGGTCACATCGTCGCCGGCGGTATCGGTGGCCGGCGCTCGATCTTCGGTGTCGCGGGACTCCATTTCCGACGGATGCGCGTCGGGGTCGATCGTGTCGGGGTCGACGGCGCCGGGGTCGATCGCGTCATTCGGTGCGTCAGGGTCACCGGCGAGGCTCGGCCGTCGGGGCGCGGGCGCGGACTTGGGCATGGCCACCAATGTAGCGACCTCGGCTGTGGCGCCGATCACCGCTTCTCATATCAAATATATGTGATTTAATGGGTCATCCGGCGCCATGCCGTTGCCACCCGACTCCCCGCCAGAAAGGTCCCGACCGCCATGGTCTCCTTCACCGACGAACAGACGGCCTTCGCACAGGCCGTCGCCGACTTCTGCCGCCGCGAGGCCGGCACCCGCGAGCAGCGCGACGCCTTGACCGATAACGGTGCCGAGCTGCATTCGCAGGAGCTGTACAAGAAGATGGCCGAGCTCGGCTGGACCGGACTGCTCGTTCCCGAGGAGTACGGCGGCGCCGACGCCGGCAACGTCGAGATGTGCATCCTGCTCGAGGAGGCGATGCGCGGCAACGCCCCGATCGGCGGCATCGGCCCCACCCTGATCACCGCGGCCGCCTACCAGAAGTTCGCCGACGAACAGCTGAAGAAAGAGGTGCTCAGCGGCGTCGCCGACGGCGACTCGTTGTCGATCTCGATGTCGGAACCCGAGGCCGGCTCCGACGTCGCCAACCTGTCGTGCCGCGCCGAGAAGGTCGACGGCGGCTGGGTCATCAACGGCCAGAAGACCTGGTGCTCCAACGCGCACTTCGCGAAGTCGATCCTGTTGATCGCCCGCACCGACAAGACCGGCAAGAAGCACGAGGGCCTCACCCAATTCCACATCCCGGCAGGCACCGAGGGCCTGGAGATCCAGGGCATCGACACCCTCGGCGGCCGCGAGGTCAACGACCTCTACTTCACCAACGTCCGCGTGCCGGACTCGGCCGTCGTCGGTCAGGTCGGCAACGGCTGGAACCAGCTGATGGCCGGGCTCAACACCGAACGCCTCATCCTGGCCGCGATGCAGCTCGGCGTCGCCCAACGGTCCTTCGCCGACACCCTGTCCTTCATCACCGAGCGCAAGCAGTTCGGCCGCCCGATCGGCACGTTCCAGGCGTTGCGGCACCGGATGGCCGATCTGGCCACCGAGATCGAATGCACCAAACTCCTGGTGTACTCGGTGGCCGAGCAGGCCGACGCCAACCCGAAGAAGCTGCTGCCCCGCGAGGCATCGATGGCCAAGCTCAAGGCGACCGAGACGTCCAAGCGGATGACCATCGACGCCATGCAGATGATGGGCGGTTACGGCTACGCAACAGAGTTCGACGCGGAACGCCTCATGCGTGGCGCAATCATCTCGACGGTCTACGGTGGCACCAATGAAATCCAGCGCGACATCATCGGCAAGACCTACGGGCTCTGAGGGCCCGAAGGCAGCCGCGGGCGGGGCCGACCGGTCCCGTCTGCGGCGCCGACCGCAGTTGTCGGAGGAGGTGGCCGCCCATCTCCGGCATCTGATCATGACCGCCGACTTCCGGCCCGGCGAGTTCATCCGCCTGGACGAGACCGCCGAACGGCTCGGCGTCAGCGTCACCCCGGTCCGCGAGGCGCTGCTCACCCTCCGGGGTGAAGGGATGGTCAGCCTCGAACCGCACCGCGGCTACCGGGTGTCCGATCTCGACCGCATCGACGTCGACGACCTGTTCTGGTTGCAGGGCGAGATCGCCGTCAAACTCGCCCTGCGCACCGCCGAGGTGATCACCGAAGATCAACTCGCCGAACTCGAATGGTGCAATCGCACACTCCGCGAGGCGGTCGACGCCGGTGACACCGCCGCCGTCACCGACGCCGAGTTCGAGTTCCACCGCACCCACAACCTGATCGCGGCCGGCAAGAAGCTCGCCTGGTTCCTGCTCTCGGCGACGCGCTACACCCCCACCCAGCTCTACGCCTCCGATCGCGAATGGGGTGAGGTCGCCGTCGACAGCCACGACCGACTCCTGACCGCCTACCGTTCCGGCGACCACGACGAGATCATCACCCAGACCCGCCGCCAGTTCACCGACGGCGCCGCGCGACTCGTCAAACACCTTGAGCAGACGGGGATTTGGGACTGACGCCGAGTCGGCCGACCCAACTTGGCGCAGATACACGCTGAACTCCCACCTGCATGGAATGCATTGTGTGCAGATGGGAGTTCGGCGTGTGCGAAAACCAGACGCGCACCAAGGCGACGGCCACAGCACCCACCTTCACGGCATCACTCCCCGTCCCGTGGTCGCTTGGTCGCGATGCATGCGGGTCACGATATTGCCCGCCGGGAATGAGAGACGTCCGACACTGACGACCGACGACGCCCAGACATCCAGATCATCGGGAAGATTCAGGGTTCCATCGGCGCGGACACGATCAACGGTACGGAGCAGTGCGCCGACCAACACCGTCCAGTCGTGAGCTTCCGCGGAAGACATCCACTCCTCGGCCTGATTGGACCATCGCGAACGTTCCGGATCGTAGATCGGGCGCAGAGAATCGACGAACTGCAGCCACGTGCCGTGGTCCGGATCCTGAGATCCGCTGCGCTCATTGCATTCTCGGTGCAAACACGTGAGTAGTCCAGGGCCCAAGTGAGGAAAGCCGATTACAGCGGCGAGCAGTACCAGAGCTGACAGGCGCCTTGCAGCGGAAGTGTCGCCCGCCTCAAGCCTGCGGATGGCGCCGAGCAACCCGTAACTGTTGGCCAGCCGCTTGACCGACCGCGGCGTGGCGATGAGCGGTGGACCCAAGTATCGCAGCAACTGGAGTTCATCCGGCTCGAGCGCCAGAGGGTCGATCCGGTTGACGACGACCGGGTCAGGTAGCTGAGTAGTCGTATCCAGGTCGTTTCCATCGATCGTCGACGCGTCGCGGAAGTCGATGAACTCCGTCGGCGACGAGCGCTGCTGTCGGACGAGCGCGGCGGCTGGTGTCGTCTGCGATCCAATGTCGGCTCGCACGCCGACAAGTTCGTCGAGCATGGTGGTGAAGCCATGCTCGCTGAGCGGTGGAAGAGTGAAGGCGACCTGGAAGATCTTCTCCAGGTAGTGTTCGGGGGTCGACGACCACCGGTGGTGGTCGTCCTCCGTAGCAGCGCTCGGCGCCTCCGTCGGATGAGAGTCGTTGAAGACGAGGATGTCTCGATAATGGGCGGCAACAGAGCGCAACAACCAACGGGGGTCCACTGCAACAACCACCACAAACAGCGGAACCGCGAGCAGAAGATGTACAGCCTCCAGCATGTCCACCACTCGCCGAGGCGGACAGCGGTCGAGGTCGTCGACATAGAGCACAATGCGGTCGATGCGGGGAAGCTCGTCACCGCCGGAATCGGGCGCCTCCAACTCCTGCCGGCGGCGAGGATCATCTCCGTCATCACGCATCAAGATCGTCGCCATATGCTCGAAATCCTCGCGAACCCGGGTCATCAACCCCAGTGACTGGCGGTATCCGCCCTCGGCGAGTCGGTCGGTGACGACACCGGCAAGTTGTCCGGCGGCGGTCAGGTCCTGGAGTTCCCGGTTCAGCGCGGCAACTCTCGCCTCACTGACGTCCAACGCGCTCTGCGTTTGAAGATTCCAAGAACTCACGAGGTCACGCACTCGGGCCCGCGCGTTGCGAACCTGCCGTTCGACACTGCGATAGTTCTGCACCATCGGGCGTGCGAGAACAACCAGTCCGGCCGCAGCGAGGATCACGGCCTCCAGCCGCTCGCGGAACACGACCGCGCCCGCCACCGCGACGAGTAGTAACGCGGCACAAGCCCACCAGGCCGGCGATAGGGCACGAATCAGTTGCTTACCCTGCAGTCGCCGCACCCGGAACCACTGTCGCGTGCAGGCCACCGACCTGTACACGTCGTCGACGGCTCCTTCGCCCAGGTCGGGTATCGCGCCGGCGAGTTGGCTGCGTCGGTCGTCGAAATGATCGGTGGGCGCAGGGTTGCGCAGCGCCAATCGAAGCTCCGCCGACCGAGCACGTTCGGCGGAGATGCGCTCGTTGAGACGGCGCTCGGCAACGATCTCGGCGGCCAGACGCGACCGCTGACGCTGATCGTCGCCGACACTGCCGTCCCGTCCGCCCTTGGCGAGTTGCGTGAATACCTCCGACACCAGACTGGCCCACAAGTCAGCCTCGGCATAGTGCCAGGCGTTGAAGCACACCTGCCGCACGTTCTGATGTGAAACGGTTGGGCTTCCGCTTCGTGCCGTGCACGTCACCTCGTCTGACAACAACTGGACGAAATGACTCTTCCCTTCGCCCCACTCACCGAACAGCCCGATCGCGAGCGGCGGTCGGGCGGTGCGAGAGGTGATGAGTTCGGCCAACGCCGTTGCTTCGGTACGCCGCCCGAGCGAGTCCGACGAGGACACCGCGTCAGAACGGTAACCGGGTAACCGCGGCACCGAACGCTCTCGTACGACACGCCACATCTCGACGGAACCGTCGGCCGCACCGGTGGTAAGTGCACCTCCGCCCATGTCCGCCCACCCGCCCCACAACACTGCGCCCGAGTGTCCCCGGAGCTCCTGGTGCACGGCTCCGTTTCGCGTGTCCCACAAACGAATGGAGCCGTCACGGCCACCTGTGGCGAGCGTGGTTTCATCTCCAATCCTGCCCCATGATCCCCACAGAACACCACCTGTATGGCCCGTCAGGACATGACGTTCGGTGCCGTCGTTCGGATCCCACAGACGGACCGTTCCTCCGCCTCCACCGGTCGCGAGGACCATTTCCTGGCCCTGACGACCCCAGGCTCCCCAAAGAACACCACCGGTATGGCCGCGGAGGGCTTGAACCTCACCAACCGAAACGAGATCCCAAACCCGGACCGTCGCATCATCTCCGCCGGTGGCAAGGACTGTATCGCCGCCGCGACGCCCCCAAGCACCCCATAGCACCGCGCCACGGTGACCAGTCAGAGAATCTACCGATCCACCGGTGGTCGCGTCCCAGATGTCGATGTGTCCATCGTCGTCACCGACCGCGAGAACAACGGCCTGTCCGTACCTCCCCCATGCTCCCCACAGCGGAGTGCTGCCCCGGCCCTTGAGCACATGAACCGCCTTGCCATCACATGGGCTCCACAGCCGAACACTTCCGTCTGTAGACCCGGTCGCCAAGATTGCGTCCCTACCGACGACGCCCCATGCTCCCCAGAGAACACCACCTGTGTGGCCGTGCAGGACTTGTATGTCATTGCAGGAACGAGGGTTCCACAATCGGGTGGTTCCGCCTCCACCTCCGGTTGCCAGCACCATCTCTCCGCCGACACAGCCCCACTCTCCCCACAACACCCCATTGATGTGCCCGGTTTGGATCTCGCGGTGGGTACCAGTCACGGCGTTCCACAGCCCAATCGCACTTCCCCTGCCGCCGGTGGCCAGCACCGCGTCCCTCCCGACGCGCCCCCAAGTGCCCCATACCGCAACTGCGCCAGCGTGACGTCCAGCTGTATGACTCTTCCTCAACCGTAGACCGATCGCCACATCGGCAGCGGCGGTGGGTTTCAATTGGATCTGGTCATCTCTGCCCGAAACAGCCGAAAGCCCAGGGAGCTCTGCGACATTGAGCACGTCCAGTTCGTCGTCGGAGGAAGCGCTCCCGGTGCCAGTTGCCATGTCGCCACCTCGGCCCTCACCGTGTCTGGGCTGCGAGCGGAAATGGTCACTGCATCATAGGGCAGATCCGACATGCTCAGATACTGATGCGTCGACAAATGGTAGACAAATTTCATTACATGCGATCCGTGGGGTCGGAAAGCGGATTGCCCATGGTTCTCGACCCTGCAACGACGAGATCATCACCTGGTCCCCAACACTAGTGCATTGACGGCGTGACGGTTCTCGTCAAAGCCTTGTTGCAGACTGACATTCAGAGAATATCGAGATCTGGATCGACGCCACGGCGCCAAACTGGGCTGTATTCTAGAATGTGAATACCAGCAACCACGACTTCCCGTTAGTCCATTGCCTACGGCACGAAACGCGGGGCGCCATTTCATCACACTCCCGAGCTCAGACAACACCCATTGTTCCGGCCGATGGTGAACCGGGTCTGCGCACCGTGATCGGACCTACCTCAGTCATCTCGATATCCGTCCGGGAGTGGGGCCTGCGCGAATCTCGCGAGCCAGCCTGCGCCGGTGAACAACTCACCTTTCAGATCGTCGTCGGAGAGTTCGTCGATCCGAGTCCACATCGTGCCGTCGCCGCGGTCGAGGACCATCCGGACCGGCAGTTCGCGGATCTCGTTCTCCTGAAATTTCGCCACCATGTCATGCACCACGCTGATCGCCGTCTGCATCGTGGCGTCCAGCACGATCGCCCGGTGCTCGGCCGTCATCTGCCGAAACCGTGCGCTGTTCACCACCGGCAGCACGGCCGAATCGTAGAGATAGGCGCAGAATCGCCCGATGAGATCGAGACCGTCTGCGGGGCGTTCGGTGTCAGCCACTCGAGCTTCCCTTCCTCGTGGGATCGAGCGCAGCGGCAATCGAGGGAGTCAGCTGCATGTCCGAGAACGCTATCAACGCGTGCCGTGGTGGCCGGGCAGACGCGTCATCGCCGTCATTCCTTCGGATGCCATCCGAAATCACCGAGCGTCCGGGCGGCGCACCTGCTCCCAATCCGACCCGCACGAGTACCCATTCTGTCCTGACCACATCCCGTACTCGCCCCGAATGATTTCTGTTGATGACGACCGTCCAGCGAGGTTGGCTACCACCTGCAGGGGATGGCCACGTCCACGAACAGACGACGGGCATTGTCGTCGACGAGATCGCAATCCGAACACGCCAGAGCACAGCGACGTCGACCGCCAGATCGAAGTGACCGACACCGGGTCGCGGTGCGGGGGAAGGGGCACCATGTCGTGAGCCGTATCACGTCACGTTCGGCCGGATTCGGGTTGGGCGGTCGCGTGCGCCTACGCGTGCGTGTGTGCACGGCGGGTGTCCTCTGCACGCTCCTGGTCGTCGCCAGTGCTGTTCTCGGACAACCAACCTCCGGCCCTCTGGGCGGTGGCGCCACGCTCCCGGCCGGGGTGGCCTTTGATGCCGACGTGGCAATCACCGATGCGGACATCGCCATCACCTGGCGAGTGGTCAATGGCAGCAGCCTGGAACTGCTGATCCCAACGCTGGTGTCGCACAAGGGTGTAAGTCCGGAGGGTGAGGCTTATGTTGTCGCGGCCGGCCGCAACGTCGAAATCGCACAACGGTTCTTCGACTGGCCCGACGAGGTCGAGGAGATGGCGACACCGCCGAGCGTGGGTGTACTGCGGGTCGGCCCCGGTGCCTCCGACACGCGAACCATCCGGGTGTCGCGTTCCTTGGCGGCCTACCACCCGTTCGGTGGCGGCTTCCGCGGCTACCCCACCCTCCCCTCGCGCCCCGAGGATGTGGTCTTCTGCCTCGGGATGACTCCCGAGCCATACTCACCTGCACTGGGACTCGAGAAGGACGACAACGGCGTCGAGTTCGCTAGGCATGGCCGAATCGCCTACGAGCAGCAGCACCGCTCGTGCACAGAGCCGGTGGCCCTCTGATGACCCGTCCCGGTGAACCATCCGACACGCCGTCGGTGAACCCCGCAGGCTGAACTCCCATCTGCGCGGAATGCATTGCGTGCAGGTGGGAGTTCGGCGTGCATCTGGCACGCTAGTTGCACGGAGCCGGCCCGTGAAAGCAAAAAACCGCCCGGGACCAGGCGGTTTACTTGCTCCCCCAACTGGACTCGAACCAGTAACCGTTCGATTAACAGTCGAATGCTCTGCCAATTGAGCTATGGGGGATTGCTCGTTTCGGTCCGTCCGGGCCCCTCGCGGAGTCCTTCAGAACCGAACGCTGACTCTAGCGTATCGGGCGAGCAAACGACAAAACGCCTGCTCACGACCTCGACGGCGTCGGCACCCCCCATGAGTGCCGGCGCCGCCGAAACCGTTCCCCGCGTCGGTCAGTGACCGGCCACGACGTCGGCCTCGTCCACGGTGACCGGTGTGCGGGCGTTGGGCAGGAACCAGTACCCGAAGCAGACGATGCCGAAGAACAGGTAGCCCAGAGCCACTTCCGGGTTCGCCGCCCACGCCACCTCCGGCGCGTGGATCAATCCGATGAACGACAGCACCGCTCCGACGGCGCACGCGATCGCCGCGAAGTGGAACTTCTTGTCCAGGATGAACGTGACAATCGCGCCGAGCACCAGTCCGACCAGCACGGCCCCCTGACCCAGGGTGGTCAGGCCGCTGTAGACAAGACCGGCGTTGGTCAGGGCCTCACCCCCGACGTCGGCGGCGGTGGTGTTGGCCGCCGCCAGCGCATTGTCGATCAGACCCGACCCCCATTGGGCGAGGTTGGGCAGGATCGCGGCGACGACGGCCACCGCATGCAGGCGCGGCACCGCCTGGAAGGCCTGTGCACCGATCAGCAGGCCGATGTAGAGCAGGATCGGCACGATCGCGGGCACCGGCAGTAGTGCCTCGAGGACACCGAACAGCCCGGCGAAACACAGCACGCCAACCGCGACGCCACTGGCCAGCGAGTAGCTTGATCGTCCGCCGGCGTCCTTCCATCCGGGGTGGCCGATGTACACCGCGGGCGGGAACGGCGACCCGAAGGCCGCACCGATGCAGGCACCGGCACCGTCGGCGAGCAGGACGCTGCGGAGGTTGTAGTTGTCACCGGCCGCCGCGGCGCTCTCGACGTTGCTCATCGCCTCGGTGAAGTTGTAGACGCCCAGCGGGATCGCGGTACCGAGCAGCGGCGCGAGATCGCCGAGACCGGAGAAGAGCATGTCGAAGCGCTGATCCGGGATACCGACCGCGATGTCGGACACCGCCTGCGACAGATCGGGCACCGACATGAACCCACCGATCCAGCCGATCGCGGTACCCACCAGCAGGGCGGCCAGGCCTACGGGGATGTTGCCCGGCAGCTTCACGTCGGTGAAGAAGCCGATGAGGATGATCGCCAGCACCGGCAGGCCGATCCATGCCGCATCCCACATCTGCCCGGCCGGCCGCATGGCGATGAACGTGATGGAGATACCGGCCAGGGTGCCCAGCATCGCCGCACGCGGTGTGAGCTTGCGGACGTAGGGCCCGATGAAGGCGCCGATCATCACGATGACACCGATCATGAACGCCCACGCCACACCGGCCTGCCACGCCTGCATCGCGTCATCGGTCTTCAGATAGACCGGCAACATCACCACGAAGACGACGATGAACATGTGCGGGACGCTCGGCCCGTACGGCAGCGCCGTCACATCGGTACGCCCCTCGCGTTGTGCCAGTCGCCGCGCCAGGAACGTGTAATACACGTTGCCCAGCACCAGCGCCACACCGAGAGCCGGCAGGACCGTCCCCAGGACGTCGGCGGCGGGGATCTTGACGACGGCGATCATCAACCCGGTCAGCGTGAGGACGTTGACGAGGATGTTGAATCCGAGCCCGAAGAAGGCGTTGGTGTCGCCCCGGGTCCACCACGGAACGGTGGTGGGCGCGGGCGTCTGCGGTGCTGGCGGCGCGGTTTCGGCGGTGGCACTCATGACGGAAATCCTTTCGGCAGAACAGATGTGGCGAGACAGGTGTGGCGAGGGTTGGGTACGGATCGTCGGAGGGTGTCGGGGATGGTGAAGAGGGTTGTCGGGTCAGGAGGCGGCGACGATGCCGGGGCGCTCGCTGCCGGTGAGGGCGGCGATGATGTCGGCGCTCGCGGCGGTCCAGCCGAAGATGCCGCCCTGTGCGGCGATCATGTCCAGGCCGACGCGCTGGAACTCGGGGAAATACGAACCGACGCAATCGGCGACCACGACGCACTCGTATCCGCGGTCGTTGGCCTCGCGGGTGGTGGTGTGTACGCACACCTCGGTGGTCACCCCGGTCACCAGTAGTTGCGTGATCCCGTTGTCGGACAAGATCTTTCCGAAATCGGTGGCATAGAACGCGCCTTTACCGGGTTTGTCGACGACGTACTCCCCCTCCATCGGGGCGAGTTCGTCGATGATGTCGTGGCCGTACTCCCCGCGAATGAGGATGCGTCCGAACGCGCCGGGATCACCGATGCGTTTGCTCGGCGCACCGCGGTGGAGTTTGGCCGGTGGACAATCCGACAGATCGGGTAGGTGGCCCTCCCGGGTGTGGACGATGACCATGCCGGCCGCCCGGGCGGCCGCCAGCAACTCCATCAGGGGCGGCACCACCTTCTGAAGTTGACCGACGTCGTTACCCAGGGTTTCGCCAAATCCCCCGGGCAACAGGAAGTCTCGTTGCATGTCGATGATCACCAGCGCGGTGTGGTCGAGATCGAGATCGATGGGGGCGGGTTGTGCGGTGATGGACACCATGAGAATCCTCTCGGGGGTGGGTACGACGATCGGGAGTTGGCGGCGGGTCGACGGTCAGGACGGGATGGGCGCAGCGGCCGCGGTGTCGGCGCCGGCGGCCGCGTGCGGCCGGGGCTCGTCGAGTAGCGCCGCCGCCAGACCCAGGGCGGCATCGTCGGTGAGCGCGTTGCCGAGGAGCATCGCGCTGTGCGGCCGGCCGTCGGCGGTATGACCTTGTGGCACCGCCACTCCCATCAGATCCAGGAGGTTGCCGAAATGGGTGTAATGGCCGAGTGCGGTATTCGCTGCGATCGGCTCGGCGAGCACTTCCTCGACGGTGAAGGTGCGGCCGATGGTCGGGACCACGAGCACGTCGATCCCCCGCCATACCTGCGCGGCAACACCTTTGAGGTCTTGCAGCCGTTGCATCGCGGCGAAGGCGTCGACGGCGCTGTAGTCGAGTCCGCTGCGCAGGATGTCGCGGACGACCGGATGGATGGAGTCGGGATGTTCGGCCAGGAACTCCCCGAACACCACCAGCCGTTCGGCCACCCACGGTCCGGCGTAGAGTAACTCCCCCGCCGCGAGAAACGGCTCCAAGGAGACGTCGACGACGTCGATGGGGGTCGGCATCTCCATGTGCGACAACCTGTTCCGGAACGTCAGGTGCGCCTCGCACATCTGCTCGTCGCCGAAGAACTCCAGTTCGTCGACCGGGGGCAATCCGACCCGTAGCCGATCCCCGCCCCAGGCCGGACCGGCCGGCCGCGACCAGGGATCGGCGTCGTCGACGGCGGCCAGCACCGCCATCACACGATCGACATCGTCCACGCACCCGGCCATCAGGGTGATGCAGTCCAACGACTTACATGCCGGCACCAGTCCGACCGCACTGATGAGACCGCGCGACGGTTTGTACCCGACGACGCCGTTGAGGGCGGCGGGCACCCGGCCCGATCCGGCGGTGTCGGTGGCCACCGCGAACGGCACCTGCCCCAGCGCCACCGCCAGCGCGGAGCCGGAACTCGAACCACCGGAGATCATTTCGTTCCCATAGACGCTGCGGGGAATGGTGTACGGGGTGCGAGTTCCGTTGAGGCCGGTCGCGAATTGATCGAGGTTGGTCTTGCCGACGTAGAGCGCTCCGGCGTCGAGGAGGCGTTGCACCGCGGGCGCGGTCTTCTCGGCGACGTAGGCGAAATCCGGGCACGACAACGTGGTCGGCACCCCCGCCACGTCGATGCTGTCCTTGACCCCGAACGGCACGCCGTACAGGGGCAGCCCACGAGCCCCCGGACGAGACTCCAATTCTGCTGCCGCCGCGAGTAATTGATCGCGGGGAACGGTGGAGAGCCACACCCCATCGTCGCCGCGTGCCTCGATGGCGTCGGCCACCCGACTCACCGTTCGCGTCGGCGATCCGCTTCCACTGATGTGACTGTCGATGATCTCGGCCACGGATGGTCCCGGTTGGGGATCCTGACCCGTCGATGAAAATCCCATAACGTCGATTGTCGACAGAATCATGGCGCCTGAGGAACGGTTATGTGTCGTTTGTGTTAGCGACTGTCCGCCGCGTCACGCGGTGATCTGGAAGCCCTCAGGCAGACACGTTGGCATCGTCGTCGTCGGTTGCCGCCACCAGATCCAGATACCGCAGGTGTCCGTGATCGTGCATCGCCGCGACCACGGCGTCGGGATCGTTGGATTCCAGCGCCTCGAGGATCGTCCGATGCCGGCGCAGTCCGTCGTCGGACCCGTGGTCGTCGGCCTCGGACCGGAGATTGACCGCCATCGGCAGTTGGAGTTTCAGCAGGATCGGCGCCAGGGCGATGTCGAGTTGCCGATTGTCGGCCAGCGCCACCACCGCCGCGTGGAACCGGCGGTGCGCGTCGTCGCGTTCCAGGTCGTCCGACGCCCGCCGCAACTGTTCGTAGGCCCCTCGGACGGCGGCGAGCTGGGTGTCGGGGTCGCGCAACGGCAACGCCGACTCGATCGCGAACCGCTCGAGCAGCGCCCGAAGTTCGAACAGCTGCAGGATGTCACGCGGCGACCATTCCGCCACCCGCACGCCCCGCCGCGGTAGGTGTTCGACCAGTCCCTGCTGCGCGAGAAGACGAAGCGCCTCACGAACCGGCGCACGACTGAACCCGAGATCGGCGCACAGGTTCTCCTCGACGACCTTCTCACCGGGTTGGAGTTCGCCGGACAGAATCGCGTCGCGGATACGGCGGGCGGCGACGTCGACGAGGCTCTCCGGAAGCCCGCGCGTCCTCCCTGCCCCGTCGTGCCCCGCCATCGTCGAAACCGCTCCCTGTGTCTACGCCGTCGAGTCACCAACGGTCTCCCGCAAAACTCCCGTCGAGATAGGACTGACGGTTCAGCCTGGCACATGGCCCGACCCTGAGTTACCAGGGCACCAGCATCCTTCGGTCCAGGAGACACCTTTGCGTCGGAGCGTTGCTTCTTCCTTGGCCATGCTACTAAAGCTAAGCAGCACTGTTGAGCCCACACGATCAGGCCGGTGTCGTGATTGATCACGACCGTCAGATCAGATAGCGGTGATCCTTGCGGTAGACGATGTCATCGATACTGATGTTGACGGGCTCATCCAGGCCATCCACGCCCGCGAAATGCCCATCGGCTACCCGCGCCGCGAACATCGACACCGTCCGCCAGGCCACCCGAGTGAACTCGGCGACCGCCGAGATCGGACAGTGCGCGGCCAACCACCCTTTGATGTCATCAAACGCGCGGGTAAAGCGACCCGCACTACGCACACCGAGACCGGTCGCGCGCACACCCGCGCGCCTCGACCACCAGCCTCACCCCCAGCAGCGGCGGTCTCCTCCCGCGCGACAACCGCGACAACCTCGAGGAATCCCCAAACGCACTCTGAATCCGGAAGAGCCGGTTTGGTTGTTGCAAACCAAAACCTAAGCGGGACAACAGCATTACGCCCTCACACCACGCCGAGCCCACCCACAACTACGTCACAAGTGCCACCCGCGGTGGCGCCTGCCCGGAACCGCCCTGGCCAAGATTCCACCCACAAGAACGTCAGGAGATCCCTTATCCGTCGCATCGAATCGCTGATCGACACGCGTAAATCCTGTTTGCATATACTTGAACATTTGCTTCATCTGCGTATCGAGCTGGGATAATTGATCATCATTCATATAATTCTATTATATATCGATAAGCGAGCGATTCAATAGCGGAAATGGCTAATCAGGGAAGCCCCAGTGACCCAGCAGGCATACTCCGCTTCATGACATGCTGTAGCGGCTACACCGACGATGGAGGAACCATCATGCCTGAGCAGCGTCGTATCGAACGTGCGTCACAGGGGTTCCTGCTACCAGTGGATCGCACTTCGCGCCTGGGCACAGAGTACGCGTGGTCGACACCGAACAATGGGGCTGGGTTGTTGGCGGCCTGGGCGATCTGGTGGCAGTGGACTTCCCCGATGGCGATCGGCAGCTCGTGTCGCCCGAGATGATTGAGTACCTGGACTGAAGGTATCGACAGAGTCAGCAGATCGCGGATAACCCCTCGGGCTGAACATCCCGAGTGCTGGCTACGGGCGGTAATCTTCGAATTCCCACTTTCCTAGACGGGCAAGCTTCTCGGCCACTTCAGTCCAGTCTTTCCCCTCGACACTGCTGACATATTCGTCAATGAACTTGTACGCAGCCGGGAGATCCAGCCTCCCTTGCAAGAGAGTGTGTCGGCCAAGCCGCGGAACGCCAGCCTCAAGCTCCGGCTTCAGCGAGTCGGGAGTGCACACCAGGATATCGAAAGACTCCTCACCAGGTTGACCGAGGGGGCCGCAGAGAATCCGCACCGAAACGGCATCATTACCGGGGTCTTGCGACTGATAAGTAGCGACGTCAACGTCCGCACTATACCAACTCTTTATCTCAGCTTTCACTCGTCATTCTCCGTCCACATCGAGATGCGCATTTCCCTGCCACTGCGAGCTCATACTTCCGTCCGGTGCTTTAGGTCCGCGCCACTCGTAGTTGGACTGCCTCTTTCCGAGATTCGGCTTATATGACGGCGGCCTCCACTGGCGAAGCCCGTCCGCGCTAACCCATGCTTTGCCGCCACTAGATAGTCTAGCTCCCGGGCCGACCCAAGCTTGCCCCAGCGCCGACGCCTGCTCGGGCGTATACGAACCGTTTCCGATTCCAAAGTTGCCCTTACCGTTCGCCGCATCCCGCAACAATCCAGACAGTTCGGGCCAATCAGCCGTGGGCTGGGTTTGAGCTGGTAGCGAGCCTGCTGTTTGGCCAAATCCAGATCCCCCGGGCTTCACCTGGCCTGGTGTCTCATTCGACGCAAGGTCTTGTAGCCCGTCAAGAACCGCGGCTTTGAGTCCCGGGGGCATCGTAGGCCAGATTCCGACCGCTGCAGTGGCGACGTCGTAGCCGAGGGGCCGCTCAAGCGCCTGCCCAGGATCAAGATGCGACTCGCTAACGAGGTTCCCGTTGTGGTCGTAGACGTAGTAGTTCCCGTTTTGACGGATGTAGGTTCGACCGTCAGCAAGTTCGCCGGTCGCGATCGTGACATCCTTACCGTCTTGTGATCCATTCCAGAACGTCTCGCCGGTGGTCGGGTCATAGCCACTCTGCACCCATCCGTTGCCGTTGCCGTCGACGAAGGCGGGTCTACCAGATGCGCTGACGGCTTGCCCGTCTCCGTCCTGGTAAACCAGCTGACCGTCGGGTCCCGGGTGAGCAGAGGTGGCGGTGTGTTCTGTGCTCGAGCCATCCGGGTTGTTCTGTGTCCACACGTATTGAGGTCCGCCGTCTGACCCGGCTTGCACGTTGACGCCGTCGAGATTCTGTCCACCAAGGTTGTTCTGAACCCAGTCGCCGTATGAGCGCTCCTGACCCGGCGCCGGCTGCAAGCCTTGGGTGGGACCGCGTGGCGCGACTTCTTCCGGCTCGCCCCACGGGACGAGCAGAGACCGAAGCCCTGAGTCCTCATCAGACCCACCGCCGCCAGCGCCGGTCGGCTCCTCTGGTCCTGCCGGCGTGGTCGACGGCACCACAGTCGGCACCTGACCTGATGGAGAACCAGCCGGAGAGTCGACGGTGGGCGACGGAGACGGAGTGGGAACTACCGGCGTACCTGGGGTGGGTGTCGCCTGCGGTACCGAACCAGTCGTCGCTGCAGCACTCGGCGCAGTTGGCGTCGCGGACCCGGAAGTAGGACTTGCCGTCGGGGATGCAGACGAGGCGGCCGTTCCAAACTCCTGGTTGTAAGCCGCCATTGACTCCTCATCCGCCTGGCGTGCCGCAGCAGGACTACCTTCGGTCGGATCAGCAATAATCGGATACAGCGCGTTCGGTGCGGGTTCGACGTGCTGGACCAGGTCACCGTTCTCGTCGACGGTGTACCACGTCTTCTGTGGCCGCCCGGCAGCATCAAACGCCCATGGCTTCGCGATCTGACGCACCGGTTTTCCGGTTGCGTCGTAGACGGTCGCTGACCCATCCGGATTCACCCCGATATGCCCGCCCGGTGGGACATCTTCATGGAACTCATAACTCTTTGGGCTGGTTGGATCGTTGATCAGCACCAACTGCGACGGACCCACCGTCGCCCGTTCCGACCCGCCACGCCGCAACAACGACCAACTCCGCAGCCCACCGGTGGATCGGCCACCTACCGTCGCACGACGCACCCGCGGATTCGCCGCGGCGAACGCCGCCGCACCCGCCACGACCCACGCCGCCAGCGGGATCTCCGGCTGCTTCGAGCCGGAATCCAGAGCATGGGGCGGGGTACCTGGTTCAGGGTTCGCCGACACTGCACCCGGTACCGTCGTCACCGCAGGAGCAGCGGTAGAAGGCACCACCGGAATCTGCCCGGTGATGTCACCCGGCGGTACCGGTCGCTGTGCTGTCGGCCGGACGCCGCCAGCATTCGGGTTGATCGGCGCGGAGCCGCCGCTGCCACCACCTGCTGGTGGTTGTGGGGTGCCCTGTCCGGGCACGGTCACGATCGGTGTGCCGTTCCCTTCGACCGGGCCGGGCCCAATATTGGAGCCGACCTGCGGGCCACCCGATCCAGCGCCGTTCGCACCGATTGTCGGTGCCGGGGTGTTTGTGGTCGGCTGGAATGTATTCGTAGGAACCGAAATGCACGGCCAATTCGAGCCGTACTGAGCGCGCATCTGATCACACAACGCATCCGCACGCGCCGGAGCAGGATCACTCGCGAGCGCAGCCACCGTGACCCCGCCGCCGATCGCCAACACCGCAGCCGCTAACAGCCCGGCGCCGAGACGGCGGCGGGGAAGCCGGTGACGGCCCCGACGAGACTTCACCGTCACGAGCCCTTGGGTATGATCTGCGTGTCGCTGGGTGCTGGGCCTCATTTGTTCTTGCCCCACATCAAGTGCACCGAGGATCGCGTCCGCACCCGCCCAGAACCAGCGTCCGGCGATTGACATCACCAGAAAGAACACGAGGAACACCGGGATCACACCCCACCGATCCGACCACCCACCAAGATTGGACAGGTTTGCTGCCGCCAGCACCAGCAGCACGCAGCCGACGAAGAACAGCACCACCTTGAGTACCGGCACTCCGCCGTCATTCGATGGATCGTCCGGCGCAGCAGCGCCATCGGGGGAGCGGTCACCAGCGATCGGTGTCACAGGGAGTTCAGTGGTCGCGTCGGCATTGAGGCGATGCGCGCCACCCGGAACGGACGAAGCAGGAGCAGTCATAACGGACCACAGCCCTTCATGGAGAAGATTCACAGAACGAGGAAAGCGAGGATGAACGTCGGGATTCACGCACCGCACGGCCACGCACGCCGAGGCGGATGACAGCGACGACAGGTCACAGGTAGTGGGGCTGGCCGTACACATTGATCGTGTTGTCGTTCAACGCTGTTGACAAGCTGACAGTCACATAGGCGCGCAGGGCGACCGGTCCCAGACAGCCATCGACCTTCACATGCACCCCGTCGACGGTGATACCAGCGGCCCCGGTCTGCATCCTCTTGCCACCGAACGGAATATCGGCGATCGTGCCCGGCCGCAACGTGGTGGAGATATTGGGAGTGACCGTCGCCCCGAGCACCACCGCCGGCGGATACGAGATGTTCATTTGCGCCGACGGCCCACCCGAGATCCCCACAGTGGCACCCGAGGTGACATCCGCGTTGCACCCGATCTGGAAACCCACTGCCACAGTCCCCGCCTGCACTGGCACTGACCCCGACCCGACGATGACACCCTCACCCTTCAGACTCAGGAAACCTTCTCTCGTCCAAGGTGATTGATTGAGAGGCGGCACCGAACGCACCTGCTCGTGTGACTTGATCGCCGAGACGACCCAGCCATCATCCGTGCGTTTCGTGGTCTGTTGATCGGCAAACGAACTCGGTGCAGCACCCGCCACGCCTGCCGCCATCACCGCCACTGCCGCCGCGAGCGCAGCAGACCCGCCTGCCAACCCCGATCGACCCCATACCCAACTGCCAGCGCTCACCACAACAACTCCCCTCCGCACATACGAGTGCATCATCATGCATCTGCAATGCGCGATGATCAATACTTCGCCAGCACGGCTCACGCGATTCGTCAACAGCACTCACGACTTCGCTATCATTAATTTCAGCTGTACGAGTCGGTCAGTTGGCGGAATCTCCAGACCGGGAAGAAATTCCCAAGAACCGGGACCGCGGAGACACTCCTACCGAACGCGTCAGTGGCCACGCCGGCGCACGCACCCGCCGAGCGGTATGCACGGTGCGGTAATCTCGCTGCCCGGGCATGTTTCACGCCCCACGGGGCGGTAGCTCAGTCGGTTAGAGCCGCGGACTCATAATCCGTAGGTCGCGGGTTCGAGCCCCGCCCGCCCCACCCACACTGGCCAATCCGGCGATCGCCGTCACCGGCGAGACCAAAGACCCCAATCTCTCATCCAAGAGTCCCGACCTCGCCGAATCCGTCCCGTCGCCGCATATCCGGGCGTAGCGTCCCGGCCATGAATGCAATGTGGGTGATGCCGGCAGTGGCACTCGTGTCGTGTGTGATCATCGGGATCGGGTTCGCAATAGGAATCCCGGGCAACAAGGACTGACGACGCCATACGAGCCCGCACCCGATGACCGCATCGGGTGCGGGCTCGTGTGCCGTCGCCGATCGCGCAACCGTCACACTTCTGACCGCCGCTCCCCCGTTGCATTCTGCTACAGTGGTGGTGTAGCAGAATGCAACACCGACGGCGGGAGCCCGTGATGGCCGATACAGCAGACAAGGTCACCCGTTTTTCGGCCGCCCTGGTCGAGGAGGCGGGCACCGAGGGAGCGCGCGAACACCGCTCGGCGCGTCAGCAACTCGAACACTGGGCCCGCGTCGGTCGTGGCGTGTCGCTGCGCACCAGCGCCGCGCGACGGCGGGTCGAGGCAGCCTTGGCCGGCACCCTCCCGATCACCGAACTCACCCCGGAGGAGTCGGTCGTCTTCGACGCCGAGATCGACGCGCATCTCGAAGAACGACTCGCCCGCACCGACATGGTGACAGATCGTGCCGCACAAGGATTTTCGTCGGTGGCACTCGATGAGCTCGGCCGGATGGTCGAGTACCGGCCGGACGGGTCGACGGTCATCCTGGAGTGAGTCCTCGCCTCGATCTGGTCATCGGGTGTAACGGCGCGGGCAAATCGACTCTGGCGCAACAACACCTGATGCCGCTGCTGCACACGCCGTTCGTCAATGCCGACGAGATCGCACGCCTGCGCTGGCCCACCGCACCCGCCGAACACTCCTACGAGGCAGCCCAGGTGGCCGCCCGCACCCGCACGACACTCATCGGGCTGCGGCGATCATTCATCGCCGAGACCGTGTTCTCCCACCCGTCGAAACTCGACCTCATCGACGCCGCCCAGGACCACGGATTCCGCGTGATACTGCACGTCGTCATGGTTCCCGAGGAACTTGCCGTCCAGCGCGTTCGACTGCGCGTGACCAGCGGCGGGCACACCGTCCCGAAGGACAAGATCCGCGCTCGCTACGCCCGTGTCTGGCCGCTGGCGGCCGAGGCCGTCGGCCGCGCCGACCAGGCCACGATCTACGACAACAGCATGTCGCGACCTCGCATCGTGGCGCGCTTCGTCGACGGCACCCCGGTGGGCGCGCAGGCCTGGCCCGAGTGGACGCCACATGCTCTCCTACCACCCCCGTCGTCTACCGAGTGATATACCCCACACCGGTCACACCGAGTGAATCGCTGCGCTCACTGCCCATTCGGACAGGTCACGCCCCATACTTTCTGGCAATCGAGAAGGAGCAGCGCCGACAGGCGGTCAGGGGGCGATCATGCGGGGTATCGATCACATCTGGGGACGGCCCGCGCCGATCCCCGATCACTGCGGCACCATCCACACCTACGCCGGCGGATGCACCTACAACGCCGACGATCCGCACCGTCCGCTGTATCCCCCGGAGCTGCGCCCGGGTAGTCGTCTCGACGACGCCGCCTGAGGGGCGGTACCCGAGACTGCCGGGCACGGACGGACCCGGCGATCACCCTCAGCCGGCGTCGGCGGCACCCGGGTCGACGGCCTGCTCCAACAGACTGCGGCGGTAGGCCTCGAGTGCCACGAGATCCCCGAAGACCGCGTTGTAGGCGTCGGGATCCTCACTGGGCGCCATGCGACGTAGCCGCGATTTGATGTCGGCGATCTGCGCGCCGACCCACACTTCCTGCAGTCGGGCCAGCACGCTGTTGATGTAGCGCGGAATGTTCTCCTCCACCACCGGCATCGGCTCGACCGCGAGTTCGGTGACCAACGGCGAGAGCACCGGATCGTCGACCTCGTGGTTGACCGCGTCCACCCATTGGGCGCCGCCCATGCCCGACGACGTGCCGCCGAGGTCGGCCATCACCTGACGCATGCGCGCATACGCGGGATCGGTGAAGCATTCGCCGGGCAGCGAATCGAAGACGGTGCCGGCGATCGCCGGATACTGCAACGCCGCCTTGAGCGCCTCGCGCTGCGGCCACAGTCGCGGGTCGTCGGCGCGCGGTTTACCCGCTCCGGGCGCCTTGGCGGCCTCGGGTCGCTCACGGCGATTCGACCGGATGCCCGTGGGCGGCGTCCGGCCGCTGGCTCTGGCATGCCGGGCCCCCTCCTCGCGGACCCGTGCGAGGACTTGCGGCACTTCTTCCCAGCCCACCCAGCCGGCCAGCTGACGAGCGTATTCGTCGCGCAGCGCAACGTCTTTGATGCGTGCGACGACGGGTACCGCCTCACGCAGCGCGTGTACGCGACCTTCGGCGGTGTCGAGGTCGTAGGCCGCGATCAGTGTTTTGATGGCGAACTCGAACATCGGTACCCGGCGGGCGATGAGATCGCGGACGGCGGCATCACCGCGTTCTTGACGCAGTTCGCACGGGTCCATCCCGTCGGGTGCGATGGCCACGAAGGTCTGGCCGGCGATCGACTGCTCACCCTCGAATGCCTTGAGTGCCGCGGCCTTTCCGGCGTCGTCGCCGTCGAAGGTGTAGATGACCTCGCCGCGGAAGTACGTGTCGTCCATCATCAGTCGCCGCACCAGCGCCAGGTGGTCCTCGCCGAAGGCCGTCCCGCAGGACGCCACCGCGGTGGTGACACCGGACAGATGCATCGCCATGACGTCGGTGTAGCCCTCGACGATCACCACCTGATGTCCCTTGGCGATGTTCTTCTTCGCCAGGTCCAGGCCGAAGAGCACCTGAGACTTCTTGTACAGCATGGTTTCCGGCGTGTTCATGTACTTGCCGAGGTTGTCGTCGTCGAAGAGTTTGCGAGCCCCGAATCCGATGATGTCGCCACCGAGATTGCGGATCGGCCACAGCAGGCGTCGATGGAACCGGTCGATGGGCCCCTTACGCCCCTGCTTCGACAACCCGGCCGCCTCCAGCTCGGAGAACTCGAATCCCTGCGACAGCAGGTGCTTGGTCATCGTGTCCCACCCGCCGGGGGCGTAACCGCACCCGAACTGGGCCGCCGCGGCCGCATCGAAATTACGGTCGGTCAGGTAGTCACGCGCCGTCTGCGCCTCGGGTGATTTCAGCTGCTCGACGTAGTACGCGTGCGCCGCGGCATTGGCCGCGGCCAGCCGGGCCCGCGTCCCCCGATCACGTTGGACGCTGGTGCCGCCACCCTCATAGTGGATCTGGTATCCGAGCCGGTCGGCGAGTTGCTCGACGGCCTCGACGAAGCCGATATGCTCCTGTTTCTGAAGGAAGCTGTAGACGTCGCCACCCTCACCGCATCCGAAGCAGTGAAAGTGCCCGTGATGCGGGCGGACATGAAACGACGGGGTCTTCTCGTCGTGGAAGGGACACAGTCCCTTGAGTCGATCCGGACCGGCTTGCCGCAACGCCACGTACTCGCCGATGACGTCCTCGATGCGGGTCTGCTCACGGATTGCCGTGATGTCGCGATCGGGGATTCGGCCTGCCACTTTGACCAGTGTAGTGACCGCCGTCGCGAGCGTCGGCGCGGTGTGCACAGCGCCCGAATGGGACGGGGCGACCCGGGATCGGGGCTACCGTCGGATGCGGAGCGACCGACCATCCTGGTCGCCGATCGACAAGGAGCACCATGACATCGCCGTCACCGACCGATGACCCGCCCGTCGACGCGCAGGCCCGCCTGACCAGCGGACACGACTTCTGGACGACCAAGCCCGAGGGTTCGTTGCCGTCGATCCTGATGACCGACGGCCCGCACGGTCTGCGTCGACAGTCCGGGGCCACCGACAACCTCGGGGTCTCCGGCAGCGAACCGGCGACGTGTTTCCCGCCCGCGGCCGGGTTGGCGCAGTCGTGGGATCGGTCGCTGGCGCGGCGGGTCGGTGCGGCCATCGCCGACGAGGCCCGCGCGCAGGGCGTCAGCGTCGTGCTCGGACCCGGCATCAACCTGAAACGCTCACCCCGCGGTGGACGCAACTTCGAGTACTACTCCGAGGATCCCCACCTGACCGCCGCGCTCGGCGGCTCCTGGGTGCACGGGCTGCAGAGTCGCGGGATCGGGGCATCGCTGAAGCACTTCGCGGTCAACAATCAGGAAACCGATCGGATGCGGATCAGCGCCGACGTCGACGAACGGTCCCTGCACGAACTGTATCTGCGGGCGTTTCGCCAGATCGTCATCGACGAGCAACCGTGGACGGTGATGTGTTCCTACAACCGCATCAACGGCGTGCACGCCACCCACAACCGTGAACTGCTGACCGAGATCCTGCGCGAGAGTTGGGGTTTCGACGGTGCAGTGGTCAGCGACTGGGGTGCGGTGGTCGACCGTGTGCGTTCGATCGCCGCCGGCCTCGATCTGACCATGCCGTTCCCCGGGCCACAGTCCGACGAGCGGGTCGCCGCGGCCGTCGCCGACGGCACCCTGGACGCCGACGCGCTGCGTGCCGCCGCGCATCGCGTGGTCGCGTTGGTCGGCAGGGCCACCGCGTCGACAGCCACTGGGTCGACAGCCACTGGGTCGACAGCCACTGGGTCGACAGCCACGGATGCCCCGACCGCCCCCGTCGACCTCGATGCCCATCATGCTCTCGCCCGGGAGGCCGCCGCCGCGTCGATCGTGTTGCTGCGCAACGACGATGCCCTGCTGCCACTGTCGACCTCCGAACGCATCGGCGTCATCGGCGCCCTGGCGTCGCAGCCCCGGTATCAGGGTGGCGGCTCGTCGCATGTCAACGCCACCCGCGTCGATATGCCCCTCGACGAGATCGGTCACCGCGCCGACGGGGACGTGCCGTTCGCCGAGGGGTATCGACTCGACGGCACCGGCGATCCCGGTCTCTCCGAGGAGGCGGTGACGCTGGCACGGTCGGTCGATACGGTGCTGCTGTTCCTCGGTCTCGCCGACCGTCAGGAGTCGGAGGGTTTCGACCGCACCGACATCGACCTGCCCGCCGATCAGATCGCCCTCGCCGCCGCGGTGACGGCCGCCAATCCTCGCACGGTGATCGTGCTCGCCCACGGCGGTGTGCTGGCGGTGGCCCCGCTGGAGGCGCCGGCCATTCTCGACGGCGCACTGCTCGGGCAGGCGGTCGGTTCCGCTGTCGCCGACGTCGTGTTCGGCGAGGTGAATCCCTCGGGGCGACTCGCCGAAACCATTCCGATGCGGATCGAGGACACCGCCGACTTCCTGAACTTCCCCGGCGAGTCCGGGCACGTCCACTACGGCGAAGGACTGTTCATCGGATACCGCTGGTACGACGCCCGCGACCTGGACGTCGCCTTCCCCTTCGGACACGGGTTGTCCTACACCAGTTTTGACTACGCCGACCTGCGCGTGTCGGTCGACGCGGAGGCGACGATCGAGGCCAGGGTGACCGTCACCAACACCGGTCGCAGGCGCGGCCGCGAGGTCGTGCAGCTCTACATCGGTGTGCCCGGATCGGCGGTGAGCCGACCGATCCGAGAGCTGCGGGGATTCGCCGACATCGTCCTCGACCCCGGCCAGAGCGGCGACGCGACCATCGTCGTGGAGCCGGATGAACTGGCGTACTGGGATATTCGCGCCCACCGATTCGTGGTGGAATCCGGTGCCTACGATATCTCGGTGGGTGCGTCGAGCCGCGACATCCGGGTGACCGCCATGGTGGACATCGTCGGCGATCAACCCCGCATCCCACTGACCATGGAATCCAGTGTGGCCGAGGTCCTCGCCGACCCGGTGGCCGCCGAGGGCATGGCACCGATCGTCGGCGCCATGTTCGACGGCGCAGATTCCGGTGAGGGCATGGACCTGGTGACGATCATGGGGTCGGTGCCGGTGGGTCGCATCGTCGACTTCTCGGCCGGCCTGCTGCCACCAGAGGTGTTGCGCGACATCCTCGATCGGGCCAACGCGGCTCACTGAGCGGCGTACCGACCAACCGGGCGGCTACCCGAGGTGCGCTTGCGCCCCGGAGTTCTGCTTGTCCATCCGTTCCAGACGGCCTTCGGTCATCGACGCGATCTGATCGACGATGACCCGCTTGCGGGCCACGTCGTCGGCGGCCTGCTCCCAACTCGGCACGAACACCGGGTCGAGGCCGCCGGGGGCCGCGGCGGTCAGCCACTCCCCCACCCGGTGAATGCGTTCCCGCTGCCGCGCCTGATGCGCCTTGTGCCGCGCGTTGGAGAAGATGAACCGTAGCGCAAGGGTTTTCAGGATCGCGACCTCGGCGGCGATCAGCGGCGGCACCGCCAGATCGGCGTCGTAACGCGAGATCGAGCGACCCCCGACGACCTCGCGGGTGCCGGTGATCGCGGCCGAGGCGAACCGGCCGATGAGCTCACTGGTGAGACGTTTGAGTTTCACCGAGGCATCCAGGCTGCCGTCGAACACGCCCACCGCCGCCACGATGTCCATCCGGGAAAGGCGTTGGGCCGCATCGATCAACGGCTCGGGTTCGAGTTCGGGAAACTCCTTCACGCCGATCTCGGCGAGGGTGCGCTGATCATCCGGGTCGGCCAGGGTCCGCAGATCGATGCGGTTGGCGATCACACCGTCCTCGAGGTCGTGCACGGAATAGGCGACGTCGTCGGCCCAGTCCATCACCTGCGCCTCGATGCACTTGCGGTCCCCGGGTGCGCCACGTCGGATCCAGTCCAGCGCGGCGGCGTCGTCGGCGTAGGCACCGAACTTCACCTTCGGTGGCCGCCGCGTCCACGGATACTTCAGCGTCGCGTCGAGCGATGCGCGGGTCAGGTTCAGTCCGGCGCTACGACCCTGATCGTCGAGGAGCTTCGGTTCGAGCCGGGTCAGGATGCGCAGATTCTGCGCGTTGCCCTCGAATCCGCCGATGTCGGAGGCGAAGTCGTTGAGCGCACGTTCCCCGTTGTGACCGTACGGCGGGTGCCCGATGTCGTGGGCCAGCCCGGCGAGCTCCACCAGATCGGGTTCACATCCCAACCCGATACCCACGCCGCGGCCGATCTGGCCGACCTCCAGCGAATGCGTCAGCCGGGTTCGCGGCGTATCACCCTCACGCGGCCCGACCACCTGGGTCTTGTCGGCGAGCCGACGAAGCGCGGCCGAATGCAGTACGCGCGCACGGTCGCGCGCGTACTCACTGCGGTGATCGGTCCGCGTTCCCGGAAGACTCGCCACCTTGGCACCCTCGGGCACCATCCGTTCGGTGGCCTCATCGCCGTAGAACGCGGTGGGCGGAATACCGGACCGCCCCGCGATGGGGGTACTAGTCAAGCACCCAGCCCCGGCCGACGGCGAAATCGGTGATGCGACGACGGATGGCGACGATCTGCGCTGCGGTCAGGTCGTCGGCGGAGTCGAGCAGCAGTTCGGTGAGCTCCTCGGTGAATGCCGCCGCGTCGAGGGAGCCGCTACCGGCGCGAGGACGGCGCGGACGTTCGTTGCCGTGCCGGTCACCGCCGTGGCGATCATTGTGTGAACGTCCACCGTGGTGATCGTCGCGACGGTGCGGGCGCCCACCGGCGGGCGCGTCGTCGGCCGGTGCGGCCTCGGTGACGGCGACGTTGATCGCCTTCGCGCCGCGGTCGGTCTCCTCCACGTCGAAGGACACCTTGGCGCCCGGCTTCAACTCGTTCTCGTCGATGTCGATGTCGTTGATGTGCAAGAACACATCGGCCCCACCGGATTCCGGTGCCAGGAATCCGAATCCCCGATTCGCGTCGTAATGAACGACCTTGCCACTGACTGCCACGACTCTCCCACTCGCTCTCTCACTCCGCACACCACGGACCCCTTGCCCGTGCGGCGGTATGGACTCCAATTGTGACAGACAGCCGCAGGTCAGGCCCAGTCGGGAAATCCACGCCCGGTCCGGGCCCCGGTCAGGCGCCGAGCAGCTTGCCGCCGAGGAACTCCGCCACGCGATCGATGCCGACGCGTTCCTGGCTCATGGTGTCGCGTTCCCGCACGGTGACGGCATGGTCGTCGAGGGTGTCGAAGTCGACGGTCACGCAGAACGGTGTACCGATCTCGTCCTGACGGCGATACCGCTTGCCGATGCCCTGCGCGTCGTCGAACTCCACGTTCCAGTTCTTGCGGAGCTCGGCGGCGAGGTCCTTGGCCTTGGGCGAGAGTTTCTCGTTGCGCGACAGCGGCAGCACCGCCACCTTGACCGGCGCCAGTCGCCGGTCCAGGCGCAGCACGGTGCGGGTGTCGGTGCCGCCCTTGGCGTTCGGCACCTCCTCCTCGGTCAGCGCGTCGCACAGGAAGGCCATCACCGAGCGGGTCAGACCGGCCGCCGGCTCGATGACGTACGGGGTGTAACGCTCACCGGTGGCCTGGTCGAAGAACGACAGGTCCTCACCGGAGGCCTTCGAGTGGGTCGACAGGTCGAAGTCGGTGCGGTTGGCCACGCCTTCGAGTTCACCCCACGGGTTGCCGGAGAACCCGAACTTGTACTCCACGTCGACGGTGCGCTTGGAGTAGTGCGACAGCTTCTCCTGGGCGTGCTCGTAGAGCCGCAGGTTCTCCGGATCGATACCGAGATCGACGTACCAGTTGAACCGCTGGTCGATCCAGTACTGATGCCACTGCTCGTCCTCACCGGGCTTGACGAAGAACTCCATCTCCATCTGCTCGAACTCGCGGGTGCGGAAGATGAAGTTGCCCGGAGTGATCTCGTTGCGGAAGCTCTTGCCGATCTGGGCGATACCGAACGGCGGCTTCTTACGCGCGGTGGTCATCACGTTCTTGAAGTTCACGAAGATGCCCTGCGCGGTCTCCGGACGCAGGTAGTGCAGACCCTCTTCGTCGTCGACCGGACCGAGGAAGGTCTTCATCAGGCCCGAGAACGCCTTGGGTTCGGTCCACTTGCCGGGCTGCCCGGTGTCCGGATCGTTGATGTCGGCCAGGCCGTTCTCCGGCGGGTGACCGTGCTTGATCTCGTACGCCTCGATCAGGTGATCGGCACGGTAACGCTTGTGGGTGTAGAGCGATTCGACCAGCGGGTCGGTGAACACCTCGACGTGCCCGGAGGCCTCCCACACCTGCCGCGGCAGGATCACCGACGAGTCGAGACCGACGACATCCTCACGAGAGGTGACCATGGTGCGCCACCACTGCCGCTTGATGTTCTCCTTGAGTTCGACGCCGAGCGGACCGTAATCCCACGCCGACCGGGTGCCGCCGTAGATCTCCCCACTGGGGTAGACCAGACCGCGCCGCTTGGCGAGGTTGACGACGGCTTCGACTTTGGACGGGGCGGCGGCCACGATGAATCGCACTCCAGGTGACGTTGGGACAGGTCACGGCCGATTCGCTGGTGATACCCACCGGCGATCGGCAACCCTTACAGGGTAGCCGCCGGGGTTGCGGCGGAAGAATCGTCGTCGGCGTTACCATCCCGGCATGGGGCGGACACCGTCGCGGCAGGCCTTTCCCGACGTCCTCGAGGCGGTGCAGGGCGGCGACACCGTCACCGTGCTCCGCCGGCTGCGCACCCTCGACGACACCACCATGATCGACGCGCGACGCTGGTATCGCGCGGTCGGACGCAAGACCGCACGCTCGGGGTGTTCACCAGGCGATTCAGGTGGGGTTGGCGATCGGCCTGTCCGAATGTTGGCGGTGCGGATGACGACCCGAGTCGACACATAGGGACACGCAGGAACGTGTCCCGACGGATCAGACCAGCGGCTTACCCAGCCGGTGCCGCACTCGGGTGTCGGCCAGCAGCAGCCGAAAGCCCAACTGCGACAACCACCGTGGCTTTCGCCGTTCCCGCGCGACGCATCCGGCGATGTACTCGTCGAACCACTGCTGGTCGTCGTCGGTCCAGTCCACCCGCATCGCGTCCCGGAACTCGGGCGGCAGATAGCCGACGGTGCGCCGGTACTTGACCGGGCCGAACCGCTTCTGCACCCATTCCGGCGCGTAGCCGAATCGCGCGATGCCGAGCAGGAAGTCGCGCACCTCGTCGCTGACCGAGATCCGGGAGACCCCCTCGGCCCAGTACTCGTCAAAGGCATCGCGGTCGGCCGGCCACATCTCGGCCGGCATCTGCAGGGTGGTACCCAGCACCTTGCCCTGTTGATAGAAGGTGTCCCGCAGTTCGCCGGCCAGGGGACCATGCACGCGTTCGTAGATGTCCTCGAGGCCGACATAGAGGCATGCGGCGACCCACAGCTGCAGGTCGGTGTTCATGGCGTTGTACTCGACCGGACTGTCCTCGGTGGAGCGGACCTGCGCGTGTTGCCGGTTGACCGCGTGACGAAAGCGACGTCGGTCGTCGGCGTTGCCGAGGATGGCCACGGCGAGATACGACGCGGTGGTGCGGGCCCGCTTGACCGGATGGCGATCCAGGCGGCCGCCCTCGACGGTGCTGCGTGCCACTCCGTACCCGACGGCCGGATTGGCGAGCTGCATGATGACGTTGGCGGTGCTCATCGTGTTGCCCATCGACATCAGCGATCGCGCGAAGACGTCGGAGGACAGGTTGTCGAGTTCGGTACGCGATAGACGAGCAGGTGCGGCCACAAGCATTCCCCATTCTGATAACGGACGTTTCCAGAATAACAGAGTCGGCGGTCATCGGGGCCGCGTCCGCAAATGACAACGACTTCCTTTAGCATGGACCCATGGAGCACCCCCCTCGGCCGTGCGATTCCGCGACTGAGCGCCGCGACGCCGCGGCCCGTGAAGCCGCCAGCGAACTCCTTCGCGCCCTGGCCGCCCCCACTCGCATCGCGATCGTGCTGTCGCTGCAGCAGGGCGCCAAGTGCGTTCACGAACTCGTCGGCAGCCTGGAGCTGAGCCAGCCGCTGGTGAGCCAGCACCTGCGTGTTCTCAAGGACGCCGGCGTGGTCCGTGGGCACCGCAACGGCCGGGAGATCATGTACGAACTCATCGACGACCACCTGGCCCACATCGTCACCGACGCGCTGGTGCATGCCACCGAGTCGCACGTCGCGTCCGCCGACCCCGATGTGGAGGCCGCCTCATGAGCGCCGACAGTTCCACTGCGCCCTCGCGCCCGGTCACCGGGGTGCGGTCCACCCGCCAGCGTGCGGCCATCGCCGATGCACTGGCCGCCAGCGATGACTTCCAATCCGCGCAAGAACTCCACGAGCGACTCAAGTCGCGTGGCGAGTCCATCGGCCTCACGACCGTCTATCGCAATCTGCAGGCACTCTCGCAGGCCGGCCAGATCGATTCCCTGTGGGACGGTTCCGGCGAAACCCGCTATCGACACTGCTCGAATGGACATCACCACCACCTGGTGTGCCGGGAATGCGGAACCACCGTGGAACTGCAGGCCGATACCGTCGAGCGGTGGGCCGCCGCCATCGCCAAGAAGCACGGATTCACCGACATCCACCACACCGTGGAGGTCTTCGGCGTGTGCGAGCGGTGTCAGGCCTTGGCGGCCCGGGAGTAGGGCACGCCTCACCGATCAGGCCGGTGTCACGTACCGACCAGCGCACCGGCGATGTCAGCACCGGTCACCAGCACCACATGCAGCACGGTGAGCAGCGCGACGTCGGAGATCCCGCCGATCGGGAAGGTGTAGTACAGCAGCACATCGGTGGTCACGCCGGTGGGATCGGAACGGCGTAGGCTCCCGAAACTCAGTGTGGCATCGTGACTTTCGACGTCATCGCGGAGATCGGAGGTGTTCGGGAGATTCACCGCGACAAGCTGGGTGACGCTGAGGACCTCGAGTTGCTCACCGAGTTCGACCACCCGGATCGACGCACGCGTCAGTCCCACCTGCACCACCACCGAGTCCGCGTCCCCCTCGACGACGTCACCCACCTCGGCCAGCAGGGCGGATATCCGCCCGATCGAGGTGCCACCGGTAGTACCCGCCGATGTCGAATCGTCGTGGCTCACCGGGGCTTCACTCCGCCGAAACGACGATCACGCGAGGCGTACTCGAGGCAGGCATCCCACAGATCACGGCGATCGAAATCGGGAAACAGCTTCTCCTGATACACCATCTCGGCATAGGCCGATTGCCAGAGCAGAAAATTGGAGATGCGCCGCTCCCCGGAGGGACGCAAGAAGAGATCGACGTCGGGCATATCCGGCTCGTCGAGGTAGCGTGCGAACGACTGCTCGGTGATACGTTCCGGATCGATCTCGCCCGCCGCCGCACGACGAGCGATTTCCTTTGCGGCGTCCGCGATCTCGGCACGACCCCCGTAATTGACGCACATGGTCAGCGTCATCACGTCATTGTCCTTCGTGAGCTCCTCGGCCACCTCGAGTTCCTTGATGACGCTGCGCCACAACCGGGGTCGGCGTCCGGCCCATCGCACCCGCACCCCCATCTCGTTCATCTCGTCGCGGCGACGGCGGATCACGTCACGGTTGAACCCCATCAGGAAGCGGACCTCGTCAGGGCTGCGCGACCAGTTCTCGGTGGAAAAAGCATATGCCGACAGCCATTTCACGCCGATCTCGATGCACCCGCACACCGAGTCCATCAGCACGGCCTCACCGCGTTTGTGTCCCTCGGTGCGCGGCAACCCACGATCGGTGGCCCAGCGACCGTTGCCGTCCATCACCAGGGCGACATGATTGGGGACGAATTCGGCCGGGATCGCCGGCGGAATGGCTCCGCTGGGATGCGGGTCCGGTGGTCGTACCTCTGTCCGCGCCTCGGCGGTCTGCCGTTTGGCGGAGCTACCCGGCCGCAGCGCCATCGTCGACTCCTCTCGCACCCGATTCCACCAGCCTATGGGGAGCGGTGCGTTCGATGAGCGGCAGGGTGCGCAGCTGACGTTCCAGATGCCACTGCAGATGGGCTGCGGTGAGACCACTGGCCTGTCGCCGCAACGAATCACTGACCTCGACGGTGTGTTCCCACTGCCCACGGAACAAGGAATCCATCAGATCGAGCACGCCCGGCGACGGGGTGGCAGCGCCGGGCGGGCGGCAGTGCAGGCACACCGCGCCGCCGGCCGCGACGTGGAAGGCACGATGCGGGCCGGGCTGTGCACATCGCGCGCACACCTCCAGTGCCGGCATCCACCCGGCACAGTGCATGGCCCGCAGGAGGAAGGCATCGAGGATGAGTTGCCCGGGACGTCGGTTGTCGGCCAATGCCTCCAACGCGCCGACGGTCAGGCGCTGAAGTTGTGGGGCGGGTGCGCGTTCTTCGCCGGCCAGCCGTTCGGCGGTCTCGAGCACCGCGCAGGCGGTGGTGTAGCGGCCGTAGTCGGCGACGATCGCGTCGGTGAAGGCGTGCAGACTGTGCACCTGGGTGATGACGTCCAGGTTGCGACCCGGGTAGAGGTGGACGTCGATGTGGGCGAACGGCTCCAGCCTGGCCCCGAACTTCGACCGGGTCCGCCGCACGCCTTTGGCGACCGCGCGCACCAGACCGTGTTCGGCGGTGAGCATGGTGATGATGCGGTCGGCCTCGCCCAGCTTGTGCTGGCGGAGCACCACACCCTCATCCCGGTAGAACCTCACCGCGACATTCTGTCACCGACGGACGACAGGCACCGACGGTGACACACCCGAAGTCGACACACCCGAAGTCGACACACCCGAAGTCGACACACCCGAGTCGACACACCACGGCCCACCGGGATCCGCATCAGGTCCGCTCGACCGGCGAGTGATACGGCGCGGGTGAGGTGATGGTCGGTGTACCGGTCTTGTCCAGCTGCGCGGCGAGCCGCGTCGGCAGTGTCATCCCACCCGGATAGCGATGCCAGCCCTTCCGGTCGTACAGCCGGGTGCCCGCCCAGCCCAACAGCGCACCGATCGCCAGTCCGATGAATGTCTGGATGATCGACCGGCCGAGTCCCGCCGACCAGTCGGCATCGAAATAGAGGATGGCGCGCACCCCGAGGTAGATCAGATGCATCGGTTCGACCGCGGCGATCCAGGTGAACACGCGTGGACTGGCCTCGAGCGGCACCGTGCCACCCGAGGAGGGCAACCCCAGGATGACGAAGAAGATGAGGTTGAGGATGAGTCCGGGATTGCCGAATACGGCCATCATCGAACTCGCCGACACGCCCACCGCGAAGATGGCCAGGACCGAGAATGCCCACAGGCTGAAGGCATTGGGCAACGATGTGCCGACAAGCGTGCACACCCCGATGAACAGCGCCGACTGCACGAACGCGATGAGCGCCATGATGATCCACTTGGCGGCCAGTGTGCCCCACCGCGAGATCGCCAGCCGTACGCGCAGTTGGTAGAACGGCCCGAACTCGATGGGCGTCTGGCCCAGGATGGCGTCGACGACGATGCTCACCATCATCGCCCCGGTGAATCCGGCCAGGACGAGCAGCAGGGTGAAGTAGAACGCGGACAACCCGTTGGCCGACCCGGACGGCAGCGGCGACGGTTCGATGACCGACACCTCGACCGGTTTCCACAGGGCGAGTTGTGCCGCACCGGAGAAGGCCACGTCGGCCTTGGCAAGTTGTTCCCGCACGGTGTCGGTGAGTTGCCCGCCCATCTGGTCGTTGACCGCCGTCGACACCCGCTCGGCGAAGGTCGTGGTGACCGCCGAGGCGAAGGTTCCCGAGCCGCGGTTGATGAAGACGTCGATGGCCACCGGTTCCGGCCTGGCCTGCAGCACGGCCGCCTTGCCGAGCGCGATGGTCGAGTTGGTGAAGTTGGGACCGATGACGACCACGCCGTACACCCGCCCGCTGTTGAGTTCGTTCAGCGCGGTGGTGCGGTCGGTGCGGTGGACCGCGATCCCACTCTCGGCGGCACTGGTCACAATGCCGTCGGCCACCTGGTCGCCGTAGTTGACCTTCGCGGAGGTGCCGTCACCGTTGTCGAGAGTGCCGCCGGTGTCCTCGGCGACCATCGCGATCGGGAAGTCGTGCAGGTTCTTCTCGGGATCGGCGATGGCGCCCATGTACAGCGCCGCCATGAACGACATGATGACCACCACCAGCAGGAGCGGCAGCAGCCAGAATCGGGGTGATCCGAGTACTTCGGCGATCGTGGTGGCCGCCGACGCGTCCCGTTCGACCCCGGCGTGATCACCGAGGTCCGACGTGTCATCGACCTCATCTGATTCGTGCCTGCCCATCGACCGCCCTCCCTGTAGAACCGTGGTGCGCCGACCCGAGGCTCCTCAGAAGCCCATGCGGCCCAACTGTTTCGGATCGCGTTGCCAGTCCTTGGCCACCTTCACATGCAGGTCGAGGTAGACCTTCACCCCCAGCAGCGCCTCGATCTGGCGGCGCGCCACGGTGCCGACCTCTTTGAGTCGCGCACCCTTGCGGCCGATGATGATGCCCTTCTGACTGTCACGCTCGACGTACAGAATGGCATGGACGTCAACCATCTCCGGCTGATCGGGGCCCCGATCGTCGCGCGGGATGATCTCCTCGATGACCACCGCCAGCGAATGCGGCAGTTCGTCGTGAACTCCCTCGAGCGCGGCCTCGCGGATGAACTCCGCCATCAGCACCTGCTCGGGCTCGTCGGTGAGTTCGCCCTCCGGGTAGAACGCGGGCCCCGGTTCCATCAGCGACACCAGCACATCGGTGAGCACGTCGACCTGCTTTCCCGACTTCGCCGAGACCGGGACCACCTCGGATTCCGGCCCTAGCAGTTCCGAGAGCGCCATCAACTGGGAGGCGACCTGCTCTCGTCCCACCCGGTCGATCTTGGTGACGATGCCGATCACGGTGGTGCGCGGCGCCATCTCCCGGACCTGGGTGATGATCCACCGGTCCCCCGGTCCGATCTTCTCGTCGGCGGGTACGCAGATGCCGATCACGTCGACCTCGGAGTAGGTGTCGCGGACGAGGTCGTTGAGCCGTTGCCCGAGCAGTGTGCGCGGTCGGTGCAGACCCGGGGTGTCGACGAGGATGAGTTGCGCGTCGGGACGATTGACGATGCCCCGGATGGTGTGGCGGGTGGTCTGCGGCCGGTTGGAGGTGATCGCGACCTTCTGGCCGACCAGCGCATTGGTCAGCGTCGACTTGCCGGTGTTGGGTCGTCCCACGAAACAGACGAAGCCGGAACGGAATTCGGTCATCGGCCGGCACCCAGCCGGTCCTGCACGCCGCCGGCGGCGTCGGTGATGATGAGATCCGCCGACGGGCTGATCTCGGCCAGCGTCGCCCGGCCCGGATCGTCGGGACCGCCACCGATCACGACGGCCGCCTCGAACGACTCGGCGCCACTGGACAGTGCGGTGGCCACGGCGACCTGCAACGCCGACAGCGACAGTGTCGTCGCCGCGACGTCCGCCCCGGCATAAGTGCGACCGTCGCCGTCCCGAACCGCCGCGCCGGTGGCCGATTGCGCCCGGCCGCGGGCTCCGCGGGCCAGCACGACCAGCTTCTGGTCCTCGTCGCTCAGTGGTTCGTGGGTGCGCGCTTCGGTCACATCGCCTCCTTGCGTTGTCTCGACGACCCGGCGTATTCGTCACGACGGTGGCCGTTGCCACCCGATCGCGACCGATCGGCGCCGCGGGCCTCGGCCTCCTCGGATCTCGTTTCGTCATCCTCGGCGGCCGCGGAGTCCTCCTCGGATCGGGTCACCAGCACCGTCGTGATGCGTTGGCGTCCCTGTCGATTAGGTCCGCCCTCGGCCACCAGGTCCAATCCGTGGGAACTCACCCGCGCACCGGGCAGCGGTACCCGGCCCAGCTCGAGGCCGACGAGCCCGCCCACGGTTTCCACATCCAGTTCGTCGTCGTCGATGTCGATGTCGAAGAGCTCACCGAGGTCTTCGACGGGCAGTCGCGCCGACACCCGGTAGGTGCCGCCACCGAGATCCTCGATGGGGGCGACCTCACCGGAGTCGTATTCGTCGGTGATCTCCCCGACGATCTCCTCGAGGACGTCCTCGATGGTGACCAGGCCGGCGATACCGCCGTACTCATCGACCAGTAACGCCATGTGATTGTGGGTGCGGCGCATGTCCTCCAGCACCCGATCGAGCGGTTTGGAGTCCGGGATGAATTCGGCCGGGCGCATCACCTCGGCGACCGAGAACGCCCGCGCGTCATCACCGGCCAGCGACCGCTCCACGAGGTCCTTGAGGTACACCACACCGAGCACGTCGTCGGGGTTCTCGCCGATGACCGGGATTCGCGAATGTCCGCTGCGCACCGCGAGACTCGTCGCCTGCATCGCGCTCTTGTCCTGTTCGATCCACACCATCTCCGGACGCGGCACCATCACCTCACGGGCATTGGTGTCGCCGAGTTCGAACACGGACTGGATCATCCGGCGTTCATCGGCGGCCACCACTCCGCTCGCCTCGGCGAGATCGACGACCTCGCGGAGTTCGACCTCGGTGGCGAACGGTCCGTTGCGGAATCCCTTACCGGGGGTCAGTGCGTTGCCGATGAGGATCAGCAGTCGGGTGACCGGCCGCAGCAACACACCGGCGATCTGCAGCAGCGGCGCGGCGGCCAGCGCTATCGAGTACGCGTGCTGGCGGCCCAGGGTGCGCGGACCGACGCCTGCGGCGACATAGGAGACCACCGCCATTCCCGCGATGGTGGCCAGCAATCCCCAGCCGACATCGAGTCTCTCGACGAGGACGACCGCGATCAACGCCACCGCTGCGGTCTCGCAGACCACCCGCAGCAACACCGCGAGCCCCACGTAGGTGGCGCGTGATGACAGCACCTGCATCAGCCGTACCGCACCGGCGCGTCGTTCCTTGACCATGTCCTCGACGCGGGCGATCGACACCGTCGACACCGCCGTGTCGACGGCGGCGAACAGACCACTGATACCGACGAGGACGACCGCGCCGATGACGAACCAGGTGTATTGCGAGGCGGTCACTGCTTGTCCGGGCCCGTGTGCGGTCCGCGCACCGAACCCTCGTCACCTCCCGCGTCGGTGAAGCCGATGTTGGTCAGGAGTCGGGTGTCGCGGTCGGATTGCCGCTGCTGCTGCGCCTGACGGTGCCGCTCGTCGTAGAAGCGCTCGAGTAGTTGGTTCTGCAGCCCGAACATCTCCTTCTCCTCCTCGGGTTCGGCATGGTCGTAGCCGAGGAGGTGCAGGACACCGTGGATGGTCAGCATCGCCAGTTCGTGATCGAGTGACCGTCGGGCCTCGCGGGCCTGCTTGGCCGCGAACTCCGGGCACAGCACGATGTCACCGAGGATCGCCGGGCCGGGGTCGGCAGCGTCGGGACGACCGCCCGGCACGAGCTCGTCCATCGGGAAGCTCATCACATCGGTCGGTCCGGGCAGATCCATCCACTGCACATGCATGTCGGCCATCGTCGACTCGTCGACGCACAGCACCGACAGTTCCGCGCCGGGATGCACATCCATTGCCTCGACCGCGAAACGTGCTGCGGCAAGGACCAATTCGGCGGGAACGTCGACGCCCGACTCGTTGGCGAATTCGATGGTCATGACCGCCGCCCCTGGTTGGCCGCCCGTCGGGCGGCCCGGTTGCCGCCTCCGATCCGGTCGGAATCACGAAGTCTGCCACCACGTTCGGCCTCCTCGGCGCGGCCGTAGGCGTCGACGATGTCGGCGACGAGCCGGTGGCGCACCACGTCGGCGCTGGTGAGGGTGGCGAAGTGGATGTCGTCGATACCGTCGAGGATCTGCGACGCGGCCACCAGGCCGCTGCGCGCACCGCCGGGCAGATCGACCTGCGTGGTATCACCGGTGACGACAACCTTGGAACCAAAACCCAAGCGCGTCAAGAACATCTTCATCTGTTCGCCGGTGGTGTTCTGCGCCTCGTCGAGGATTATGAAGGCATCATTGAGCGTGTTGTGGGTGAGCAGGAAGTCTTCGGTGACATATAGCGAATCCTCGGCGGCGACACGGATACAGACGGCCTCCTCGGTGCCTGCGGGCTCGATGCTCTCGATGTAGCGCTTCGGCTGCTTATGGCCGGCAGACGCGTACGCTTTCGCCTTGCGGGCCAGTCGGAACGGGGCGAGGCCCTCTGGGAGTCGAATGTCGATGACATGGGCGTCATGACGGTACTGAACGTCACGACCACGGGCGTGACCCGGCTTGCGACCTTCTGCGAAACGGGTTCGGGTGTAGGCGATACCGCCGAGCGACTGCACCAAGAAAATGACGTGGTCTCGGAGTTGATCCGAGCAAGTCGTGTACTGCACGCGACATGTGCGTCCCTGCTGGCCAACCGGTCCACCATCGGTGTCGAGGAGGCCCTGCAGGACGGCGAGCCGGATCTCAGGTGCGTTGTAGAGATAGTTCGTGGGAACGAATTTCGTCGATGACTTCGTCCCCCATAGTCCGAGTTCGCGCATCAGATGAGTGACCGGGTTCTCGATCGTGATGACCTCACCCCGACTCGTGATGCGATTGAGGACATAGTCAATGTCGGTTTTGCGACGTGCCTCGATACCGGGCACGGCAGCAACGAGCGATTCAACCAGTTCGGGGTCCATCGTCGTGAATGAGGGTGTTGTCTGCCCCGCCATACAGCCATCGCCCAACATGAGTCCGAGCGCGTATGCATCCATGGGAACATCCGCAGACTCGAAGTCAACCGGGCTGTCCAGCACTGGCAGTTCGTACCGGTGATAGTGCGCCGCACGGAGATTGCCGATCATCTCCTTGGTCTCCAGAACCCGGGGACCCTTGCCGCGGCGTCGATCCGATCGTGTGTACACCGACCAAAGGTGATCGGTGGAGCACAGTGTCGACGACCCGTCCTGAGTCGTCACGCGGACGATGTCCTTGAATCCCTGCGGGTACACACCGAGAACCTCGGTGGGTGTGCCGTTCGAGCCGATCACCCGGTCGCCCACCATCAACTCGCCGATGGCGCGGAAACCGTGCGGGGTCAGAACCTTGGTGGTCAACGGTTGTGCGCGTCCACGCATATATGCCAGCGGTGCCACCTCGATGACCCCCGCCGCCATCAGCTTCGGGATCGACTCGGGATCCATCATGTCGTGCAGGGCGTCGTACAACGGGCGCAGGTAGGGATCGATCTTCTCGCTCAGCGTGCCGGGCAGGAAGCCGAGGCGTTCGCCCGCCTCGACCGCCGGCCGGGTGAGGATGATCCGGTTGACGCTCTTGGACTGCAACGCCTGGACGGCCTTGGCCATCGCGAGATAGGTCTTGCCGGTACCGGCCGGGCCGAGGCCGAACACGATGGTGTTGTTGTCGATGGCGTCGACGTAGCGCTTCTGGTTGAGCGTCTTGGGCCGAATGGTCTTGCCGCGCCGCGACAAGATATCCAGCGACAACACGTCCGCGGGCGACTCGCCCAATCCCTGCGACATCATCGAGACGCTGTGACGGACCAGATCCGGGGTCAGCGGCGTGCCACGACCGACGAGGTCGACCAGCTCGGCCAGGACTCTCTCGGAGACCGCGACGTCGGCGGAGGTACCGCGCAATGTCACCTGATTACCGCGCACGTGGATGTCGGCGGGCAGGAGTTGCTCCAGCGTCCGCAGGTTGACATCGCTGGTGCCGAGAAGCCCGAACACCACCTCGGAGGGGACGTCGATGTTGGAGGTGACCACAGGTCTGCCCGTTGCGTTGCCACGCGTCGTCGCGCTCACGTCGGGGTTGTCGTCACTCACGTATCAGATCACTCCTGGTTGTCGGGTCTGCGATGTCGGTTCTGTCGGGTGGTAATGACCTAGTGTATCCCGCGTCAACCGCTGATCAGCGACCCATTATTCCGATCGCAGGCGGCGGACGAGCAAGACGTGAGCGCTGTCAACGTGCAGACGAGCGCTGTCAGTGACGGCGAGAGCGCTGTCAGTGACGGTCAGAGCCCGAGAGCCCGGATCGTCTGGCGATTGCACACGCTGCGCGGATCGACGAAGGCGTCATGACCTTCGTCGGGCACCACCACCAGTTCCACCGACTGACCACGCTCCCCGACGGCGCGGACATACTCACGTGCCAGCTCGACGGGTATGGCGGTGTCCTTCGCACCGTGGATCACCACGACGTGGGCATCGAACGGTTCCTGATGTATCGGCGAGGCGGCCCGGTAGCGGTCCGGGGTCTGATCGAAGGGCGTTCCCATCAGTGCGCACACCGATTCGCGGCCGGCCTGCCCGGCGGCCACCAGATCCAGCGCTGCACCCTGGGCGATGACGGTGGTGATCCGAGCCTTCTGCGTGTGCGCCCGCAGCTGGGCCGTCGCCCAGATCGCGAGTTGCCCACCGGCCGAATGTCCCACCACGGCAACCGAATTCCAGTCCACTCGAGGTGCGACGGCGGCGGGGAGCCGATCGCGGACGGCGTCGTCGAACGCCGCAATGGCGGCGACGACGTCACGGCCGGTGTTGGGCCAACCGCCACCGTCCTCGCCGACGCGGCGATATTCGATGTTCCAGACCAGCGCCCCGCGTTCGGCGTACTGCCGGGCGATCGCCGACTCGATGGTCAGCCCGAATTCCGTCGTCCAGTAACCGCCGTGGATCAGCACGACCGGACGCATCACCGCGGGGAGGTCGGCCTCCTCAAGTGGGTGATAGACGTGCCCGAACTGGGACGGATGCTCGCCGTAGGCGACACGCGTGCGATGCACCGCGCAACGCCGCACGCTCACCGCGCCCACCGGTGGGTGAGCACGCCGATCGCACCGAGCGCCACCGCCGCGGCGGTGGAGGTCCGCAGCACCTCGGGGCCCAGCAGCACCGATTGCCCGCCGAGCGCTGTGAGGTCGGCGATCTCGGCGTCGTCGAGCCCGCCCTCCGGCCCGACCACCAGCATGATCTCGGGGGCGTCGGCGCCGATCGCGTCGCGCAGCGGGGTCGTCGCATCCTCGTGCAGCACGGCCACCGATCCGCCGGCCGCGATGATGTCGGCGGCACGTGCCCGGATGTCGGTGGTCGTCGCGAGGTCGGTGACCTCGGGAATCCAGGCGCGTCGGCTCTGTTTGGCCGCCGCCGACGCCGCCGCCCGCCACTTGGCGACACCCTTGTCGGCCTTCCCCGCCCAGCGCGAGACGCAGCGCGCCGATTGCCACGGCACGATCCGATCGACGCCGGCCTCGGTGGCGAGGTCGACGGCCAACTCGGAACGTTCGGACTTCGGTAAGGCCTGTACCAGGGTGACCACCGGTCGCGGACGGTCGGTGAAGTCGAATCGGCGGACCACCGCGGTCAGCGTGTCCTTGCCGTGCACCTCGGACACCTCGCAGGTCCCCACGGAGCCGGCCCCGTCGCCGAGCGCGATGACCTCTCCTGGGTTGACCCGGGCAACCGTGACCGCGTGGCGGCCCTCCGGGCCGGTCAATGTGGCGGCCGAGCCGGCGGGCGGAACCTCGTCGATCCAGAACAGCGGCGGACTCACACGAGCCCGATCAGCGTCCGGCGAAGGCGTTGCGTAGACGCGAGAACAGGCCACCGGGGGCGGCCGCCGCCGATGTCGTCACCAGATCGATGGAGTCGTCGGATGCCTCACGCAACGCGGCCAGGGCCTCCGACTGGGCGTTGCTGAGTTTGGTCGGCACGGTCACGTCGAGGTGGATGTGCAGGGTGCCGCGCACACCGGTGTTCACGTGCGGCATGCCCTGCCCACGCAGCTTCACGACCTGGCCGGGTTGGGTGCCGGGTTCGATGGTCACCGTGGTGGTGTCGCCGAGAATCGTCGGGATGTCGAAGCTGCCGCCGAGCGCGGCGTCGGCGATGGGCACCCGCAGGGTCGCGTGCAGGTCGTCCTTGTCGCGGATGAACACCTCGTGCGGGCGTTCGGTGATCTCGACGTAGAGGTCGCCGGCGGGACCGCCGCCGAGGCCGACCTCGCCCTGTCCGGCCAGTCGCACACGCATGCCGCTCTCGATGCCGGCCGGGATGCGGACGGTCATGGTGCGCCGCGACCGGACGCGCCCGTCGCCACCGCACTTGTGGCAGGGATCCGGGATGATCTCGCCGGTGCCGTGGCAGGTCGGGCATTCGCGGACGGTCATCACCTGGCCGAGCAGCGACCGTTGCACCGCCTGGATCTCACCCGCGCCGCGGCAGGTGTCGCAGGTGACGGCCTTGGAATCGCCGTTGGTGCCGGCGCCGTGGCACACGTCGCACAGGATGGCGGTGTCGACGGTGATCTCCTTGTTGACCCCGGACGCGCACTCCTCGAGGTCGAGTTCGACGGTGACCAGTGCCGGTTCGCCGGGCTGCACTCGCGAACGCGGACCACGATTACCACCGAAACCGCCTCCGAACCCACCGCCGGACCCGAAGAACGCCTCGAACACGTCGCCGAGGCCGCCGCCGCCGAAATTTCCGCCGAAGCCACCTGCTCCCGAACCGGCCATCGGGTCACCGCCGGCGTCGACGATGCGACGCTTGTCCGGATCACTGAGCACCTCGTAGGCGGTGGTGACCTCCTTGAAACGGTCCTCCTCGTTCGGATTCACGTCGGGATGCAGCTCGCGGGCCTTCTTGCGATAGGCGCGCTTGATCTCCTGGTCGGTCGCCCCCTGGGCCACGCCCAGGATTCCGTAGTAGTCAGTTGCCACGGTCGTCTCGGTCCTTCGTCCTCACACACTCACGTTTGTTTCACCGGCCGGCCTCGCACGCGCGTCCCTGCGCGGCGACCCGGGGTCCGCGGCCCTGTGGTCACACCGGCTCGGTCGTACCGGATGGGTCCCACCGGGAGGCCGCTCACCGCTCGGCGAGCACCTCGCCCACGTACTTTGCAACGGCGGCCACCGACGCGATGGTTCCCGGGTAGTCCATGCGGGTGGGTCCGACGACACCCACCCCGCCGAACACGGTGCCCGAAGCACCGTACCCCGTCGACACCACCGACGTTCCACGCAGGTTCTCGGTCTGGGTCTCTTCGCCGATCTGCACGGTCACCCGACCCATCCGCTGGCTGGTGGCGAGCAGTTTGAGCACCACCACCTGCTCTTCCAGCGCTTCGAGGACGGAATCCATTCCGCCGTTCACCGGCGCGAAGTCGGCCGCCGCCCGGGCCAGATTCGAGGTGCCCGAGAGCACCACGCGGTCTTCGCCGCGTTCGACGAGCGTCTCCACGAGCACCGTGGCGACGTTGACCGTGGCGTCGCGGATGTCGCCCGGGGCGGAATTGGCCAGCTCCGCGACCGACACCGATGCCTCCTCCAGACGCTTGCCGTGCAACGCGGTCGAGAACATGTCACGCAGCCGCACGATGTCGGATTCGTCGAGGTCCTGGGCGAGGGCCACCATGCGTTGTTCGACCCGCCCGGTGTCGGTGATGACGATCAGCAGCAGCCGCGACGGCGACACCGTGATGACCTCGAGGTGACGGACCGTCGCGGTGGACAGCAGCGGGTACTGGATGACCGCGACCTGCCGGGTCAGCTGGGCGAGCAGGCGCACCGATCGGCGCAGCACGTCGTCGAGGTCGACCCCGGAGTCCAGGACCGACAGGATGGCGCGGCGTTCGGCCGCCGACAGCGGTTTGACCTCGCTGATGCGGTCGACGAACATCCGATAGCCCTTGTCGGTGGGCACGCGACCGGAACTGGTGTGCGGCTGGGTGATGTATCCCTCCGCCTCGAGGACCGCCATGTCGTTGCGGACCGTCGCACTGGACACACCGAGCGCGTGCCGCTCCACGAGCGCCTTCGAGCCGATCGGTTCCTGCGTCGACACGAAGTCGGTGACGATCGCCCGCAGGATCTCGAACCGCCGGTCATCGGTGGTCGACACGGCTGGACCTCCTCTCGAACCCGCTGCTGGCCTACAGTGAGTGAGTTCTATTCTACGAAACCGCAGCAAGAAGTCCGGTGCGGGCGAATGTCGGCGGTTCACCCCGCGCGTCGCCCAACACGGGAACGGCAGGCAGGAAGAGTCGCGATGATCTTCAAGGGGGTCCGGGAGGGCAAACCCTATCCCGATCACGGGGTGTCCCATCGCGGCTGGGCGACGATCCCGCCCCGCCAGTTCCGCCTCGACGAACTGATCACCGTGACCACCGTGTTGGCGCTCGACAAACTGCTCAGCGAGGATTCCACCTTCTACGGCGATCTGTTCTCGCATGTGGTGCGCTGGAACGGAGACCTCTATCTCGAGGACGGCCTGCACCGCGCCGTGCGGTCGGCGTTGCGCAATCGCACCATCATCCACGCCCGCATGCTCGACCTCGACGCACTGGACCTGCGTCCGGGCGCGCCGTCGATCGATGAACAGCTCGCGTTCACCGACGAGTTGCCGCCCACCCGCGACACCACACCCCCACCGAGAGACATCTCGGGTGGTGGTTCGCATCGTCGGGCAACGCGCAGCACCGGGTGGACACCGCCGCAGCGCTGGTGACCGCACACCCGAATCCGCTTCACTCCCAGAGGATCTGACGCACCACCCGGTCGGCGACCAGTCGTCCGGCATCGGTCAGCCGAACCCGGTCGGTGTCGGTCGCGAGGTGGCCCTCGACCCGCGCCCGGTGCGCCCGTCGCAGTTCGTCGGCGCCGAGTTCATCGGCGGACAATCCCTCGCGACAACGCAGTCGCAGCATCACCGCTTCGACGTGCTTGTCACCGGCAGCGAGGACCTCATGATCGTCGGCCGGGAACCGCCCCCCACCGAGGCTCTGGGCGTAACGCGCCGGATGTTTGAGGTTCCACCACCGGACGCCGTTGACGTGCGAATGCGCGCCCGGGCCGACACCCCACCAGTCGTGGCTGTGCCAATAGGCCTGATTGTGCCGGCACTCCGCACCGTCGCCGCGGGACCAGTTCGACACCTCGTACCAGTCGAAACCGGCGTCGCGCAGTCGCCGGTCCAGACGCAGATACCGGTCGGCGAGGACATCGTCGTCGGGTGCCGGGAGTTCCCCACGACGTACCCGGCGGGCCAGCGCCGTGCCGTCCTCGACGATCAGCGCATACGCCGACACGTGATCGACCGGTGTCGACAGGACAGCGTCGAGGCTGAGGTCGAGATCGGCGTCGGTCTCGCCGGGCGTGCCGTAGATGAGGTCGAGGTTGACGTGGACGAAACCCGCCGACGCCGCCTCCCGCGCCGCGGCCACCGCACGGCCCGGGGTATGTGTGCGATCCAGGGTGGCCAGCACGTGCGGAGCCGCCGACTGCATACCCAGCGAGATGCGCGTGAACCCGGCCCGCAGCAGCCCGTCGAAGAACTCCGGCGACGTCGATTCCGGGTTGGATTCGGTGGTGACCTCGGCGCCGTCGGTGAGGTCGAAGTGGCGGCGCACCGCATCGAGCAGCCGGGCCAGTCCGTCGGCGCCCAGCAGCGACGGGGTGCCCCCGCCGACGAAGATCGTCGACACCGGACGCGTCGGCCGCATCGTGGCCGCCGCGAGGGCCAGTTCGCGTTCGACGGCGGTGAACCAGGACTCGGGCGACGCCGAACTGCCCAGCTCACCGGCGGTGTAGGTGTTGAAGTCGCAGTAGCCGCAGCGCGAGGCGCAGAACGGGACGTGCAGATACAGACCCAGCGGCGCGGCCGGGTCGACCGCCTCACAGGCCGCGTGGACCTCGGCCGGGATCGCCGGGACGGAAGTGCTCGTCACGCCTCCATGATGCGCGCCCGCACCGTCGGCGACCCAATCGCGACCCGGGGAATACCGGCGGCGCGGGCCGCCTTGCCCCTCATATCGCTGTGATGGCAACCCGTGCCGGTCCGGTCGGAGCACCGGTGGCGATGTCGCCGCGGGGCGAGTTTGCCTCATCGTGGTGAAAAGTATTCCCAAGTAGACGCAAGGCGGATGGACGTGGCACTATGGACCGCGTGAATTTCCCCGGGGTGTGGCTCGCCGCTCGGCGCCACGTCGATCTCAAGCGCGTCTGCAGCGCTACCTGTCGTCCTTAGACGACGTCCGGCCCCGGAGAGTCCCCGCATTCTGTACGCGGGATGCCGCCACGTCACAGCCCAAGACCGTGCGATAGCCGGTGCATGCGTGTGCCGGCCCAGGAGAATTCATGACGTCCACCACAGACATCACCGCGACCGGGGATTCCGGCTCGCAGCCCTCGTCGCCCAAGCCGCGACGCGACACGCCCGCCCGTACGCGAGCGGCCCGCGCCGACGCCGCACCGACGACGGGCACCCCGGCGACCGGCGACTCCCCCGCAGCAGGCGAACGCCCGGCACGCAAGAAGGCCCGCCCGGCCAAGCGTCGCGCGGAGGGCCAGTGGAAGCTCGGCTACCGCGAACCGCTCAATCCCAACGAGCAGGTCAAGAAGGACGACAACCCGCTCAACGTCCGCGCGCGTATCGAGAACATCTACTCCAAGCAGGGCTTCGACTCGATCGACAAGCAGGATCTGCGTGGCCGGATGCGCTGGTGGGGTCTCTACACCCAGCGCGCCGAGGGCTACGACGGCACCTGGACCGGCGACGAGAACATCGACATTCTCGAGGACAGCCACTTCATGATGCGCATCCGCTGCGACGCGGGTGCCCTCAACGTGGAGCAGCTGCGCACCCTCGGTCAGATCTCCACCGAATTCGCCCGCGACACCGCCGATCTCTCCGACCGCGAGAACGTGCAGTATCACTGGATCCGGATCGAGGACGTACCCACCATCTGGGAGCGGATCGAGGGCGTCGGACTCAAGACCACCGAGGCCTGCGGTGACTGCCCCCGCATCATCCTGGGGTCCCCGCTGGCCGGCGAGGCCGTCGACGAGGTCCTCGACCCGACGCCGGCGATCGACGAGATCGTCCGCCGCTACATCGGTGACCCGCAGTACTCGAACCTGCCCCGCAAGTTCAAGACCGCCATCTCGGGCCTGCAGGACGTGTCGCACGAGACCAATGACATCGCCTTCATCGGCGTGAACCACCCCGAGCACGGCCCCGGTCTGGACCTGTGGGTCGGCGGTGGGCTGTCGACGAATCCGATGCTGGCCCAACGGGTCGGCGCCTGGATTCCGCTCGACGAGGTCCCCGACGTGTGGGAGGCCGTGGTCTCGATCTTCCGCGACTACGGCTACCGTCGCCTGCGCACCAAGGCGCGCCTGAAGTTCCTGATCAAGGACTGGGGCATCGAGAAGTTCCGTCAGGTCCTCGAGGACGAGTACCTGGGACGCAAGCTGATCGACGGCCCGGCACCGGAACCGTTGACCCAGCCCCGCGACCACGTCGGTGTGCAGAAACTGAAGAACGGCCTCAACTCGGTCGGATTCGCCGCCATCGCCGGCCGTGTGACCGGCACCAAGCTAACCGCGGTGGCCGACGCCGCGGAGCGGGCAGGTTCGGACCGCATCCGGTTCACCCCGTACCAGAAGCTGGTCGTCCTTGACGTCCCCGACGACAAGGTCGAGGAACTCATCGGTGACCTCGCGAAGCTGGGCCTGCAGGCGCGGGCGTCGAACTGGCGTCGAAACCTGATGGCGTGCAGCGGGATCGAGTTCTGCAAACTGTCCTTCACCGAGACCCGTAAGCGTTCACAGGTCCTCGTCCCCGAACTCGAGGAGCGGCTGGCCGACATCAACGCCGACCTCGACGTGCCGATCACCGTCAACATCAACGGTTGCCCCAACTCGTGCGCGCGGTCGCAGATCGCCGACATCGGATTCAAGGGTCAACTGATCGAGGACGGCGAGGGCGGACAGGCCGAAGGCTTCCAGGTCCACCTCGGCGGAAGCCTGGGCCAGGACGCCGGATTCGGCCGCAAGCTGCGTCAGCACAAGGTCGCCTCCACCGAGATCGGCGACTACATCGACCGCGTGACGCGCAACTTCGTCGCACAGCGTGAGCCCGGAGAGCGGTTCGCGCAGTGGGCGGTTCGCGCCGACGAGGAGGCACTGCGATGACCACCGGAACCACCACCCGCACCACCAACGGGCGCCGGTTCAGTGAGGACGAACTGCGGTCACTCGCCGAACACGGTGCCGCCGAACTCGGACCCGACGCCACCCCGGAAGAGCTGTTCGCCTGGACCGCACGCACTTTCGGCACCAACTTCGTCGTCGCCTCCAACATGCAGGACGCCGCACTGGTCGACCTCGCGGTCAAGCACGTCGACCGCGACCTGATCGACGGTGACCCGGTGAAGGTCCTGTTCCTCGACACCGGCTATCACTTCGCCGAGACCATCGGCACCCGCGACGCCGTCGAGCAGGTCTACGGCGTCGAGATGGTCAACCTCACCCCCGAGCACAGTGTCGCCGAACAGGATGAACTGTTGGGCCGCAACCTGTTCGCCCGCGATCCGGGCGAATGCTGCCGACTGCGCAAGGTGGTTCCGCTGAAGGCCGGTCTGTCCGGCTACGACGCATGGGTGACCGGCATCCGCCGCGTCGAGGCGCCCACCCGCGCCAACGCGCCGCTCATCTCGTTCGACGAGGGTTTCGGTCTGGTGAAGATCAACCCGATCGCACCGTGGTCCGACGACGAGATGCAGGACTACATCGACGCCAACGGGGTGCTGGTCAATCCGCTGGTCGACGAAGGCTATCCGTCGATCGGCTGCGCCCCCTGCACCGCCAAACCCGAACCCGGATCCGATCCCCGCAGCGGCCGCTGGGCCGGCCGCGCCAAGACAGAATGTGGGCTGCACGCATCATGACCATCACCGAGACCACCGGCATCGAATCTCTCGAGGCCGACGACTTCAGCACCCTCGACGCCCTCGAGTCCGAGGCCATCCACATCTTCCGCGAGGTCGCCGGCGAGTTCGAGCGTCCGGTGATCCTGTTCTCCGGCGGCAAGGACTCCACCGTCCTGCTGCACCTCGCGCTCAAGGCGTTCTGGCCTGCGCCGCTGCCGTTCTCGCTGTTGCACGTCGACACCGGGCACAACCTGCCCGAGGTACTCGAGTTCCGCGATCAGGTCGTCGAACGCCACGGTTTGCGTCTGCACGTCGCCAAGGTGGAGGACTACCTCGCCGACGGCCGGCTCACCGAGCGTCCCGACGGTGTCCGCAACCCGCTGCAGACCATCCCGCTGCTCGACGCGATCACCGAGAACCGCTTCGACGCGGTGTTCGGCGGCGGTCGCCGCGACGAGGAACGCTCCCGCGCCAAGGAGCGGATCTTCTCGCTGCGCAACGCCTTCGGCCAGTGGGATCCGAAGCGTCAGCGCCCCGAGTTGTGGAACCTCTACAACGGCAGGCATGCGCCCGGCGAGCACGTCCGCGTGTTCCCGCTGAGCAACTTCACCGAACTCGACGTGTGGCGCTACATCGCCCGCGAGCAGGTGTTGTTGCCGTCGATCTACTACGCCCACGAGCGCGAGGTCTACCAGCGTGACGGCATGTGGATGACCGCCGGGGTGTGGGGCGGACCACGTGACGACGAAGAGGTGCAACGACTTTCGGTGCGTTACCGCACCGTCGGCGACGGCTCGTCGACCGGCGCGGTGCTCTCCGATGCCACCACCAACGAGGCCGTGCTCGCCGAGGTCGCCGCGTCCCGGCTGACCGAACGCGGCGCCACCCGCGGCGACGACCGCGTCTCCGAGGCCGCCATGGAAGACCGCAAGCGCGAAGGATACTTCTGATGACCCACTCCCCCGACCTCCTCCGCATCGCCACCGCGGGCAGCGTCGACGACGGTAAGTCCACCCTGGTGGGCCGGCTGCTCTACGACACCAAATCCGTTCTCGCCGACCAGATCGACGCGGTCACCCGCGCCTCGGTGGACCGCGGCCTGCAGGGCCCGGATCTGTCGCTGCTCGTCGACGGTCTGCGTGCCGAGCGTGAGCAGGGCATCACCATCGACGTGGCCTACCGCTACTTCGCCACGCCCGCACGGTCATTCGTGCTCGCCGACACCCCCGGCCATGTGCAGTACACCCGCAACACGGTATCCGGCGCGTCGACCGCGCAATTGGTGATGTTGCTCGTCGACGCCCGCAACGGTGTCGTCTCCCAGACCCGCCGCCACGCCGCGGTGATGGCGCTGCTCGGCGTGCCGCAGCTTGTGTTGGCGGTCAACAAGATCGACCTGGTCGACAACCCCGCCACGGTGTTCGCGGAGATCTCCGCGGAGTTCGCCGAACTGACCCACACGCTGGGCTGGTCGCCCGAGCAGGTGCAGGCCATCCCGGTCTCGGCGCTGCACGGCGACAACGTCGCCACCCGCTCGGACAAGACCCCGTACTACGACGGCCCGACGCTCATCGAGCACCTGGAGACCGTGCCGAACGTCACCGACCGCAAGCAGGTCGGACTGCGCTTCCCAGTGCAGTACGTGATCCGGCCCCGCACAGCGGAATTCCCGGATTACCGCGGCTACGCGGGTCAGATCGCCGCGGGCCGGGTGTCGGTGGGCGACGAGGTCGTCGTGCTGCCGTCGGGTGTGCGCACCACCGTCACCCAGATCGACACCGCCGACGGCCAACTGGCGACCGCGCACACCGGTCGCAGCGTCACGCTGTTGCTCGCCGACGACGTCGACATCTCCCGCGGTGATCTCATCGCTGCGGTCGCCGATGCTCCCGAACCCACCCAGCAGTTCACCGCGACGGTGTGCTGGCTGGCGGACAAGCCGCTGCGGCCGGGTGCACGGGTGCTGCTCAAGCACGGCACCCGCACCACGCAGGCCATCGTCGGCGCCCTCGACGCGCTCTTCGACGAGCAGAACCTGTCGGTGTCCGAGGCACCGGATACGGTGGAGCTCAACCAGATCGGACGTATCTCGATCCAGACCGCCGAGCCGATCCCGGCCGACGACTATCAGGTCAACCGCGAGTCGGGCAGCTTCCTGCTGATCGATCCGCAGGGCGGTAACACCCTCGCGGCGGGGCTCGTCGGCGACGCGCTGGCCTCGTTGCACCTCAAAGAGCTGGTGTGAGTCCGACCCTTCTGCTGGTCGCCCACGGGAGTCGGGATCCGCGATTCGGCGACACCGCTCGGCGCGTGAGAGCGGCTGTGGCCCAGCAGCTCCCGCACGTCGAGGTGGTGTTGTCGTTCCTGGATCTCGACAGCCCGACGGTTGCCGGGTGCCTCACCGGACTCGGCGACGACCGCGAGGTGGTCGTCGTGCCGTTGCTGCTCGCACCCGGTTACCACAGTGAGGTCGACCTGCCCGGCATCGTCGCCGAGGCCGACGCCGCCGCTTCGGTGACGATCACCGACGTCGTGGGTCGCGCCTCGCTGACCGACGCACTCGGGGACCGCTTGCACGAAGCGGGTCTGCGACCCGACGACGGGATCATCCTGACCGCGGTCGGCTCCACCAATCCGGCGGCCGAGTTACTCGTCCGACGCCGCGCCGTCGAACTATCCACCCGGCTGCACCGCCCCGTCGACGTCGTCTTCGCCACCCGACTCGGCAGCGGAGACCGTCACCTGCGCAACGCCATTCGACGCCTGGGCACGGCCGGCGCCGCGCGGATCGCGGTGAGTCCCTATTTCCTGTCGGCCGGCCTGTTGACCGAACGCGTCGAGACCGCCCTGGACCGTCTCACCCCGGATTGCCTGGTGGCCGGTCCGATCGGTGCCCACCCGGCACTCGTCGATGCGGTGGCGACCGCCTACCGTCGGCACGCGTGGGCGGGTATCTCCGTCCACTGACGGCACCCTCGCTCACGTTGACAGCGCCCTCCTCAGCACTGACAGCGCTCTCCCCCACACTGACAGCGCTCTCCCCCACACTGACAGCGCTCTCCCCAACGTTGACAGCGCCCTCGACGCTCAGATCTCCGAGAGTGCCGCCACCTTGGTGGCCCGCGCGTACACGGTCTCACCGGCGTTGAGGTTCAACGCGTTCTGGTCACCGCGGGTGATCTGGGCCGCGAATTCCTCACCGGTGGCCGCCGACGTCAACTCGACGCGGGTCTCGAATCCGAGGTTCACCACCCGGTTCACCGTCGCCTTGATGACTCCGGTGTCCAGGCTCGGGTCCGCGGCGGGCAGCGCCAGTTCGGGTTTGCGTCCGATGCGGATGTCGTGGGGCCGCACCAGTTCTCCGTTGAGGCGCACCGTCGATCCGAGGAAGGACGCGACGAATTCGTTGGTCGGCCGATCGTAGAGATCGTCGGGCGTGCCGACCTGCTCGATGCGGCCCTTGTTCAGCACCGCGATCCGGTCACTGACGTCGAGCGCTTCCTGCTGATCGTGGGTGACCAGCACGGTGGTCACGTGGACCTCGTCGTGCAGTCGGCGCAGCCACCGGCGCAGGTCGTCACGAACCTTGGCATCGAGGGCACCGAAGGGTTCGTCGAGGAGCAGCACCTTCGGGTCGACGGCGAGCGCGCGTGCCAACGCCATCCGCTGCCGTTGGCCGCCGGAAAGCTGTGAGGGAAAGCGCTTCTGGAACACCGTCAGACCGACCACCTCGAGCAGTTCGTCCACCTTGGCGTCGACCTCGGCCTTCGGTCGCTTGCGGATCTTGAGGCCGAACGCGATGTTGTCGCGCACCGTGAGGTGTTTGAACGCCGCATAGTGCTGGAACACGAAGCCGATGTCGCGCTTCTGTGGTGCCTTGCCGGACACGTCGTTGCCGTTGATGACGACCGTGCCGGAATCGAGGGTGTCCAGCCCTGCGATGGCCCGCAGCAACGTCGACTTCCCCGACCCGGACGGACCGAGCAGCGAGGTCAACTGACCGTCGGCGATCTCGATCGAGACGTCGTCGAGGGCGGCGAAATCGCCGTACCGTTTGTTGGCACCGATCACCGAGATGGACATGTCAGACGCCTTCCTTGCCTGCGGCGGAGTGAGAGTGGGTGTGGACGACCTGCTCGGCGTCGAGCGATTCGGGGCCGTGCGGGACCGTCAGTTCCGGTTCGACGGTGTCCACCTCGCCGGTGACCGACGTACTGGCATCGGCCAGACGCGATTTGGCCCGTCGTTCGATCAGCGACATCAGCACCAGCACCAGGATCGCGACCATCATCAGCAGGGTCGCGGCCGCGTAGGCACCGAATTCGTTGTAGTCGTCGGTGTAGCGGGAGTTGACCAGCAGGGTCAACGTCTGCGAGATGCCCGGGTAGTTCGACGACACCATCGTCACCGCGCCGAACTCGCCGAGCGAGCGGGCGACGGTCAGCACGATGCCGTAGGTCAGGCCCCAGCGGATCGCCGGCAGGGTGACCCGCCAGAACACCTGCCAGGCGTTGGCGCCCAACGTCGCCGCGGCCTCTTCCTGTTCGGTGCCGATCTCGCGCAGGACGGGTTCGACCTCGCGTGCCACGAACGGCAGGGTGACGAAGAGGGTGGCCAGCACCAGTCCGGGGAAACCGAAGATGACACGGAAGCCGAGGCTTTCGACGCCGCCGAACCAGCCGCCGTAGCCCCACAGCAGGATCAGCGCGACACCGGCGACGACCGGGGACACCGCGAACGGCAGGTCGACGACGGCCTGCAGCACCCCCTTGCCGGGGAAGCGGCCGCGCGCCAGGGCCAGGGCGATCAGCACCCCGAAGATGACGTTGAGCGGCACCACGATCACCACGATGAGCAGGCTCAGTTGCAGCGCCGAGATCGCCGCCGGGGTGGTGATCCACTCCCAGAACTGCACGATGCCGTGCTCGAAGGCGCGGTAGAAGATCGTCCCGACCGGCACGATCAGCAGGATGAACAGGTACACCAGTGCGATCGTGCGCAGCCCGTACCGGGTCAGTGGCGAGACTTTCATCGGTCCGCATCCTCCCGCTTGGACTGCCAGCGACCGGCGATACGCAGGATCAGCAGGGTGACGAAGGCGATGAGCAGCAACACCACCGAGATCGCCGCGGCGCCGACCGGGTTGTCGATCTCGATCTGCTGCTGGATGTACTGCGAGGCGACCTGCGTGTCGCCGGGGATGTTGCCGCCGATGAGGACGACCGAACCGAACTCACCGATCGCGCGGGTGAACGCCAACCCGGCGCCGGTCAGGATGGACGGCAGCAGCGCCGGCAGGATGATCTTGCGGAAGGTCGTCCAGTTGCGCGCGCCGAGCACCGCCGCGGCCTCTTCGACGTCGACGTCGAGTTCGATCAGCACCGGCTGCACCTGACGCACCACGAACGGCAACGTCACGAAGGTCAACGCGATGATCAATGCCGGCTTGGTGGCGTTGAGATGGATGTCGATCGGACTGTTCGGACCGTACAGACTCAGCAACACCAGGCTCGCGACGATGGTCGGCAAGGCGAACGGCAGGTCGATGATCGCGTTGACGAATCCCTTGCCGGGGAAGTCATCCCGAACGAGCACCCAGGCGATCAGGGTGCCGAAGACGACATTGATCAGTGCGGCGACGAGCGAGACGAGCACCGTGATCCAGAGGGTGTCGAGTGCTGCGGGAGCGGTGACCGCGTCCCAGAATCCACTCCACCCGTCGTCGAAGGACTGCACGGTGATCGCGGCCAGCGGCAGCAGCACGATGAGGCTCAGCCACAGCCACGCCACCCCGATGGTGATCGGACTGACGCCGGCGAAGGTCCGCGAACGTCCGAGGAATCCGCCCGGCGGCTGCGAACCCACCGCCTCCGGTCGCGGGGCCGGTACGGTTTCCGAGGTCACTGGACACCCCCTGCGTCGTAGATCTTGGTGATGGCGCCCTTGGTGCCGAAGAGTGCGCTGTCGACGGCCTTCCACCCGGTGAGGTCCACGCCGTCGTTGTCCGCGGCGGTGCCCTGGCCGAGGACCTTGCCGAGCTCCTTGATCGTCCACAGCTTCTCGATGTCACCCGGGAAGAGGTTCGCGGTGGCCGCGGCGACCGCCGGCACCACCGGCCGGAAGCCCTGCTGCGCCCAGATGTACTGCGCCTCATCGGTGAACAGGTAGTTGACGAAGGCGCGCGCGGCGGGCAGGTCATCGGAGGTATTGACCACCGCGACCGGGTTCTCGATCTTGAACGTCTGTGGCGGAATGACGTACTCCACCTGCGCGGACGGCGCCGCCGTGGCATTCGCCCGGTCGAGCATGATCGCCTCGTTCTCGTAGCTGATCAGCACATCGCCCTGTCCCTGCTCGAAGGCGGTGGTCGCTTCGCGGCCTGATTTGGGGACCACGCGCACGTGATCGCGGACGAGTTCGGCGACGTAGTCGAGGCCGGCCTGGGAGTTCTGACCCCCGTTGCTCATCGCGGCATACGGTGCCAGCAGGTTCCACTTCGCCGATCCGGAACTGCCGGGATTGGGTGTCACCACCTGTACGCCGGGGCGCAGCAGATCGTTCCAGTCGTGGATGTTCTTGGGATTGCCCTTGCGCACGACCAACGCCACGACCGACCCGAACGGAGTGCTGTTGTAGGGCGCCTGGGTCTTCCAGTCCTTGTCGACCAGGCCGGCTTTCACCAGTCGGGTGATGTCGGGTTCGACGGAGAAGTTGACGACGTCGGCGGGGACGTGGCGGGCCACCTTGCGGGATTGGTCTCCGGAGGCCCCGTAGGAGGCCGAGAACCCGATGTCGTGGCCTTCGGGGGTGGCGCGGAAGGCCGGGATGATGTGGTCGAATCCGAGCTTGGGCGTCGCGTAGGCGACGAGGTCCAGGTGGCGGGAGCCACTGGAGATGTCGACGCCACCGGGTTCGTCGGTCGATCCGCCGCCACAACCGGCCACCGCGACCATCGCCAGGGCCAGCAGACACACCAGTATCGGCGTTCTGCGTCGCGGGATGGATGCAGCGTTCACTACAGGCTCCTCCGAAGATGTGATTTCGACGCCGGTCGACATGGGCCGTGACCAGCGGACGAATTACGCTAACAACCCTCGTGGGGGCCGCCGAAACCCGCGAACGGCCTTCTGGCCCTCGCCGGCGGAAGGTGCTATCGAGTGAGGAGCCAGGCCAAGAGAACGAGAACGATGAGCGCGACGAGCGCCCAGGTCACACGCGAGCGGAACACCACCTACAAACCTTTCTGGTCGTCGTCGGCGAACCGGCGACGATCAATCACCGACATCACGCCGTCGACCAGCGCATTCAGCACGATCGCGGCGGCGATGGCGCAGGGAACCAGGACCACCAGGGTGACCAGGAGTTGGGGAACGAAGGCCAGACCGGTCAGCCATTCCTCGACACCGTCCCACCAGGCGAGTACCCCGTTCACACCCATCACCTCGTCAGTCCCCGCTCGGCTGTGGACTTTCATTCAGCCTGATTCGAACTCTCCGATCCGGCCGTCGCCACTCAAGTGGCGGCATTGCGGACCGGTCGCAATGATATATCCATGACGGCCACAGACGACTCCGCCCTCGACTCGGATATCACCGATGCGGCGGTGGCCGAGCCGGATGTACCGCCCATGCCGGTCGAGCCGGAGGCCGCCGCCTTCTCCCCGGCGACGCATACCGTCACCTCGTTCCCGCCGATCGGCGACTACGCGTTCCTCTCCGACACCGAGACGAACTGCCTCATCGCCCGCAACGGGTCGGTGGAGTGGATGTGTGCACCACGCCCCGACTCGCCGAGTGTGTTCGGGGCGATCCTCGATCGCAGCGCGGGCCACTTCCGTCTTGCGCCGTACGGCGTGAACGTTCCCGTCGATCGTCGGTATCTGCCGGGCAGCCTGATGGTGGAGACCACCTGGCAGACCGACACCGGGTGGATCGTCGTGCGTGACGCGCTGGTGATGGGCCCCTGGCATGACAACGAGCGCCGCTCGACCACCCATCGCCGCACACCGACCGATTGGGACGCCGAGCACATCCTGCTCCGCACCGTGCGCTGCGTGTCGGGCACCGTCGAGTTGGCGATGAGTTGCGAACCGGCCTTCGACTATCACCGGGCCCGGACGAAGTGGGAGTACTCCGGTCCCGCATACGGCGAGGCGATCGCCACGGCCATCAATACCGACGCCACTTGTCCGACACTGAAGCTGACCACCGATCTGCGGCTGGGCCTCGAGGGTCGCGAGGCTCGGGCGCGGACCCGGCTGGTCGAGGGTGACGACCGGTTCGTCGCCCTGAGTTGGTCCAAACAGCCCGCCCCGCAGAACTTCACCGAGGCCGCGCAGAAGATGTGGGCCACCTCCGAATGCTGGCGGCAGTGGATCAACATCGGTTCCTTCCCGGACCATCCGTGGCGTACGCACCTGCAGCGTTCTGCGTTGACGCTCAAGGGCCTGACCTACTCCCCGACCGGCGCGCTGTTGGCCGCGGCCACCACGTCCCTGCCGGAAACACCTCACGGCGAACGCAATTGGGACTACCGGTACGCCTGGGTGCGTGATTCGACCTTCGCACTGTGGGGGCTCTACACCCTGGGCCTCGACCGCGAGGCCGACGACTTCTTCTCCTTCATCGCCGACGTCTCCGGCGTGACCAGCGGCGAACAGCATCCGCTGCAGGTGATGTACGGGGTGGGTGGCGAACGCACCCTGGAGGAGGAGGAACTCGGGCACCTGACCGGCTACGACGGTGCCCGCCCGGTGCGAATCGGTAACGGTGCCTACAACCAGGCGCAGCATGACATCTGGGGAACGATGCTCGACTCGGTGTACCTCAACACCAAGTCCAGTGAGTCGGTGCCGGAGACGCTGTGGCCGGTGCTCAAGGCGCAGGTCGATGAGGCGGTTCGCAACTGGCGCAAGCCCGATCGCGGTATCTGGGAGGTCCGCGGTGAACCGCAGCACTTCACCTCGTCGAAGGTGATGTGTTGGGTGGCCCTCGACCGCGGCGCCCGCCTGGCGGCATTGCACGAGGAGAAGGAGTACGCCCGGGAGTGGGCGGCGATCGCCGACGAGATCCGCGAGGACATCCTCGCGTTCGGCGTCAACGACCGCGGCGTGTTCACCCAGCGCTACGGCGACGACGCTCTGGACGCCTCCCTGCTCCTGGTTCCTCTTCTCCGGTTCCTGCCGTCGGACGACTACCGCGTCCGCAACACCGTCCTGGCGATTGCCGAGGAACTCACCGACAACGGCCTCGTCCTGCGTTACAAGGTCGAGGAGACCGACGACGGCCTGTCCGGCGAGGAGGGTACCTTCACCATCTGCTCCTTCTGGCTGGTGTCGGCGCTGGTGGAGATCGGTGAGCTGGAACGCGCAAAGACCTTGTGCGAAAGGCTGTTGTCGTATTCGAGCCCACTGAAGCTGTACGCCGAGGAGATCGACGCCAAGACCGGCCAGCACCTGGGCAACTTCCCGCAGGCCTTCACCCACCTGGCGTTGATCAACGCGGTCATGCACGTGATTCGCGCGGAGGAGGCCGCCAGCCACGGGCAGTTCCAGCCGGCCAATCACTGAGTCGGTGCGCCCTCTCGCCTTGCGGCGAGCTCCGTCGAAACGGAGGACCGTGACCGCCGGGCCGAGCTTGTCGAGGTCGAGACCACGCAACCCAATGCTGGAACCGACTGCAGCACAACCCAACTCCCGCCGGTCGAGGTGCTTTACCCCGCCGGTCGAGCCGCCTCGTGCGAGCTTGCGAGCCCGTGGCGTGTCGAGACCACCCAACATGGAGCTGGAAACCGATTGCAGCGCAACATGACTCCCGCCGGTCGAGGCGCGAGGAGCCCATAGGCGACGAGCCTCGAGACCACGCAACACGGTGCTGGAACCCGATCGCAGCGCAGCACCACCCGACGGCAGTGACCTACCGTGGATAGGTGGTGATGGTCTCCCCGGTGACGGGGTCGCGCCAGATGACAGCCCGATCCGACAGCATGGTGGGGATCAACAACCCCATATGTTTTCGCTGATGGTCCGGGGTGCACAACGGCATCAGGTTGAATTCCACGGTCCAGCCACCGGTGATCGGATCCTGGTGCACGAATTTCACCAGGTGATCGATCTGGCATTCACTGGCCGGGCGGCCGCAGTGCGGGTACCGGCAGGTGCCATCCAACTCGATGATCTTCTCCCGCAACCAGGCCGGTATCCGATACGTCAACGCACCCGAGGGTGGGAGCAGATGTCCGCCGTGCCCGGTGGGGTCG